>PLNU01000163.1:2812-3745 GCA_003142835.1 Syntrophaceae bacterium
GGATCTTCTTTAAAAAAGTTCCAATTGCTGACACATTATCCCCTGTAGATAATAAGTTTGAATAAATATTAATTAGACTTGTTGAAAACTAATTCTTCCAGAAATCTATTATCTAACTGAAATTTGAATAAAATCAAGAAATAATTATGTATTTCCCAAATTTTACCCAAGCCCCATTTTTTCAAGCTTTTCCTCGCTATATCCAAAATAGTGCGCCAATTCATGTATTAAGGTTAACCTAATCTCTTTCCTTAGTTCTTTTTCGTTTTTACAGAAGGAATTAGGGTCAGGCCGTTGAAATATAAGATAAAGTATTGAAGCTGAACCCGCTGATCATCGCCCTCATTCACAAGAATACTTATATACCTACGCCGATCCCGACTATTCCTGGGATGATTACATCCAGGTATAACCCATCATCTCCGTTGAAGTGCTGCGACGCCTGACCCCCAGGCTGCTTACACCTATAATAAAAATACAGTTTCCCCTTTCACTGATGTTTTTTGCTCTGATCAATCTGGGCGTTTTCTACCGCTACGCGCCTTTCTTCAAAAAAGACCACAGTGTGATTATTCATGCGGTTATTGTGGCCTTTGGGCTTGCGGCCATCTATATGTATTGTTGGAATATTCTTCTTCCGGAAAAGTACAGTAGAGAATCAATTGGCCGGCGCGGTTATGCTGGGCAATCTGAATAATGTGTTGGTGATTGTTTTTTCATCCGAGTTTTTCGGCCCTGTCGAACCGATGGTCGCCGCCATGTACATGATCCCCTTTTTCGTCATCGTGATTCCCCTTCGCTACTATTACCACAGAAAAACCAAAGTTGTATAATTTAACCAAAAAAGTCGGATCATTTTTCCTCATGCCTGGCACCTTTGTCATTCCCGTGCAGACGGGAATCCAGCCCATGTGTGCAACTGAAACATCGTTT
>PLNU01000158.1:0-11816 GCA_003142835.1 Syntrophaceae bacterium
AATCCTGTTTGCTACCCACGCTCTCGCGTCTCAGCGTCAGTATAGGGCCAGGAAGTCGCCTTCGCCACCGGTGTTCCTCCTGATATCTACGAATTTCACCTCTACACCAGGAATTCCACTTCCCTCTCCCCTACTCTAGCCTGACAGTTTCAAATGCACTTCCTGGGTTAAGCCCAGGGCTTTCACATCTGACTGATCAAGCCGCCTACACGCTCTTTACGCCCAATGATTCCGAACAACGCTTGCACCCCCCGTATTACCGCGGCTGCTGGCACGGAGTTAGCCGGTGCTTCCTTTATGGGTACCGTCAAGTATCGCGGGTATTAACCACAATACATTTCTTTCCCATTGACAGAGCTTTACGACCCGAAAGCCTTCATCACTCACGCGGCGTTGCTGCGTCAGGCTTTCGCCCATTGCGCAAAATTCCNNCTCAGTTCCAGTGTGGCTGATCATCCTCTCAGACCAGCTAACCATCGTCGCCTTGGTAGGCCATTACCCTACCAACTAGCTAATGGTACGCGGACTCATCCTTCAGCAAAAGCTTGTAAACAGAGGCCTTCTTTGACTGCACAACAGTAGTTATGTAGTATCATTCGGTATTAGCCCACCTTTCGATGAGTTATTCCCAACTAGAGGGTAGATTATCCACGCGTTACTCACCCGTGCGCCACTTTACTTATCCACCGAAGCGGACTTTCTCGTACGACTTGCATGTGTTAGGCACGCCGCCAGCGTTTGTTCTGAGCCAGGATCAAACTCTCAAGTTTTAATCCTAGAAGGAAGATTTCTCTTCCTTATTCTCGCGTTACTTCAAAAAAATATTTAGGACCCACAAATTCATTTTCCCACTATTCAATTTCCAAAGAGCCATCTTGAAACGAGCTGTAACAAATAAATCAATCTGATTTATTTGTCAAGTTAAATTTTCAAAATTCAAAGAAACTTTATTTTCAGCCGGTAATCATTGGAGCTATCCGATAACTACGAGTTATACTATCTGAACTTTGTTGAAAACCTCAACTTAACTTCTAGCACATCTCTGACGAACAGAAAAGATCTTTTACCCCCTCTTTACAAATGTGTCAAGAAAAAATTCCAACTATTTTACTATTATCAGCAGAAATTTTATTTCACCTTTCATTACAACTACTTGCTGAACATTTATTGCGTATTAAAACGACTGGTTTCCGGTATATAGAACATATATTTGGAAGCCTTATTATATCGTCAACCATGTATAGTTTCAAGCCAGGCGTTTTTCCAGCGCGGCCAGTTCATCTGTGAGTTCTCTGGGAAGTCTGGAGCCGAATTTCGCATAATGCTCTTTGACAAGAACGATCTCTTTCCGCCACCCTTCCCTGTCCACCGCCAGAAGTTCTTTCATGTCCGAATCACTGACACCGGACAGCCCGGCACGTTCAATCGCTTCAACAGTTGGCATAAAGCCAATCGGCGTTTCCGTTACGCCGCCTTCATTGTTGCAGCGCTCGAAAACCCACTTGAGTACACGGCTGTTTTCACCATATCCCGGCCACAGCCATTTGCCATCCGCTGTTTTGCGGAACCAGTTAACATAAAATATTTTGGGAAGCTTGTCTGCAGATGTTTTCTTCCCTATTTCTATCCAGTGTTTAAAATAATCACTCATATGGTAGCCACAGAAAGGAAGCATAGCAAATGGATCGCGGCGCACCGTGCCTGCCGTCACATCAAGCGCGGCAGCGGTAACTTCGGAACCGACAATTGATCCTAAAAATACGCCATGATTCCAATTAAAGGATTGATGAACCAGCGGTATAGTTCCGGGACGGCGTCCACCGAAGAGAAACGCACTGATCGGCACACCGTTTGGATCTTCCCATGCCGGATCGATACCCGGACATTGCCGTGCCGGTGCTGTAAAACGCGAATTGGCATGAGCTGCCGGCTTGTCGGTTTTTCCTTCCTCCCATTCTTTGCCGGTCCAATCAATAAGCTTACCCGGCGCTTTATACCCGATACCCTCCCACCAGACATCACCATCACCAGTGAGGGCAACATTGGTATATATGGTATTGCGGTCAATGGTCTTCATCGCATTGGGATTTGATTGCAGAGATGTCCCCGGCGCAACGCCGAAAAATCCCGCTTCAGGATTTATTGCATATAGGCGGCCGTCTTTCCCGAATTTCATCCAGGCGATATCGTCTCCCACGCACTCCACTTTCCATCCGGCGATGGTGGGAACTAGCATGGCCAAATTTGTTTTACCACATGCNNAGAGCCAGACATTTTTTACCGAGGAGCGCATTGCCGCCGTATCCGGATCCATAAGACCATATTGCATGCTCTTGGGGAAAATGAGCAATGTATTTTTCCTCAATAGGCGCGCAGGGCCAGATACCGTTATCCTTCTGTCCTGCTGCAAGGGGTTTCCCCACGGAATGAAGACAGGGAACGAATTCGCCGTTTTCTCCGAGCACATCAAGAACTTTATTGCCCACACGTGTCATAATATGCATATTCACGACTACGTATGGTGAGTCTGTGATTTCTATACCGATTTTAGAAATAGGAGATCCTACCGGTCCCATACTGAAAGGTATAATGTACATGGTGCGACCTTTCATGCAACCTTTGTACAGGCCTTTAAGAGTTGTTTTGAGTTCCTCCGGATTGATCCAGTTGTTTGTCGGACCGGCATCATCTTTTGATCTTGATGCTATATAAGTCCTGTTTTCCACCCTAGCAACGTCGGATGGGTCTGAACGAAAAAGATAAGAACCGGGCAACTTTTTAGAATTGAGGGGAATGGCAAGACCATCATCGACCGTGAGTTTTATAATACGTTCATATTCATCTTTGGAACCGTCACACCAATAAATTTGATCAGGGACGGTCATCGCAGCTACTTCTTGCACCCAGTCGTTGAGTTTTTTGTTTTTAGTATTGTTGATTTTCAAGATTGTTCCTCCTTGGAAATTCAGTGATCAAATGTGCGCTAAACTGTCCTTAGCTCACATCCTTATTTATTAAGAACAGCTTTGGAGCGGCCTGTATATATGAAAAAGTTCTTCTTGTGTCAAGAAGATTAAACCGCGTGCCATTGTCTGTTTTCACTGATTGAACAAATCATTGGTTAATTGCTCCGGCATTTCTGAAGCTGGAAATATCAGCACTGTCCTGTCAGGGGATGCAGGTGATATAAATGGTCATCCCTCAAATGAGGGAAAGGTAAAATCTATCTATGAATGATAAAAGGAGCCTATCTGTGAGCCATTTTGAAGAAAAGTTTACAACTGCAGGCAACTCTGCCGTAGTTCATAAGGGAATAAAAACTACCATATTAATTGGACTTTGTTTTTACTAAAATATCTAATAAATCATATTTTATTACATTTAATTACTTATTATCCTAATAAATTATTGACAAAATGCTTAAAAAACGTTAGGCGGTTATTGCTCTTAAGGAAACTGACGGAAACTATTAATGAATATCAATTATATAATTTCATATTCTTAATAGCTTAACCAATCCGTCATCATTCTGTAATTCTAGAATGGCATATTCCTGCTTCAATTGTAAAAAATTGAAGTTGGAGAAGCCTTAAAAATGCCCATTTTTAAGGGTAAAAAAAATTTATTTAGGAGGAAAAAATGAAGAGATTTTGGTTAGTATTGCTGTCGCTGGGGCTTGTCCTGGCCCTCAGCGCATCGGCTATGGCAGTCGATGTAAAGTTTAGCGGGTCGTTTTACGCGGCTGGAATGTATCTGGACAAAACATCGTTCAACAAAGATTCTTATACTATTTCCAGCACATCAACACAGAATCCCGGTATCAGCACAGCCTTCTATTATCAGAGACTGCGCGTCGGGACAGAATTTATCGTATCTCCGGGCCTGAAGCTGGTCACCCGCTTTGACGCGATGGAAAGAATCTGGGGCGGTGCCAGAAGTACTACCCCTGACCCTATAACTGCAGCAGCAGATTCCGCAGGAACTCGGGCTGAAAATGAGAACATCGCTGTGGACTGGGCTTACATTGATTATGTCTCGCCTATCGGAACATTCGATGTCGGTATTATGAATTATGGAGCGACGGGCACAATATTCGGCAATGGTTCTTATCCGGCCGGCAGGATAAAATATTCTTATACTATCGGCCCGGCAACAATTAATGCCGATATAACAAAAGTACTGGACAAAAGTTACTCGGCCGTTACTACTACTTCAAACTTCACGGATGCGGACAATGATGCCTATGCCATCGAAGGCGTTTACAAATGGAAAGACGGCCTGGCAGCCATGAAAGTTATTTACTACAACTACGCTGGAACTAGACCAGCAGCAAACAACTACGCAAAGAAATATTTCCTTTTTACACCGTATGCCATTGCCAAAATCGGCCCGGTGGCCCTGCAGGCAGAATTCAACTACGCCACGGGTGATTTAAAAAATTACGATAACGGCACAGCTAACGTTAGCCTGAAAAACATATCCGGCTGGATTGATGCCACCGCCACTTTCGCCCCGGTCTATTTCGGCGGCACTTTCGCTTATATATCGGGTGATGATCTCACCACTTCCGATAAACAGGAAGGCGGCACTCTTACCGGCGGCATCGACTGGAATCCTTGCTTGATTATGTTCAATCAGGATATTACCTACTGGGCAGGGGCAATTAATGGTTATTCTGGAACTTTTAATAACAGCAGCCCGATGGGTGGTTCTGCTGCAACAGGAACTCCCGGTGCTTGGTTCGGTCAAGGCAGAGTTGGTGTGAACCCTCTCGCTGCTTTGGATATTATGGCATCTCTTTCTTACGCGAAAGCCGACCAGCAAAATGCGAGCCTCAAAGCCGACTTCGGTTGGGAAATTGACGTTACCGGTACTTACAAACTCACCAATAACCTGTCCTATATGCTGGGCGTCGGTTATCTCTTCACCGGTGACTATTACAAAGGCACCAGTAATGCAAACCGGATCAGCGACGACTACATGCTGATCAACAAGCTGACTCTGACGTTCTAGGCATTTAGGCTGAAGACTGAGGGCTGAAGGATTATTTGAAAAAACCCCGCGGGGCAATTCCCGCGGGGTTTTTGTTTTTTGTAATTTTTTAATCATCCATTCTTTTGAATATCATCGTATTGCAGAATATAAACAAGGGAAAGGTTAAAAACCGTTCCCTACATTATTAGTCTTCAGCCTATTTTATCTTATTGATATCCGTTTCTTTACCGATGACAACAAGGACTTCACCGTCTTTAATAACAAAATCTGCCTGAGGCACCATGTGCACACTCTCAGAAAGAACATCGCGCACAGCAATAACTTCAATGCTGTACTTGGCACGTAGTCCTAACTCCCTAATTGTCTTTCCCAGAAAACTGTTGGGCGGCGCCATTTCAGAAATTATATAATCTTCGGAAAGTGGTATATAATCCATCATATTCGGTGAAACAAGGCTCTTGGCCACTTTTTTGGCCATATCCATTTCCGGAATGACAACCTCAGTTGCCCCGACTTTTTCTAAAATTAGTTTATGCTCCTCATTTGGTGCTTTGACAATGATATTCTTAACCTTCATCTGCTTTAAATGCAGAGTAATTAAAGTGGCGGCGGCGAGGTCTTCACCAAAGGAAATAATGGCGATGTCATCTTCTCCAATGCCAATTTCATCCATAATTTCCTGATCGGTTCCATCTGCCAGAATCGCTTTGGTGGAATGATCTCTTATCTTCTGAATAATATCTTTATTTTTATCAATCGCCACAACTTCAAATCCGCTTTCAAACAAAGTGCGAGCGATATTGTAACCAAATATTCCCAGTCCGATGACAACAGCCCTTTTCATTTATTTCCTCCCCATGCTCAGACTATATATTAATTTCATGATACCAATATAATATTCCCGTAAAAAGCCTAATCCGGAACGGCTTCGTAAAAAGCGCCAGAGACAAGGCGCGCAAGGCCTGAGGAATGAGGCCTACTTTTGCGTAGGCCGCAAGTAGCCTGCCCCGGCGAAGGCCGGGGAAGGACGAAGCGCATCCGGCATACGCCGTATAAACTCCGCATATGCGCAGCCCGGTGAATGCTGGGAACTTTTTACGAAGCCGTCAACCAACCATCACTGATTCCTCCGCATACGTAATACCTTTTTTTCTGGCAGAATACCAGGCAAATGCCAGCGTTAATGGTCCCACCCGTCCAATAAACATCATCAGGATGATGGCGTATTTCTGAGCATCATTGAGTTTTGGTGTTACACCCATGGACAAGCCGACTGTGCCGAAAGCGGAAAACGTTTCAAACACATATTCAATAAACTGGTAACGGCTGGCCAGCGGCGCTAGGCTTCTGCTGCTGAAAAGCAAAAGCATAGACGTTATCAGACCAATACATAAAGCCGAAGCAAAAATGATCGAAATTGTCCGCGCCACAAGTTCCGGCGGAATAGTACGGTTGGCGATATTGACATTTTCATTGCCTTTGATGCGGTTGATAATCAAAAGGCACAGTATTGCAAAACTGGTTGTCTTGACGCCGCCGCCTGTGGAGCCGGGCGAGGCGCCGATAAACATCAGTATGATTATCACCAATATAGTGGAGTTGGTTAAAATGCCAATGTCCACGGTATTGAAACCGGCAGTGCGCGCGACAACGGACTGAAAGAAGGAAGATAGAAGCGCCGTCTTCGTTGTTGCTCCTCTTAAAGTATTGTGCATCTCCATAAAGTAAAAGCAAGCCGCGCCCACAAGAATCAGCGCTGCGGTTGTTACCAAAACAATTTTGGTATGGAGGGACAGCTTCTTCTCCGTGCCACGTATTTTGCCTATAACCTCATGTAGCACAATAAAGCCAATGCCGCCCAGGATGATCAAAGACATGATCGTGAGATTGACGAGGATATCACTCTGGTAACGCATCATACTGTCGGGAAAAAGCGAATAACCGCAATTATTAAAAGCGGACACGGCATTGTAAACGGCATGGTAAAAAGCTTGTCCAATCGGAAATTCCTGAACAAATTTTAAAAATAAAAGGAGTGTGCCAATGCCTTCAATAATAATCGTATAGCGCAGAACTTTTTTAACAATTAAATAAAAATCTTTTCTTGGGCCGTGTAGGAAAGCAGACTGAGTAATTTCACGGCCTTTAAAAGAAATGCCCCGTCCCATCAAAGTAAATAATACAATCGAAAAGGTGATGATACCCAGACCGCCCACCTGGAAAAGAACAAGGGTAATAAGCTGACCTGCCAGAGACAGGTCTTTGCCGATATCCACAGCGGCAAGACCTGTGACACATACGGCGGAAGCCGACGTAAAGAGAGCATCGACAAAACGTAAATTGCTCTCCCGCGCAGAAAGAGGAAGCCACAAGGCCAGCGTGCCCAGCATAATGAAGGCGGCGAAACTGAAAACAAAGATTCGAGTTGGTATCAGATGACGAGAAAAGAATGTCTTAATAATCAGATAAAGCTTCATATTGTTGCCTTTACCTTATACCATTTCGCTTTCTTTNNTCGGCTTCCTCAACGTATTTGTAGGGAACGGTCGCGACCGTTCCCTACACGCCTCCTCCTTGCCGCCTCGTTATCCTTTGAAAGCGAAATGGTATTAAGCGATAATTTAAGATGCATTTTCCTTTTTGCGATTGGCGATCATGTCCCAGATCATTAACACGGCTCCGATAGATATTGCCGAATCCGCCACATTAAAGGCCGGCCAGTGCGCGGAACCGATGTAAACATCAAGAAAATCCACCACCGAACCGAAACGTAACCTATCGATAAGATTTCCCACCGCGCCTGCAAAAATCAAAGTAAGGGCACAAACGATTATTAAACTCTGCGACTTGCTTTTAAGAAGATAATACAAAATCAACACAAGCGCCACAATGGTGATTCCGGTAAAGAAAATATAACGGAATGCCTCGGAAGCCTTGGCCAGAAATCCAAAGGCAGCACCGGGATTCATCACATATACCAGGTTAAATAAACCATTAATTACCGGATAGGATTCATGCATGAAAAATCTTGTGGCAATAGCAGATTTAGTTATCTGATCGAGTGCAATGACAACCGCCACGCCCAGCAAGAATATTAAAATATTTTTTTTCAAAAACAACTCCTTACGATATTAATCTATAAGTTCGGCAAACAACGGCCGCAAACCGTCGGATGCTGAACATTTGCGCCTACAGATTCTTCATAAATCCAGCAGCGTTCGCATTTGACGCCGCGGGCTTTCTCCACACCAACAAACAATCCTTTTATCTCTTCGCTGACGTAAGGTTTAGCTATTTCCTTCTCGTCTACCAACTGCAATTGCGAGACAATCAGCAATGCTCTTAAATCTTCCAGATGCGAGGCCATTAAAGCACGCATTTTCTCCGGCGCTGCGATAGTGATACGCGCATCCAGGGAATGGCCGATCACTTTTTCTTTTCTGGCCTGCTCGACAGCTTTGGCAATTTCAGCCTTGGCGTCAATCATTACTTTCCACTGATCGCCCAACTCGGCATTAAAATATTGAGCATTTACTTGCGGAAATTGAGCCAGATGAACACTCAGTGCTTTTCCCTTCCATCCGGGCATTGCCGCCCAGACTTCTTCCGCGGTAAAGGTCAGAATCGGCGACAGAAGCTGAGTCATCGCTTTTAAAATAGTGAACATTGCCGTCTGCCCCGAGCGGCGCGCAACAGAGGCCGCCTTATTCGTATAGAGCCTGTCTTTTAAAACATCCAGATAAAGCGCGCTCAAATCAACGGTACAATAATTATAAAGCGTGTAAAAGACCACATGGAACTGATGGCGTTCATAGGCTTCCGTCACGCGTTTGATCACTTCTTGCAGGCGGTGCAGCGCCCATCTGTCCATTTCGGTCATCTGTTCGTAAGCAACCTGCCCGGTATCGATGTTAAAATCATAGAGGTTGCCCAGAATGAACCGGCTGGTGTTGCGAATCCGGCGATAGGCTTCTATCAGGCGTTTGAGAATTTCATCGGAAATCCGAATGTCATCGGTGTAGTCTTCCGCCGCCACCCAGAGCCGCAGAATTTCCGCGCCATATTTTTGAATCGCTTCTTCCGCGTCAATTGTATTGCCGACGGATTTGGACATTTTTTTGCCTTCACCGTCCACCACAAAACCATGCGTGAGAACACTTTTGTACGGTGCCCGGCCTCGAGTTCCCACAGATTCCAGAAGTGATGAATGGAACCAGCCACGGTGCTGATCGGAGCCTTCCAGATACATATCCGCCGGAGAGCTTAAGTCTTTTCTTTTCTCCAGAACAGCCGCGTGGCTGACACCGGAATCAAACCACACATCCAGAATATTGATTTCTTTGTCAAATTCAGTACTCTGGCAATGCGGACAGGTTGTGTTTTTGGGCATCAGGTCTTTTGCTTCTTTTTCAAACCAGACATCCGCGCCTCCTTCTTCCACTAGTCTTACCAGATGATCAAGAATTTCTTTGGTCAGCACCTCCTTCTTGCACTTCGCGCAATAGAAAACAGTAATCGGAACACCCCACAATCTCTGGCGGGAAATACACCAATCGGGGCGGTTTTCCACCATGCCGTAAATCCTATCGTGCCCCCACGCAGGAATCCACTGCACCTGATCGATGCAGGCGAGCGCTTTTTTGCGCAAATCATTTTTCTCCATGGAGATAAACCACTGTTCTGTGGAACGGAAGATGATTGGTTTCTTGCAACGCCAGCAATGAGGATAGGAATGCTGCATCGGAAAGCGTCCCAGCAATGCGCCTGTTTCTTTCAATTTTTTGATAACGTTTTCATTGGCATCGAAAACAAACTGGCCGGCAAAATATTCGACATCCTCGGTAAACTTTCCCGCGTCGTCCACCGGCGCATAATTATCCAGACCGTATTGCAGGCCAATTTCATAGTCTTCCTGACCGTGGCCGGGCGCAATATGTACGCAGCCGGTGCCTGCTTCGAGTGTGACAAAAGGAGCAAGAATCAAAACACTATCTCTTTTGATCAAGGGATGGACACACTTCTGCCCTTCGAGAACCGCGCCTTTAAATTCGTCCAGAATCTCATATTTTTTATTCTTATAGCCGAAAGCATCCAGACAATAATCGAGCATGTCTTTGGCCACAATGAGCACTTCACCATCAATCTTCACCGCGGCGTAAATGAAATCATCCTTGAGGGCAATCGCCAGGTTAGCGGGAATTGTCCAGGGCGTGGTTGTCCAGATAACAACATTTACTTTCTGGCCGGCCAGTTTCGGTAAGACTTTGCTGATATCGGAAGTCACGGCAAACCTTACATAAATGGAAGGCGTTTGATGATCGGCATATTCCACTTCGGCCTCAGCCAGCGCTGTCTTACAGGAGGCGCACCAGTAAACCGGCTTTTTACCCTTATAAACACTGCCGTTGAGGTAAAGCTTGCCGAACTCGGCAACGGTTGCCGCTTCGTACGGATAGGCCATCGTCAGATAAGGATTATCCCACTCGCCAAAAACGCCCAGACGCTTGAATTGCTCTTTCTGAGTGCCGACAAATTTTTCGGCATATACGCGGCAGGCGCGGCGTTTATCCACCTGCGACATGCCTTGTTTTTTACTTCCCAGCTCTTTATCGACTTGATGTTCAATGGGCAGGCCGTGGCAATCCCACCCCGGAACATAAACACCGTCAAAACCAGTCATATTTTTGGCCTTAATGACTATATCCTTAATAATTTTATTGAGCGCTGTGCCCAGATGAATATTGCCGTTGGCGTAGGGAGGGCCATCATGCAGAATATAAGGTTTTTTGCCTTTAGCCGTTTCCCGAATTTTCTTATAAATGCCCATTTCTTCCCATTTCTTCAGCATTTCCGGCTCACGCTGTGCCAGATTCGCCTTCATCGGAAAATCCGTCTGGGGAAGATTCAATGTCTCTTTGTAATCCATCTTATGTTACTCCTCACATCTCAAAAAAAATAGCGGTTAAACCGCGAATAATCTTCTTTGTTTAGACCAAGTCGAATTGAACAGGATACCAAGGCGGCAATCGTAGGGAACGGTCGCGTCCGTTCCCTACAGCGTTAAGGAAACGGACGGTCATGCCAACAAAGGTAGCCAAAGAAATCCGGCTTGGTACGTATATGACGCAGTCAACTATCACATAACAACTGGACTTTCAAGCATAACTCTATAACCGCTAATACTTAAAGAAACATGAGATCGGAGGCCTATGCAAGACAAAGAATGAACCTCCCCGCAGCAAGCNNATATAACCCGGAGAGATTCAATAGATCATCACCATTTTATATTGATTCGATCTGATGAACGATTCGCGCAACACCCATTCCTTCGAATATAGCGAGATCTTTGCAAAATGGTATTTTATGTCAAAGGAATAAAAAAGCCCCCGGACAGTTTCCTGCCTCGGGGGCTCATTATTTTAATTTTCCCTGGCCTGTAATGCTGTGGCCAAATTGGCTTCAGTTTTCACTTAGATTGCCACGTCGCACGCGGCGCTCCTCGCAATGACACTTATGCCGTCGTGGCTACATGCCCATGCCGGGGTATCCACCACCCGGAGGCATACCGGGCATACCGCCGCCTGCGCCCTTCTCTTCGGGCTTATCGGCAATCATGCACTGGGTTGTAAGCAACAGTGCGGCAACGCTGGCTGCGTTCTGCAGCGCAAAGCGGGTAACCTTGGTCGGGTCAATGACACCGGCTGCGATCATATCTTCATACTGCTCGGTACGGGCATTGAAACCATAAGCGCCCTTCTTTTCTTTTACCTTTTCCACAACAATGCTGCCTTCCATGCCAGCATTGCAGGCGATCATTTTAA
>PLNU01000158.1:11853-23030 GCA_003142835.1 Syntrophaceae bacterium
TCTTTATCGTAATCGGAAGTGGTTTCTTCGATCTGAGCGCGAATCTGTTTGACACGGCCTTCCAGATCAGCACGCTTTCCGGCGCCATCGATAATGGTGGTATTGTCTTTATCAATGGTGATCTTCTTGGCGTGTCCCAAATCTTCCATCTTTACGTTTTCCAGTTTGTAACCCATATCTTCGGAAATCATCTTGCCGCCGGTAAGGATGGCGATGTCTTCCAGCATGGCCTTGCGGCGGTCGCCGAAGCCCGGAGCTTTAACAGCTGCCACATGCAGGGTACCGCGGATCTTGTTGACAACCAATGTTGCCAGTGCTTCGCCTTCGATATCTTCAGCGATGATGAGCAGCGGGCGTCCCAATTTGGCAATTTGTTCCAAAATCGGCAGCAGGTCTTTCATNNCCGCTGATTTTCTTTTCGTAAATTAAAATTACCGCGTCTTCCAGAGCGACAAGCATCTTGTCGGCGTTGGTGACAAAGTAAGGAGAAAGATAGCCGCGGTCAAACTGCATACCTTCGACGATTTCCAGTTCGGTCTCCAGTCCTTTGGCTTCTTCTACGGTAATGACGCCTTCTTTGCCGACTTTGCCCATGGCCTCGGCAATGATATTGCCGATGGTTTCATCGTTGTTGGCGGAAATAGTGCCGACCTGAGCGATTTCTTTTTGATCTTTGGTGGGTTTGCTCATCTTGCTGAGCTCTTTGACTACGATATCTACGGCTTTCTCAATCCCGCGTTTAATATCCATCGGGTTGCTGCCGGCCGCGACGGCTTTCACGCCTTCGCGATAAATTGCCTGGGCCAATAGTGTCGCGGTAGTTGTTCCATCACCGGCGACATCGCTGGTTTTGCTGGCGACTTCTTTCACCATCTGCGCGCCCATGTTTTCAAATTTATCTTCCAGTTCGATTTCTTTAGCCACAGTCACACCGTCTTTGGTAACGGTGGGTGAACCATAGCTCTTGTCAATGATAACGTTACGGCCCTTGGGACCAAGGGTTACTTTTACAGCGTCGGCCAGGGTGTTTACGCCCTTGAGCATCGACTTTCTTGCTTCTTCATCGTAAAGAAGTATTTTTGCTCCCATTATATATATTCCTCCTTAAAATTTTCTTATTTTTCAATAACGCCCAGAATGTCATCTTCTCTCATGATCAGGTATTCTTGGCCATCTATCTTTACTTCGTTGCCGCCGTATTTGCTGAAAAGGACTTTATCACCAACTTTTACTTCCATTTTAATCAGGTTACCATCATCAGCAACTTTCCCCTTGCCCACGGCAATGACTTTACCCTCGATTGGTTTTTCCTTGGCTGTATCGGGAATGATGATTCCTCCCTTTGTTTTTGTTTCCTCTTCCAAACGTTTTACAATGATTCTATCCTGTAAAGGTCTGATTTTCATACTTTTTCCTCTCCTTTCTTCCTTTTTTATATAAAATTTATGTATGCTGATTAAGCGGCGCTATTTTATGCACTATTTCCCCCGTGTCAAGGTTTTTGAAAATTTTTTTACGTAATTTTTAACGACTTCGTAAAATGCTCCAGAGACAAGGCGCGCGAATCTTTAGGAATGAGGCCTACTTTTTCGTAGGCCTCAGTGACTATAGGATGAAGCGCAACGCAGCATATGGACATTTTACGAAGTCGTTAGAAGAGATTTTCCAGCAACTCCTTCAGTGAACTGATCGCACATACTTCCATTTTGCCTATTTTCGTCAATTGCTTTGCGTTTGTTTTGGGCACCACGCAGCGGCTGAAACCAAGGCGCGCTGCTTCTTTCACCCGCACTTCTATTTGCGAAACAGCCCGCACCTCTCCGGTCAGCCCAACTTCTCCCAAAATAACTGTCCGGGAATCAACCGGACGATCCAAAAAGCTCGAAGCCATTGCCGCAACGACGCCCAGATCAACCGCCGGTTCCTCCACCCGGATACCGCCCGCGACATTGATAAAAATATCGGCCCCCCCCAGATGCATGCCGCAAATTTTATCCAGAACCGCCACCAGAAGCGATACACGATTATGGTCCACACCGATAGCCGTGCGCCTCGGCATTCCCAGATTCGTCGCGGAAACCAGCGCCTGAATTTCGACTAAAATCGGCCTTGTGCCTTCCAGACTGGGCACAACTACCGAACCGGGGACGTTTTGCGGCCGCTGCTCTAAAAAAAAGGCCGAAGGGTTGGGCACTTCTTTGAGCCCCTTATCCTGCATTTCAAAAACGCCGATNNCCATCCTTGGTCACATGACCAACTAAAAACACGGGAATACCATTTTTTTTGGAAAAAAGAATCAGACGCGATGAAGCTTCCCTCACCTGCCCCACGCTGCCGGGGGCGGACATCAAATCGCCTGAATAAACAGTCTGGATGGAATCAATCACAACAATCGCCGGCTCAACTTTTTTAATCTGCTCCAGAATCCTCTCCAGAGAGACTTCCACCAGCAAAAGCAAATTTTTGGTGGTGGCACCGATTCGGTTACTGCGTAATTTTATCTGATGGGCGGATTCTTCACCGGAAACATAGAGCACCTTATGTCCGTTTTCGGCCAGATTTTTCATCACCTGCAGCATGAGCGTGGATTTGCCGATGCCGGGCTCGCCGCCGATCAGGATGGCCGAGCCGCTGACAATACCGCCACCGAGGACACGATCAATTTCCGCAATACCGGTAACCGTGCGCTGGCCTTCTTGGGCAGGAATATCCTCTATCGGCAGCGGCTTGCCATCAAACTTCATTTCGGCGCGGCTGCCGGATTCCGGTTCGCTGACCAGCTCCTCGGCAAAGCAATTCCAGCCGTTGCAGGACGGACACTTACCTAGCCACTTGGGTGACATATAGCCGCAATGCTGACAAAAGAAACTTGTCTTGCTTTTTTTCAAACTGTATCCTCTATCTTAAAGCCATTTTTCAGTATATGGCTTAAAATGGTGCCTTGTTCAACCTTCTTAATTTGTGATGGCGCATAACCCAAAACGTCCAGCGGATAGGGTATATCCCATGCCGCTTTCCCAAGATAGCCGGCCCGCTCCCATAAACTCATCTTCTCGAATAAAGGCGAAACAATTGCCAAATCAATATCACTCTCTGCACTTGCTTTTGCAGTGGCCTGTGAACCAAACAAGTAAGCCTTTTCGACAGGGACGCCCATAGTTTTTAGATTTTTCAGATAACGAAAAATTATTTTTCTAATTTCAGGTTTTGCTTGAGCCATTTTAAAATCTTCCTTGTTTCAGATAAAATCAGTTTTGCAGATTCTTTATTAAAATCTTTTGCTAATGCCCGCATATCTTCTGGATAGCGAGTTACCACGCTGACATTATCTATGCGCAGAAAAAAATCTTTAAGATTATCTGGAGGTTTTATCCCAGCCTTTTGCGCCAGTGTTAGCAAATTATGAATTTTAGGAGGAATGTCTTGAGGATATTTTTGCGATAATAATGCTTTTAACATTTTTTCCATAGCCAAATGGCATATAAAAACAACATAAAGATATCTGCCGGTTTCAAACATCGCTTTTGCTGTCTGCATATCGTAGTTCGATGAGGCAATCCAATTTTTTGTTACATTATTCATAATTAAACCTTGTTCTTAATTTGCAGAAATTTCATTAACATCATTATTGCTATCTCAAAGAAATTCATTTCAAACTATTTCCCCTTGACTATTGAAATCCACAAGAGCATATTTTTTATCGTAATGTCAACATGAATCGCCAGATCATTTTATGAATGGCCAAACCGTAGGATAGGGCTTTCATGATATTATTTTTTAATAAGGAAAATCATATGAAACAAAAACGCTTTTACACGTATATCATGATTTTATTATTGTCATTTTTTCTTTTAGGTTTCTCCTTTGGCGACGATATTAAGTTAGGCTCGTTAATGAAATTTTAGAAAAAGAGTTGTTTCTTTCCAAGTAAGATCAAAACTCGGTTGAGGCCCGGAATGTAGTTATATATCTTGTACGTTGTTATACCGGCAAAAAACTCGAGGAAATAGGCAGCGAGTTTGCTATTTCCAAATATAGCACGGTAAGTGGTGTTGTAGGGGAAAATAAAAGAACGGCGGAGAATAAATAATGCTCTGGCGAAGCGGATATTACAAGTTGAACAGATAATCAAAGGTCAAAGGCAGACACCTTTGGCCTCCTTCTGGCCTTTCCTTTGGCCTTTGTTTGACCGAGGAAAGAGAAAAAGCGAAAAAATGATTATTTAATTGAAAGATTATTTACTGTAAAAGGTAATAAATGGGTGACTTATGAAAAAATTAACAATCAGATTTTTAGGGACATTAATCATATTGAATTTCTTAGTATGTGGAAGCGCATGTGTTAGTACAAAAATTTCTACCCTACCGCAACCACCTGCAACAGCCAAACTGCGCATTTTTGTTTTGGCTGTTACTTCTGAGGCCGAATTCATGAAAGGCCCAGTTGGATGGCAAATGTCGCCGGAAAAGTTTAATGCAAATATGGCTGAAAAGATAAATGAAAGTCTAAAAATTCAAGGCATATATGAAGTGGTGCCGGCAGAAGACATCAAAGCTGTTTTAGGAAATCAAACTGTCACTAGCCGGGAATGGATGGCAAGCGACTGGGCATTGGCTAAAGATGTGGGTAGAGCGCTACATGCGGATTATGCTTTGTTGATTGAGCGCAACGCTAATAAAGTTAATCTGCAATTTAGTTTGAACTTAATAAATTTAAATACCGGTAAGCTGTTTCAGGCCTCCAATTATATACCTAATGCTTTAATGCATAGATTTAATGATGCTGAAAAAATGCAAGCCACTGCAGCAACAATACGGAAAAACTTTCACCAGATATCTGGTGATGCAAGAAAAGATTTATTAAATACGGCGATGATGAAGGGGAAACTTTTGCGGGAAAAGATGCCCCTGCAAGTAAGCAAAATTACGCCGCCGGAAAATATTCCGCAGATGCCAATTCGAACCGATGACGCTAATGCCAGGAGAGAAGATGAGCCTTTATTGTCAGCCAAACCGGAGCCCCCTCAGAAACAAAAAGAAACTCCATTACTAACATCCGAAGTAGCCCCATCAGTGAAAAAAGATGCACATAAAACAATATCTTCTGCCGAGAAGAAGGCTCAGGAAAAACAAATAGCGTTTGAAAAAGAGTTGGAGGAAACGATCTTTGCTAAAAATAAAAAGCAAGATGGCACACGTCTTATAGTTTATGACTTTGATGCCGTCGAACGTCTGCGGATTGTTGGTATGATCCTAGCAGAAGCCTTGCGTGAGGAATTGCATAAGCTGGGAGGTTTTGTTTTGGTCAATAGGGAAAACATGATACAGGTTATGGAAGAATATAAATTACAACATTCAGGTTTAGTTGATGAAAAGCAATCGATAAAAATTGGTCAGTTGCTGGCGGCAAATGAGGCAGTAACGGGAATGTTATCACCGCTGGGGGTTACAAGCATTTTGCAAGCAAAACGCATTGATATTAAAAAAATGAGCACAATAGCATTAGGGTCTTTAAAATGCCAAGCCGGTCACGAAGATGAATTACTCGACAACATATCCTTGCTTGCCCGTAAGCTGGTTCAGTCGCAAAAATAGTTTAATACAGACTAAAAATTTATTACTTATGTAAAGTTTCCAGAAAATTAGACAATAAGTGGCGATGGGATTGCATCGAGGAACAAAGGTGTCTGCCTTTGACTGTTGAGATATCGCGCTTACTATAAGTTGGCCATTTTGTATTCCATTTCTTCTGCCGGATACGGCTTTAACACTTTGAGGCCGGGATAGTCCGGCCCCAGACAAAAGAACCAGATTAGACTGTCCACCTCCCTTCAACTTACCCCTCAATATGTTGAGGTTCCACCAAATATTGAGGTCAAACGAATCATTTCATACTTTTCTACTGCTCCCTTCTATTAATCTAAGCACCTGTTATTAAAGGATGATTCCAAACTTATGATTTTCTTTCGCTTGTTGGCAAGCCACTTGCAACTACGATCTGTATGATCCTTGTAACCATACGAATGAATGTCCGTTCTGAGAAGCGCATGGAGTTGTCACAGACGATTGCTTCACTGTCCAGTTCCATAAGGATGGAGAAGGGATGCAATCGCTGCGACTTCTGCCAGAGTACCGAGGATGAAAATCGATTCTTTCTTCTTGAAGAATGGAATACCCAGGAAAACCTTATGACCCACCTGAAGTCGGAGCATTTTAAGGTGATCCGGGGGGCGATGAACCTTCTCCAAGAGCCCTATGAAAGGATGTTCCACACCGTTTTCCACCCGGCGGGGATGGATAAGATTTAATGGAGGATCGGCTGAAAAGAACCTGGCCACCAAATTCGTCAACGACGTAAACGGTGTGAAGAGTGTAAATAACCCGATGACCACCGGGTAGTCCGCGTCCAAGACCAAAGAGACTTTATGATCACTGCCGGTTGGTGCGAGATGCGCAAGCCGGCAATGGACCTAAAGCAAACTGAAAGGAGGATGATATATTGTGGACGATCGCTTTGACACTGTTAATTCCGGGCCTTGTCCCGAAGTTGCGTAATAATATGTGAAACGACATAGTTGAAAGAAACAAGGAGTATCCAATGAGACAACCACGTATCCAAATACAAAAGGAGAACTAAATGAAACATGTATCCAAAATCGGAATTATGGTGTTCGCCGTGGCCGCCGTGGCCACCGCAATCGTCGCGGGATGCGCCGCAAACGTCCCACTGCGCACAGAGGCGTCAACGTCGGGAATCCGCGCCGCCGAGGAGGCCGGGGCGGCCAAAGTACCGCAAGCCTCGCTTCATTTGCAACTAGCCAAGGAGGAACTGGAACTCGCCAAGGGGCTGGCCGCGAAAGGCGAGAAGGAGCAGGCCGCGTCGATGCTGTTGCGGGCCGAAGCCGACGCCGAGCTGGCTGTCGTGCTGTCCCGCGAGGATGCCGAGAGGTCGGAGGCCCAGGCAGCAGTGGCGCGTGCGCGCCAACTCCGGCAAGACAACCAATAACCCAATCATGACCCAAAAGGAGGATTTTAATTTTATGAAAACGATGCAATTCTTGATACTAGTCATGTTCGTCGCGCTCGTCGCCGGATGTGCAACCGTGGCACCAAATGAACTCGTCAATGCCCGTTCGGCCTACCGGAATGCGAGCGAGGGGCCGGCGGAGCAACTCGCGCCGGCGGAATTACACAAGGCGCATGAGGCGCTCGTTCTGGCGGAACAGTCATTCCAGAAGGACCCCGACTCGCGCAAAACGAAAGATCTCGCTTACGTCGCCCAGCGCAAATCTGAACAGGCGGGAGCGCTCGGCGCCATGGCCGCCGACAAGGCAAGCAAAGATAAAGCGAACGCCGATTTTCAGAAGAAACAAACCGAGATCGTGAAACAGGGGAAGCAGGATTTGAGCGACTCCGAGCAACGGACGGCCGACGCACGGGCTGAACTCGACAAGCGCGCCGCGGTCAAGGCAGACAAGGAAAAATCAGATGCCGAGCTCGCAGCAAGCAAGGAAAAGTCGGACGCCGAACTCGCAGCAAGCAAGGAAAAATCGGACGCCGAGCTCGCCGCGATCAGGGCAAGCAAGGAAAAATCGGACGCCGAACTTCAGAAGCAACAAGCCGAGGCCGTGAAGCAGGGGAAGCAGGATTTGAGCGACTCCGAGCAACGGACGGCCGACGCGCTGGCCGAACTCGCCAAGCTCGCCGCGGTCAAGGAAGAGGAACGCGGACTGNNCCAGCCGACCGCATCCAGGCACGCGGAAAGGGCAAGGGCAGCCCGATCGCCGACAACGCTTCACCCGAGGGGCGCGCCAATAACCGCCGTGTTGAGATCGTCATCGAACGTTAATTGCGGACAGCCAACCCATAGGTTGGAAAGGAGAACCACATGAACAAGGATCAAGCCGAAGGCAAGTGGGATCAGATCAAGGGAAGGGCGAAGAAAGCCTGGGGCGAGCTCACGGACGACGACTTCAAGAAGGCTGAAGGCTCCGTGGACAAGCTCTACGGCGTCATCCAGGAGAAGTTCGGCGATACCAAGGAAACGATTAAAGCGAAGCTCGACAAACTTCACCTGAAATAATCCCAGATGGACGTGACGGCCCAGGAGTTTGGCGCGATGCGCCGCGCTCTTGGGCCATCGGGTAGTCCGAGTCCAAAACCCAAGGAAAAAGCAATGCCTTATCAACAAAAGGGAGCGAACATGAAGGTACACTAAATTTTTGCAGGAAGTGTCTCAAAGTCATTGCTAATTCCGTTCTTTTTGGTATGGGCTAGTTTGTAAAATAATAAAATTCGTGAAGAAGGTTTAAAGATGCAAGCATTTTAGATACAAAAGGAGTGCTCATAAGACACAAAGGGAGTGCTCATAATTTAAGCAGAAAAAGGAGAAATGGTTATGAAAAATTTAAGGAGGAATGGTTATGAAAAGATTTAAGGCTCGACAAATTTATCTCTTGTTTATCTTAATCCTGAGTGGTTTTTTAATTACAGGATGCGGCAGTGGAGGAGGAGAAGTAACCGAACATTGGGCACCAGCACCTTATCAGGACACCACCAAACCCATGGTGACGGTTACCTACCCGGCCACGACAGATCCTGGTCCAACTGCTGGCCCGGCAGCTAACGCGGCAATAACCGCAACTTTCTCTGAGGCTATGGCCCCTGCAACGATCAACAGCCCGGCAGTCAGTTTTACGGTGATGAACACAACGCACACGACTCCCGTGGCCGGTACCGTGACCTACATAGTTGCAAGCAAAATCGCGCGTTTTAAGCCAACAGCAGATCTTACACCCGGCGATACCTATACCGCTACGATCAAAGGGATCGGCGCCAGTCCTGCTACTGATCTGGCAGGAAATGCGCTGGCAGGCAATACAGCCGCTTTGCCCGCGGCAAGTGACTATGTGTGGACCTTTATCCCGACAGACGCCGATTCCACCGCACCCACCGTGACTCTCACAGTCCCTGCTGATGGTGCCACAGGTGTGGCGATCAACAGCGCCGTCAACGCAACGTTCAGCAAGGCGATGGACCCGGCAACGATGATCCCCGCGAACGTTACGGTGAAGGAGACAGTGCTCGGAACGGTCGTAGATGGAAGGGTCGCCTATGATGTGCAGAACAAAATTGCGACCTTTTCACCACTGGCCAATCTCAAGCCCTTCACCAACTATACTGCGAAGATTGCCACCGAGGCCACGGACGTGGCTGGCAATGCATTAGCAGGTGGAGCTGTACCGAATCCATGGACATTTACCACAGCAGCAGAATCTGTCCTACCGCTGGATCTCGCCATAAACCTCAGAAGCGCTAAATCTTTCGGGATTGCATCGCGCGCCGGACTGACCTCAACCGGTGTTACCGTGGTTAATGGGGATGTAGCGTTGTATCCCACTCCTACATGTACGGATTCCACCGGTAACTTAGGTGCGTCCGAGACCTGCCTAGAGAAGATCCATACAAGTCCCACGGGAATGACCGTGAACGGGTCCATATACTGGGCTGGCGATCCCTTTGACAGCGGCGGAACCGCATTGACTGTCACGAACGACTTGAATACCGCGTGGATCGAGGGCAAAAACAAAGTAGATACTTATGGTCCGGGTACTATAGCCGGAGAGCAACTGGCCGGGAAAACCCTCATCCCCGGCGTCTATCATGAAGCGAACCTTGGTTTATCGGCCAGTGGGATTGCAACGTTCGACGCCAAGGGTGATGCGAATGCTATCTTCATCATCAAGGTAGATAGCACTTTTGTCGACTCGGGCACTCTTCTTCTTCCGAGCCAGATTATACTGCGCAACGGCGCCCAGGCCAGAAATGTCTGGTTTGTGGCCGGTCTGGATATAACCATCGGATCGGGAACAACCTGGAATGGAAACATCCTGGCCGGTCGAACAGCTACGGTCAACGACGGCTCATCGGTGATGGGCAGAGTATTAGCAGGTGCAGCCGGGTCCGGTGCGGTTACATTAACCGGCGCCGCCTCTCCATCGGTAACCACCATTACCGTGCCTGCTGATTAAGGCTTGAGATATTTGGCGTGAACGCAGGCAAAAAGGGAAGACAGGCTATTTTTCATAATTGGGTCTGTCTCCCTTTAGCCTCTCTACAACGCAGCGTTCTTTTGGCATAGAAGATATCCCAGACGGCTTTTTTCCAAGAGCCGGAAAGGCAACAACAAAATGAAACTATATAATGGAGGACGTACAATGAAATCAATATATCGTGCAGCGCTGATAGTAGCTGCCTTTGTTTTTCTCCTACCCTTGTCTGCTCGCTCCGAGATAAAGGGAGGAAGCTTTGAAGTGAATCCGTTCGTAGGTTACAATTTCTTCCAAGGCAGTCAGAATCTGAACAACGCGCCCGTATTTGGCGGACGGCTTGGCTACAATTTCACGAGGTATTTTGGTATTGAAGCCGCCGGGGAATATATAAGTACTCGCGTTGATAACGAGGCAAAAACAGATTACACGGAAGGACAGTTCGGATATCCCATGGATAGAGTGAACCTTACTTTTTATCATATCGATGCCGTCTTACACATTATTCCCGATGGCAAATTAAACCCCTTTATCGTTGCCGGTTACGGAGGAACCCACTATAACCCATCGATATCAAATTCTAATCATGACATGCCTGCTTTTAATGTTGGTGTAGGAGCGAAATACTGGCTGACGGAACATATCGCACTTCGAGCCGATGTCCAGGATTATATGGTTACCGAGATTTTCCAGGAGACCTACCATAATATTAGAGCTACTGTTGGATTAGTTTTTGCGTTCGGTGGCAAGTCCAAGTCCGCACCGGCCGCTGTCGCGAAGGATGAACCAATAGCCGAACCCAAACCTGAGCCCGTGGCTGAAGAGAAGGTTGTCATCGTGGCGCCTGAACCAAAGGTCGAGGAGAAGGTTATGGTCGCCGCGACTGAGCCGAATATCATTGTTCTTGCTTTTGAGGACATACATTTTAATTTCGATAAGTCGACCCTTACGCCATTAGCGAAGAGGCTACTGAAAAAGAATATCCAGCTTCTGAAAGATAACCCTGGAACTAAAGTCCGCATTGCAGGATATACCTCTGCTTCCGGCACTGAAACCTACAACCAGAAGTTGAGTGAAAGAAGAGCGAATGCCGTCAGAAAATACCTCTGTTATTGCAACGTGAAAATGT
>PLNU01000007.1 GCA_003142835.1 Syntrophaceae bacterium
CACCATTTCATACTATGTAAAGAACAGATCGCTGCTTTATAGTTAATACCATTTCGCTTTCTTTGGCTAACTTTGTTGGCAGCGTCGTCGGCTTCCTCAACGTATGTAAAATACGCCTCGTCGCCTCCTCCTTGCCGCCTCGTTATCCTTTGAAAGCGAAATGGTATAAGGGGAGTTGTGAAGTGCAATACAGAATATTTTTATAATGAACTACAGCTTTTTTGTTTTCTTACGAGTGGTTTTGCGCACTCTGCCCAATACCGGATGCCTCTGAGCGGCCATGCGGACGATGAGATTACCCATCTGTCCGTAACTGATACCGGCCGCTTCAGCGGCGCACGCCATACTGGCGTCAATGCTGATATCTGCGTTGGGATTGACATCCAGAACGTAAAAGATGTTATCCCGCAACCGGATGTCCATGCGGGCGTAATCCCGGCATCCTAAAGCCACGTATGCGTTCTTGCAAACCTGTTCCAGCGCCTCGGTTTCATTGCTTGTGAGGGGTGCGGGCAACAGGGTTTCGATTTTTTCATAATGCTCAGAGCCGGGAATGAATTTGGAATCGTAGGTGCAGAGACGATCACGCACGTCGTCGAAGAGGGCGAAGTCCATTTCTGCCGGCGGCAGCATCCGGACACTGCCGTTGCCCCAGAGAGAAACGTGAAATTCCCGCCCGTCAATGAAATCCTCAACGAGAGCGGGTTGACGGAATGTGTCGAGTATATAACCAATCCGATCTTCCAGTTCATGAGGCGACGTAACGACGGCATCCGTAGTTACCCCATGACTGCAGTGTTCCCGGGACGGCTTCACAATCGCCGGAAAACAGCTCCAATCATCGATCTTCGGGAAATCATAAATGCGCCAGCGCGGCGTGGGTACGCCGGCCCTTTCCAACATCCTCTTGACCATCTCTTTATCCCAACAGAAACGCAGCACTTCGGATGTTGCGCCCGTGTATGTGAAATACATGTCCTCGAGTGTTTCCACAGCGAGCGCTTCGCTGTTCGCTACACCGGGGATCTCTTCGCACCAGTTGAAGACGATATGCCGGTCGGGGTCGTAGGCGCTCAGGCACGAGTTGAGATCATGGTTGATGACAGGTACGTTGGTGACGGGATGTCCCTGCTCTTCTATGGCTGACTCAAGATTTGCGACTTCCTGAAGGGTGATATCAATATCGGCGGGATCCCATGCCTGATCGATATTGTGAAGCAATATGACCGGTAGATCGGTGCGAGTTCTGGCCAAAGGCATAATGCACTACCTCCTCATTACAGGTTCACGTGGAGCAGCGAACGATACTTCATATTTTTAGAAGTCAAACCCAGTGCCCGCCTAAAACGGGATATGGTTTTTGCTCCCGGAAATCGACAGTGCAATTGTTTCATGCCCTAACAGTTCCACGGACGTGAGAAGATCTGTGGTACGGAGTCTTGCAGTGTTACCTGTTGGGCTGCCTTTTAATCTCGCCTCGTTTCTATATTGTGTTAACACCTTCATAGAAAATTTTACCGAATTTTTCAAGAACTTTTTTAAAATTTGCAAATTTTTTTTGATGGACGTGAAGTTCGAAGAACAAAAAATAAGGTGTGTCATGATGGGCGGTGCAATAAAATTTGTGCAAGGAGCATCAAGAGGCGCTGCAAGCGGCAGACGGAATAATTTGCGAAGAAGCAGTACCTGTGCGGGTTTGTCGAATTAAATACGACGACGTCCGCTTGTGCATTAGCTCTTTGTGATTTTTAAGAAGCGCTTGATCTTAACTTCTTCTTTGAGTGTCGGGAAAAAGGATTTGGTTTGATTAAGTTGCTTCACAGACATATAGCCATATAACCGCGCCGCCATCAAGGGGCCGTGGAACTCCGATAAGTCTTTATTTCTTTTTCCAGCCAGCGTGTCCACTCTTCCACGCCCTGTCCCGTCTTGCACGAAACGTCGATGATCTTAATTTTCGGATTCAGTTTGACGACCCGCTCCTTTGCGGCATTCATGTCAAAATCGGCGATACCGAGATAATCTATTTTATTGATTACCAGCACATCGCATATGCTGAACATCATGGGATACTTGAGAGGCTTGTCATCGCCCTCAGGAACACTGAGGATCATCGCCTGCTTATGGGCGCCCGTATCAAATTCGGCGGGACAGACGAGATTTCCGATATTCTCAATGATGACGAGATCGAGACCGGCGAGGTTCAATTCGTTGAGGGCCAGCTTAATCATGGAGGCGTCGAGATGACAGAAGCCCCCCGTCTTCAGCTGAACCGCCGGTATTCCCTCTTTGACGACTTTCTCCGCATCGACTACGGAATCTATGTCGCCCTCGATCACGGCGANNTCGTTTTTCCGCCCCCTGGCGAAGCCATCAGATTCAGCATGAAAACTTTATGCCTTCCGAGAGTATCCCTGATCTCATCGGCGAGGTCTTTGTTATCGGAAAGGATGTCTTCCTTGATTTCGATCAGGCGTATGTCTGCCATAATATCGCTCCTTTTTACGAGATTGTTATATCCTTAATATAAAATTCACGGCCGGAGACCAGCGTGACCTTGGCGCCATGACATTCCGGGCACGTGAAATCTCTCGTTTCACTCAAGGAAACCTGGAAGGTATGCTTGCATTCAGTGCAGTCAAATA
>PLNU01000188.1:0-688 GCA_003142835.1 Syntrophaceae bacterium
GTTTTATTTTTTCCGGCAACACCAGGATGGCTTCTATTTGCCAGTCACTCGATAATAGTTCCTCCACGACCTTTACTCCTTCAGCCAGGAAAATTCCTTCCTCCCGCCGCACTTTGGAGTCGGTAAGCCTAGCCCATTTTTTCAACTGGGTTTGCGAAGCGTTGGAAAACTCAGTTTGCATAAGAATATTACTCCTTCATCTCTACCGGAGGAACCTCACCTTTTTTATCCGGCCAAATGATGGACATGACGATCGATACAACCAGAATGGATGCGATCACGATCAGGGAGGCTGCGACCGGCACGTGGAAAAAATCTTCAATGATCATTTTCACGCCGACAAAACTCAAAATTGCCGCCAGACCATAATGTAGAAGATGAAATAATTTCATCAAACTGGAAATGGCGAAAAACAACGAGCGCAATCCTAAAATAGCAAAAACGTTGGATGTATAAACGATAAACGGATCTTTGGAGATGGCCAGCACGGCGGGAATAGAATCAACCGCGAAGAGAATGTCGGTGGTTTCCAGCGCCAAAAGTACAGCCAGCATCGGGGTGGCAAAGCGTATGCCGCGTTTCACGACAAAAAATTTGGCTCCGGAAAATTGTTTTGTGACGGGGGTGAAAAAACGCAGCAGTTTTATCGCGATATTCCGGTCGGGATGGACTTCGGTTTGTTTGTTCA
>PLNU01000188.1:733-6282 GCA_003142835.1 Syntrophaceae bacterium
TTGGAATGGCCGTAGAAAAAGTAAATTCCTACGCAGAAAAGCAAAGCCAGAGCGACCCAGAAAGCCGTCCAAAGCAGGGCTTCCTTCATTTTGATGATGTGAGCCTTACGATTGAAAACACCGAGGTCTAAAGCCAGCATGGCAAAGATAAAAACACCAAAGAATATCCACCACAAAGTCATGTAAACTTCTCCCCTTAATTAAATTGCCCGGCGTAAGGCTTGTGCGGCATTCTTACGCCAGAACAAAATAGCCATGCCTGCCGCAATCATTAACAGGCAAAGGANNCCGCAGATGTAAATTCCGATTAAGAATCCGTCAAACATTTTCTTTTTTCTAATCAGCCACAGCAAGATGAACAAAACAATTCCTTCGAATAGTGCTTCATAAAGCTGGGAAGGGTGACGCAGACTCTGTGAAGGATCAAGCGGAAAATACATTCCCCAAGACACGGTAGTTATCCGGCCGTATAGTTCACCGTTGATAAAATTGCCGATCCGGCCAAAGGTGTAACCCAGCGGCACAGCCGGACAGAGCAGATCAACAAAGTGCCAGAATTTAATCTTGTACTTGCGGCAAAATAAAATGGTCATGATGACGACGCCGATAAGGCCTCCGTGGTATGACATTCCGCTGAGGCCGACAAATTTAATGCCGTTGGAAAAATCAAAGGGCAAAATTATTTCGAGCGGATGCTGGAAGTAATAGCCGAAATTGTAAAATAAGGCATAACCAAATCTGCCGCCGATGATCACCCCGATCATCGCCCAGACAAGATAGTCCTGCACATTTTCTGATGTATATTTATAGTTTTCTTTTTTTATCCGGTAAAGAGCCAGAAAATAAACGACGGCGAAAGCGACAAGATACATCAGACTATAATAGCGCAGTTGAAAAGAACCGATGGCAAAAAGGCTTGGGCTCATCTGCGAAGGTAAATGCTGCCAAGTATTTATTAAAGATTCCATAAGTTATGTTCCTTTAGTAGGTTTGACCTTTCAGGTCTTCAATATATAGCTCTGCGCTGTGTATGGCATTGGCTCCATCGCCTGCGGCAGTGATCACCTGACGGAAAAGTTTCACCCGGCAGTCTCCGGCGGCAAATATTCCGGCCGCACTTGTTTTTAAATTCTCATCCGTCTTAATAAAGCCGGTTGTATCTAAATCCAGCAAACCCCGAAATATATCTGTGTATGGGAGCCGCCCGACAAAAATAAAAGCGCCATCGGCCTGCAGTTCAGTTATTTTTCCTGTCTTCACGTCTTTGATTTTTGCCGATGTGACAAAATCCTTACCATTAATTTCCGTGAGGGCGGAATTCCAGATAAATTCAATTTTCTTTTCGGCAAATGCTCTCTTCTGCAGGATTCCTGCTGCACGTAGCCGGTCGCGGCGATGGATCACTGTGACTTTTTTGGCAAAATGAGTCAAAAAGAGAGCTTCCTGAATCGCCGTATCGCCACCGCCGACAACTATTACATCTTTATTCCGGTAAAAAGGCCCGTCGCAGGTTGCGCAGTAGGAAAC
This sequence comes from Syntrophaceae bacterium, assembly GCA_003142835.1. Taxonomy (GTDB): domain Bacteria; phylum Desulfobacterota; class Syntrophia; order Syntrophales; family Smithellaceae; genus FEN-1160. Next base: position 2,261 of record PLNU01000188.1, read on the forward strand.
CCCTTTTCCCGCAAACTCCGTCTCCCCCCTCGCTCCCAGATTGCGCCAGTGTGCTCCGGTCGCCGCAATTACGCTCAGAGCCTTGAAATCTGTTTCTCCGGCGGTAACATCCCAGATAATGGGTGAAGAAGCATTTCTTTTGATTGCCACGACGTCTTTGGCCATTACTTCCAGACCGAATTTCAGTGCTTGTTTTTTAAAAAGCTGCATCAGATCAAAACCATTGATGCCGTCGGGAATGCCCGGATAGTTTTCGATCAGGTCGGTAATAGTTATCTGACTTACCGTTGAAGCGCCTTCCACAAGTAGTGTTTTGAGGCCGGCACGTGCGGCGTAAATACCGGCGCTATAGCCTGCCGGTCCACCACCGATAATAATTATATCGTAATCATATTGTGGTAATTCCACAGTCCTCATTGAAAAAGTCTCCCTGAATATTTTTTTTGACTTTAATCAGGATAAAGCGCTTTTGTAAAGTCAAAATTAAGAGTGAAAAATAATTTGAAATTAGTATTTTTATTCCTTTGACATGTAAGACCATTTTTCCTATACTCCAGCGCCTTGAAAAGTTCTTATCATACCATTTCGCTTTCAAAGGATAACGAGGCGGCAAGGAGAAGGCGACGAGGCGTATTGTACATACGTTGACGAAGCCGACGACGAAGCCAACAAAGTTAGCCAAAGAAAGCGAATTGGTATCAAGAGCAAGGGAAAGGAACAGCACAAAATGATATATGTTCACGGTATCGGGCATTTTCATCCCGAGAATGTTATTACAAATCAATTTTTGGAAGACTTGGATATTGGTACGACAGTGGATTGGATTATGGAGCGAGTCGGGATTGAGACACGCAGAACAATTCTGCCACTGGAATATATTCGCGATACCAAGAATGCTGATCCCCGCGCCACAGATAAAGTGAGGCTTTATTCCAATGCCCGGATGGCAGCTTCAGCGGCAAAGATGGCCATTGCCAGAGCTGGCATAAAGGTTGAAGATATCGGCATGGTCATTTCCGGCAGTTCTCTGCCCGAATATCTGACTCCGGCAGAGGCCGCAACGATTGCTGGTGAATTGGGTATTGATGTTCCCTGCTTTGATATAAACTCCGCCTGCGCCACTTACGGGGTTCAAATGTATAATCTTGATTCGATGAAACCGGAAAAGTTGCCGCCTTATGTTCTGGTAACCAATATTGAATGCCCTACGGCGAGCACTAATTATGCCGACCGGGCATCGGCTGTCCTTTTCGGTGATGCCAGCGCGGCTACAGTTATTTCAACAACAGTTCCTTCCTCAAAAACATATACGGATTGCCAGATGGACTCCAAACCAACAATGTGGGAGAAGGCAAGAGTACCCCGCTGGGGTTATTTTTCACAGGATGGGGGAGCGGTTCAGGGATTTGCCATCCGCAAGACGACGGATGGTCTGCGCAGCCTCAGGGCGTTGGTGCCGGATGTGGATGAGAAGAATTTCTTTTTCGTCGGTCATCAGGCCAATCTCGGCGTCCTCCGTACCGCATGCGAGCGGACAGGCATTTCCGAGGATAGGCATTGGTATAATGTGCATCTTTTCGGCAACACCGGTTCCGCGAGTGCTGAATCGGTTCTGAGCCAGCACTGGGATGAACTTACCTCCGGTAGAGTTGTCGCTCTTGCCTTTGTCGGCGGCGGTCTGACCTGGACACAGATGCTCCTGCGCGTAAAATAAAATCATCTTATTCCATTTCTAAATCAAAGCGCTATCTTTATTAGCAATGTGGCCCGGCAGGGAACCCCGGCGAATGAGACTGTGTCGCAATCCTCGTTTGTCATTGCGAAATGCCTCTCAGACATTGTGGCAATCTCTATGATGTCGATTAGAGGTGGGGAACGGTCGCGACCGTTCCCTACAGATGTCGTTACTCCCCCTCGCAAAATAGTAATTGTAGTGTGGATGAAGCAGAGCGCATCCACCATGTTGGCTTCTTTCATGATGTTTCAGATATTGAATAATAATTAAAGGTAACAGGTTCTATTTGGGACCAGTTACACATGGCTTTTTTTATTTTAGCTTGACAGATATGTTTTTTTATTCTGTACTCCCGGTCATAATTTTAATAAAGATGGTTTTAAAGGGGAGTTTAATAATGCCGGAAAATCCTTTGAAGTTACTGATGAATCCAAAATCTATTGCTGTTGTGGGCGCAAGTAATGATCCTAGAAAAATGGGAACTATTCAGGCACTCAGCATTGTGAAAGACGGCTATAAAGGCGAGTTTTATCCTATTCATCTGACGGAAAAAACAGTTTTGGGGCACAAGGCTTATGCTGCCGCTGAAGAGCTGCCTCACGCTCCCGATCTGGTCATTTTTATCGTTCCGAATAAAGCAATAACTGCGCTTCTTGATGATTTTGGCAAAATCGGCACCAAGAGAGCGATTGTAGTAACCGCCGGATTCAAAGAAACCGGCTTAACCGGCCAGAATATGGAAGATGAAATTAATGCCATAGCCCAAAAATACGGAATGCGCTTTGTCGGGCCTAATTGTCTAGGCATCATTAATTCCGAAATTTCTCTCAATACAACCGTTGCCCCATTTACTACTGGCCCGGGTCTTTTGGGCTTCGCCTCTCAGAGTGGTACTTATGTTACTCAAGTTCTTCCCTATTTAAGAAAAAGAGGAATTCGTTTCAGTAAAGCAATTAGTCTGGGTAACGAGGCTAATATAAATATTGTGGACGCGCTGGAGTATCTGGGGGAAGACAAACAAACAAAGGCCATTATCCTTTATATTGAAGGAATTCGGGATGGTCAAAGATTTGTGGATGTTGCCCGCCGAGTTACCTGTCATAAACCGGTCGTTGCTCAGTATGTCGGCGGTTCTGCATCCGGCGCGCGTGCCGGAGCGAGTCATACGGGCGCCATGGCCGGTCCTGATTTTCTTTATAACGGTATCTTGAAGCAAGCCGGAATAATAAGGGTGGGCAGTATCGAAGATCTCTATACACATGGCTGGACGCTGGCTACTCAGCCGCCACTGCGGGGAAGGCGCGTTGGTGTCTTGACCAATTCCGGCGGCCCGGCAACCTCTATATCTTATACATGTGATCTGGTCGGATTGGATGTTCCCCGTTTTTCGGATCACTTGCAGCAGAAGATCAAGCCCCAAATCGAACCACATGCCTCTGCGTCAAATCCGGTCGATCTGACTTTTGATCTGAGTATGGAAAAGCTTGCCGTAACCTTGCCAGAGCTGATGATGAAAAGCGGCGAGGTCGATGCCATCATCATGCATGGCATCATGCATTCCGGTTTCATGAAAGAAGTTTATGATCATACCCGCGATCTTTTAGGCGGGCTTGGTCTTGAAGACTTCTTAAAAATTGCCAGACCAATAGCTGAAGAAACCTTTGAGTTACCGCATAAATATAATATGCCAGTACTGGTATCAACTTTTTTTGACCATGAAGATAACTATACTAAAGGCTACCAGGATACAAACACGCCGGTTTTTTATTCTCCGGAAAATGCCGCGCGGGCTTTAGGTTCTCTTTACCACTACAAACAAATTAGGCAGCGCAAGCCGTTGGACCAAATCGTTCTCCCGTCAGTAAGTAAGCTGGCTGCTCGTCTCATTAAACAAGCAAAAGCAAATGGTCAAAAAGCGCTGGACGAACACGCGGCGAAAAAATTGCTGGCTGCTTATGGCGTGCCTGTTACAAAGGAGGCAATGGCCTCAACGAAAGCGGAGGCACTGGATGCCGCCAGAAAAATCGGCTATCCTGTGGCGCTCAAAGCCTGCAGTTGGAAAATCATGCACAAAAGCGGTAAAGGGCTTATCGCTTTAAATATAGAGAATGCTACCCAGCTCAAAGATAGTTTTCGGTCTATCCGGAAAGCGGCGGGGAAACCCGTGCCAGTGCTGGTTCAGGAAATGCTGCGGGGGAACAGGGAATTTCTGGCCGGCATGACGCGTTTCGCGGGATTTGGACCGTGCGTGGTGTTTGGTCTTGGTGGAGTTTTTACCGAGATCTAT
>PLNU01000188.1:6298-6669 GCA_003142835.1 Syntrophaceae bacterium
AATCCGATTATCATCAGCGGAGCCAATCCGGTTGTGGCCGACGCTTTGATCATGCTTACGAGCAATCCTTAAGACTTATACCATTCGCTTTCAAAGGATAACGAGGCGGCGAGAAGGAGGCGCCGGAGACGTATTGTACATACGTTAAAGAAGCCGACGACGATGCCAACAAAGTTAGCCGAAGAAAGCGCATTGGTATTAACGCTTCTTGCCGGATTTCTTGAGCAAATCACCGAACGTGCCCATAGCCTTAGGCGTCTGGGAGACGTAGCTACGGAAATCCTCTCCTTCTCCTTCGCCAGAAACATCCTGATTGTTGCTTGGAATATCGAGGGAGATGCGCTTATTATCGCGGTCAATCTTTTCAATTT
>PLNU01000176.1:0-1284 GCA_003142835.1 Syntrophaceae bacterium
GGATCCTCTTTCATGCCATACTGAATTTGCAGAATTTCGTTATATAATTTTTCTGCAACGGGGCCTGTTTGACCGTTATTGATCAAATATTCTTTTTTACGGAAATAAATTTGACCAACCGGTGAAACGATTGCTGCCGTTCCTGAGGCAAAAACTTCCTTTAATGTTCCTTTATTCGCAGCGGCAATGACTTCATCGATAGCCAATGACCTTTCCACAACTTTTATTCCCAGGTGAGACGCCAATTTAATCACTGAATTACGCGTAACGCCTGGTAATATTGTTCCGGACAGTGGTGGAGTAATTAATTCGTCACCAATGAGGAAGAAGATATTGCTTGTGCCCACTTCTTCCACATATTTCTTTTCTTTGGCGTCCAGCCACAGCACTTGAGTATAACCCATATTAGTAGCAATGCGGGTGGCATACAAACTGGCGGCATAATTACCCGCCGCTTTGATTTGACCTGTTCCGCCCGGCGCCGCTCTTACGTATTCTTCCGAGACATAAATCTTGGTTGGCGCGAATCCCTGCGGGTAATAAGCTCCGACAGTGCAAAGCACGATAAAAAAGAGATATTCGTTGGCTGGATGAACGCCCAGTGCCGCTTCTGTCGCGATCATCGTCGGGCGAATATATAAAGATGTTCCCTCGCCGCGGGGAACCCATTCCTTGTCCAGAATAACAAGTTTTTTGATAGCTTCCAGAAAAATTTCCTCATCCATTGGCGGCATGCAGAGCCTTTCTGCCGACGTATTCATCCTTTTAATGTTTTCCGTCGGGCGGAAAAGAAAAATCGCCCCGTCTTTGCCGCGATATGCCTTCAATCCTTCAAAAATTTCCTGGGCATAATGAAGGCACATTGCTGTTGGTTCAAGTTGCAATGGACGGTAGGGCTCAACTACAGCATTATGCCAGCCCTGGCCTTCCTTATAGGTCATAGTAAACATGTGGTCGGTGAAGATTTTACCAAATCCCAGTTTGGATTCGTCAGTAGGTTTAGCCTTCAATTTTTGGGGTGGAGCTTGAATAATTTTAATTTCCATAATTTCCTCTTTGATAAAAGTATCTTTGATAACGCACTTTCTCCTTTTCATATCATTAAATTAAACTGCGATCAAGGTTTCGATACTGAATTGCTTCCGCAACATGAGCGGGCTCAATATTGTCTTTAGATTCCAGATCAGCGATAGTGCGCGAGACTTTCAGTATTCTGTTCATTGCTCGTGCGGAGAGCCCTAATTTTTCAATAGCCATTTCCATGAGCTTGTGTGATTCTTCATC
>PLNU01000176.1:1308-43524 GCA_003142835.1 Syntrophaceae bacterium
ATTTGTTGAGGACTGCAGCGGCAGGTGCGGACGCGGTCGCCAAAATATCCGCACGGACATGGATTCATTGCCGCCACCAGCATAAATTTTGCGGGAAAAGATGCAGTTACCAGAGATCTCGTAATTGTTATGTCTCCGTCTTCCAGCGGTTGCCGGAGAGCTTCCAATGCATTTCTTTTAAACTCCGGGAGTTCGTCTAAAAATAAAACACCTAAATGCGCGAGACTTATTTCACCCGGACGCGGAGTCTGCCCTCCACCGACCAAGCCGGCATCCGATATCGTATGGTGTGGTGAACGGAAAGGCCGGACGGCGATCAGCATTTCATTCTTGTTCAAAGAACCGGCGACGGAAAATACTTTGGTTACCTCGATTGCTTCATCAAAAGAAAGATCGGGCAGAATTGTGGGCAATCTTTTGGCCAGCATGCTTTTGCCGGAACCGGGCGGCCCGATCATCAGGACATTGTGGCCGCCTGCCGCTGCAATTTCTAGGGCTCTAAGGGCTTGCTTTTGCCCTTTGATTTCATTGAAATCGACATCATATTGCCGGGTTTCCTGAAAAATTTTGCTTACGTCCAGAGTAAGAGGTTCGATATTACTTCTGCCACTTAAAAATTCTACTACATCAGGCAAAGTATTTACAGGGAAGACATTAACCCCTTCGACCATTGCCGCTTCGGCGGCATTTTCCTGGGGAACAAAAACTGACTGAATTCCCATTTCTTTTGCTTTTAAGGTAGCGGGTAAAACACCTCGCACGCCTTTGATGCTGCCATCAAGAGACAGTTCTCCAATAAAGAGACAGTTCTGCAGAGCATCTTTTTTGATTAATTCTTCCGCCGCCAGAATTCCCACAGCAATGGGAAGATCAAAGCCGGTTCCTTCCTTTTTAATATCAGCAGGAGCCAGATTAACTGTCACATGACTCCGGGGGAAACGATAGCCGGAATTTTTTATGGCGGCCTTGATCCTGTCCCTGCTTTCTTTGACGGATGTATCGGGCAGGCCAACTGTAGCAAATTGGGGCAACCCCTGGGATATATCTACTTCCACGAAAACAGGATAAGACTCCATACCAATAACACTCATGCCGAATACTTTAATAAACACACTATCGTCTCCCGTAATTATTTGTAGCAAAATACTAGCTAATATGAATATTTATATCAAGATTTTTTAATTGCTAACAGGATAAAGCAAATGAACCCCCTGCACCATTTTGATACGTGCTTGGCGTTTATGCTGAGAAAATATGATAATCAGGCTTTATCCATCATAATGAATTTGTGATTTTATGCTCCTTTTTGCGATTTACGCTAGGAGCTTTCAATAATTTAATTCAAGGGGATAGGAGATGACTCTTGCGTAAATAGTTACAATCCGGTCCGATTTTTTTAAACAGGGCATTAAAAAAACTTGACAAAAGTTTACTAACATGAAATAAAAGTTTCCTAAGATGATTATATCCTGATTGTTGCAATAGTTATTGCTAAATATTTTATCCAGTAAATAAATGAATAAATAAAGATAATATTGTATCCTGATATGAAACAGCAGCCAGCCATTATTGAAGCGAACATCGGAAAAAGGATCAAGTCATTACGGAATAAAAAAAGAATCACGCTGGAGAGTCTTGCCATAGAGACGGGTTTCACCAAAGGGTATTTGTCCAAAGTGGAAAAATCACAAAAGGCTCCTCCAGTCTCCACGCTCGGGACGATCGCCCGCGCCCTTGGCGTCACCATTTCCAGTCTCCTGGGAGAAGAAAGTCCGGCCACCCCCATATGTCTTGTTAAAAAGGGTGAGAGATCCCTGATCGCAAGGGACGGGACGAGTTTTGGATATTCCTATGAGGCCGTGGCCCACAAATTCAGAAATAAAATAATGGAACCCTTTGTCCTGACACTTCCAGTCAACTCCAAGAAACGAACCCTTTATCAGCATGAAGGACAGGAGATCCTATTTGTTCTGGAGGGAACGATGAAATTTCTCCATGGCGCGGAAGAACTGATTGTCGAAAAAGGAGACTGTATTTACTTTGATTCGAGCATACTCCATTTCGGAGAAACCGTGGGCGATAAAGCCGCCAAATGTTTCATGGTTATTTACAGTCCCGGCAGTCGATAAAGCATAAGCGCATAAATCCGGTCATTTCCGTTACATGACCTGACAATGGTTTCATGGATCGCGGCAGCAACTTTTATAGAAAGGAAAAGATATGAACGAAATTCCCGTCTTTTTTCTCCACGGACTGGCCTACGCGGGACTTCTTTTTCTCGTTTCGGCAGGGCTCACGCTGGTCTTCGGGATGATGAACGTCCTGAATTTTGCCCACGCCGCCATGTATATGCTGGGCGCTTATTTTTCCTATTCCATCATGATGCATTTCACGGGGCAATTTTGGTTGTCCCTGATGGTCTGTCCCGCGATTCTATTCATCATCGGCGCCTTAATTGAGCGTTTTCTGCTGCGGCGTGTCCATAAATTCGGGCATGTGCAGGAACTTTTATTAACCTTCGGGTTGGCCTATATCATCACGGAACTGGTAAAATGGTACTGGGGAAATTATCCTCTGGCCGTCAACATTGGCGGATTTCTGGGCAGCACTATTCAGATCATTGGAATAACCTATCCGGTTTACCGGATATTTATTTTTCTTTGCGCTATTTTTGTCGGAACGGTCATGGCCCTTATTCTCTATAAGACTCGTCTGGGAATTATCCTCCGGGCAGCCGTCAACGACAGTGAAATGACCAATACCCTGGGGGTGAACGTGCCTCTCGTGTTCATGGGCGTATTTGCCTTCGGCGCGGCACTTTCGGGATTTGCCGGCGTCATTGCCGGGCCTCTTCTTTCCACCTTTCCGGGAATGGCTCAGGAAATTCTGCTCGATGCTTTTGTGGTGATCGTCGTCGGTGGTTTCGGGAGTTTAGGCGGCGCCGTTGTGGCCTCGTTGCTCATCGGCCAACTCCAGTCCTTCGGCGTTCTTCTTTTCCCGAAATTGTCGATCGCCCTTGTTTATCTGCTCATGGCTGTCGTTTTGATCATCAAACCTTCCGGTTTATTTGGTGAGGAACAATAATGAAACAAAAAAATACTTCTTTCATCATTATCGCATTATTCCTGGCAGGAGCGTTTATGCCCCTCATCCTTAAACAATACCATCTGAACATGTTGACGGAGATCATCATTTTCGCGCTCTTTGCCGTCAGCTACAATCTTCTTCTCGGTTATGCCGGTCTTCTGTCTTTTGGCCATGCAATGTTTTTCGGGCTTGGGGCCTTCATGACAGCCGTGGCGATCATTCATATTCCGGGTCTGGCCCTGTGGAACGCTATATTGATCGGTGTCGTGACAACCATTATCGCCGGCTTTGTCATCGGCAGTCTGCTGCTGCGGCACAAAGGGGCATATTTCGCCCTGTTGACGCTGGCCTTCAATGCCCTCTTTTATGCCGTGGCAACAAAATGGCACTCCGTTACCGGTGGCGACGACGGTCTCAGCATTACTCGACCAGACCTTAGTCTGGGGTTTACGTCCATTTCCATGGCCAGTCTGACACACTTTTATTACCTGACCCTGATTATTGTCGGCGCGGCGATCGTTTTCTGCTGGTATTTTACTCATACGGCCATGGGTAAGACTGTTCTGCTGATGCGCGAAAACGAGGAACGGATGAAATTTCTTGGTTACAACACGAACATTAGCCGGCTCCTTCTTTTTACCTTTACCGGAGCGGTGGCGGGACTTGCCGGTAGCTTTTACACACTCCACTTCCAGTTTGTTTCCATTTCGGCTATCAGCGTTGATATGACGACAGCGGTGCTGCTGATGGCCTTTGTCGGAGGAACGAAGACATTCTGGGGACCCATCTTGGGCGCCTTTGTCTATATTATTCTCCAGAACTATCTGAGTAATATTACGGATCGTTGGCCGCTCTTCATGGGATTCATCTTTGTTTCCATGGTCCTGTTCATTCCCGGCGGCCTGTCCGAGGTCATTATGAACATACGGCAGCGGCTTTTCGGGAAGAAAGACAATAACGGCGGCAAATCCGCCGCGTCCGAGGAAGTGTGATACCATGAGCGATTATCTTCATATCCAGAATATTCACAAGGACTTTTCGGGTTTGAAGGTCCTGACCGGTGTTGAGTTCAAAGTCAAAGAGAAGGAACGCCATGCCGTCATCGGCCCGAACGGAGCCGGGAAAACGACCCTGTTCAATATTATCAGCGGCAAGTTTAAACCATCTTCCGGGGCTATCCTTTTCAAGGGACAGGATATATCCGGGAAACCTCCTCACGTCTTGAACCGGCTTGGTCTGTCCCGCTCATTCCAGATCACAAACGTCTTCCAGGAATTGAGCGTCTTCAACAACATTCTCGCCGGAGTGCGCTCCCATTATGGGTTGCGGTATCATTTCTTCAAAAAGCCCGATCGAGATCGGAATATCTGTGAAAGAGTGGAGGCAATCATCGACGAGGTCGGGCTCATGGATGTCAAGGATCAACCCGCCAACTCACTGTCTTACGGCAAGCAGAGAGCTCTGGAAATCGGCATTACCCTTTCCACGGAACCGGAGTTGATTCTCCTTGATGAACCCACCGCGGGCATGACGCGTGAAGAAACGAATCAGGCCATCAAAATGATCAATCAGGTGACGGCTGGCCGCACACTGATTATCATCGAGCATGACATGGAAGTCGTTTTTTCGCTCGCCAATACTATTTCCGTTCTTCATTACGGGACGATTCTTGTCTCCGATACGCCAGAAAAAATTAGAAATGACCAGCGTGTGAAAGATGCCTACATGGGGGAAGGATAAAAATGTTAGAAGTAAGAGATATTCACAGCTACTACGGTAAGAGCCATATTCTGCATGGCGTTTCTCTGGATTTAAAAGAAGGGGAACTCGTCTGTCTCCTCGGGAGAAACGGCGTCGGCAAATCCACCACATTAAAGAGCATCATGGGTGTCGTGAAGCCGCAACAGGGCAGCATTCGATTCCGCGATCAGGAATTAACCGGCAAAGACCCCTATGAAATTGCCCGTCTGGGCGTCGGCTATGTCCCCGAGGACCGGCGGATTTTCCGCAGTCTCACCGTTCATGAGAACCTCCTGATGGGCATCAAAAGCGGGGAAAAAGAAAGTGTCGGAGAAGGAGGCTGGACCGTCGAGCGGGTTTATCAACTTTTCCCCAGACTGGAGGAAAGGAAAAATAACAAGGGCAGTCATCTTTCCGGCGGCGAACAGCAAATGCTTACCGTTGTGAGAACACTCATGGGGAATCCCCGCGTTATTCTCATAGATGAACCAACGGAAGGATTGGCCCCGCTGATTGTGAAGGATGTTCTGGACATGCTGGTGACAGTCCGAAAATCTGGTGTAACCATCCTTATGGTGGAACAGAATTTCAAGGCAGCCATCAAAGTTGCCGATCGGTTCTACATTATGAGCAAGGGGCAGATAGTTTTTGCAGGGAATACGGCAGCTCTTCTGGCAGCAGAAGAGGTACGAAAGAATTATCTGGAAGTCTGAAGTCTTAATTAACAACAGAAAAGGGGAGGTGTTTTATGAGAAGAAAGTTTTTTGGCGGTCTATGTATTTTATCTATGGTGTTGATGCTGGCGCTGCCTGTCGGAGCATTGGCTCAGGACACTATAAAAATCGGGGTTACGGAGCCCCTTTCGGGAACGTTCAAGGATATCGGTGAACGTTATCTTGACGGCGTGTTGTATGCCGCTCAAGTGATCAATGAGGGCGGCGGACTGCTCGGCAAAAAAGTGGAAGTTGTTCCGGTTGATTCGGAATTGAAGCCGGATGTGGCAACCCGCAAAGCTCAAAACTTGATTCTGAAGGATGGTGTAAAATTCTTCACCGGTGGAACAGGAAGCTCCGTGGGCGCGGCCATGGCCCAGCTTGCGGAAAAACAAAATGTCATCATGTTCACTTACGGAATGGATGCCGCCAGCATGACCGGCGAAAAGTGTAACAAGAACTTCTTCCGGCCCGGTGGCAGCACCGACGGCCGTTCTTTCGCTCTGGCGCAACTGGTCGTAAAAATGGGTTACAAGAAGATCGCTATTATCGGCCAGGATTATTCCTTCGGTCACGAAGCATTGGCGGCCTTCAAGAAAAGAATCGCCCAGATCAGCCCTTCCACAAAAATCGTGTGTGAGCTCTATCACCCGGCCGGCACCAAGGATTATGGCCCCTATGTCAGCCAGATCATTGCGGCAAAACCGGATGCTATTTTCACGCCGAACTGGGGCAATGACCTCACGCTGCTTCTCAAGCAGGGGCGTCCCATGGGAATGAATCAAAAAATATTCGATTACTACATCAATGATGAAGTGACCATCGAAGCACTGGGCAACGACAGTCTCATTATTGGCAGTATGGGCGCAGAAATCTGGACCATTTCCATGCCCACAAAAAAGAATGAGGCATTTGTGAATAAGTTTTACAAAGACAAGAAACGCTGGCCATCATACTGTGCCGGTAAAGCTTATACGGCCACAATGTTCTGGGCCGAGGCAATCAAAAAAGCCGGGACAACGGATGTAGCAGCCGTCATTAAAGCGTGGGAAGGCCTTTCCTTTGACGGTCCTGCCGGCGTTTGGACGATGAGGGCCGGCGATCATCAGGGACAGGTGCCCTATTGGTACACTGAAATTGTAGCAAAGAACAAATATTTCAAGCATGCTTTCGAGGCACCGCGGGGCATGGCCACCGCAAAGTCTGTGGAAGTGTCGCTTGCGGAAACGGGCTGCAAGATGAAGAAGTAATACCATTTCGCTTTCAAAGGATAACGCGGCGGCAAGGAGGAGGCTCCGCAAGCGTATTACTAATACGTTGAGGAAGCCGACGACGCGGCCAACAAAGTTAGCCAAAGAAAGCAAATTGGTATAACATCAAAACAGTTTTACTTCCGTATATTCAATGCATCCCGAAATGCCTTACGATTCCGGGATGCATCGGTAATTTTTATGTTTTAAAGTAACAATTCCCTCCTTATGAGATGACCCCGGACACCACTGTTGATGAAAGGGGTCATCCCTCATAAAACAAGAGGGAGAAATTCGATTTAATTTTTGGATTAATGAAAAGCGAGGACGTTAATATGGGAGAAGTAACCGGTAAGGTCATGAGCGCTGGAGAGGCAGTTGAAAGATTTGTCCACGACGGCAACGAACTGGTGATCGGCAATTATACCGTGGGAAGCTGCGCCGAACTTGTCTATGAGATTACCAGGCAAGGCAAAAAAGGCTTCACCCTGTATTCTCAATCCGGCATTTTTGATGTCGAGGTTCTTGTCGCCGGTGGCTGCGTTGATCGTCTGGTCACAACGTATGTGATGCGTTCCGGCGGCAAAAAGGGCGGCTCCGCCGTCGAACGGGCTTTGAATGCAGGGACTCTCAAAATCGAGGATTATACGAATTTTGATTATAATGCCCGACTGGTTGCCGGCATGCACGGGTTTTCCTTTATCCAGGTTCTGGAGGGTGTCATGGTGACGGACCTGTTCCGGAAGCGGGGCTTTATGGGAGAGAATAAATTCCGGGTGGTCAAGTGCCCCTATACCGGAAAAAATTTGCTGACGGTTCCGGCGGCAACTCCCGATGTGTGTATCATCCATGTTCAGCGAGCCGACAAATTCGGAAATGCGCAGTACTGGGGCGCCATGGGGAGCGTGGCTGCGGCGGCGCTGGCCAGTAAAAGGATTATCGTATCCTGCGAGGAAATTGTCGATCACGACGTCATTCAATCAAGCCCCCATTTGACCATTATTCCGGCGTATCGTGTCAATGCGGTTGTGGAGGTTCCCTGGGGCGCCCATCCCACGGAAGTGTTGGGATATTATAATGTGGACAACCTCATGTATAATGGTTTGTTTGTGTCGGCTGCGGCGACGGCCGACGGACTGAAGGCCTGGATGGATGAATGGGTTTATGGCTGTCCGGATCGCGCGTCCTACATTGATCATTATATCGGGAAATTCGGCAGCGCTGCCCTTGATGAACTTCGGGCTAAACCTTTTTACTCCGCCCCCGCCAATTATGGATCAGCCTTTACCTCACACTGGGACCGGGAAGGCAAAGAGAGGAGTATGGGCGTGACCCTTCCGGAATTGGAGAAACTGTTGCAAGAAAGAGGGAAATCCTATGAGTAAACCTTTTACTTTGGACGAACTGCTGGCCATCGTTGTGGCCAAGGAAATTAATGATTATGAAAACGTGGTCCTGGGCGTTGGCGTGCCCATGACGGCGGGGGCATTGGCAAAAGCCCTGTTCGCGCCTCACGCGACCCTGATGATGGAATCTGGAATTGTGGACATCCGTCCGCTTTTGTCTCTGAATAATATTGCAGATGCTCACTCCTGCCGTGGATTTTCGTATGCCACGGACCTTTTTTCAGCCTTTACCATGACCTATCGCGGTTTTGTCGACGTCTGCTTTCTCGGGGTGGGACAGGTTGATAAGTACGGCAATCTCAATACAACCGTGATCGGCGATTATGAGAAACCAGATCTACGATTGCCGGGTTCCGGCGGCGCGGCGGATTTCATGTCCTATTCGAAGCGGACAGTCCTCACTATGCGGGGGGGCACGTTTGTGAACAAGCTGGATTACTTCACCTCGCCCGGTTACCTGGAAGGCGGGGACAGCCGGGATAAAACGGGTTTATTCCCCAAAGGTTCGGGACCGGCGGCGCTGATCAGCACCAAGGGCGTTTTCCGGTTCGATCCCATGACCAAGGAAATGTATCTGTCCCAGATTTATCCCGGTGTCAAACTCGAATCCATAAAAAAAGACATACCGTGGGATTTGAAAGTGGCCTCCGACTTGTCGGTAACACCGCGGCCCACAGATGAAGAAATAGACTTCATCCGCGATTTCGCTCCGGAGCTGTCCGCAGGCCGCGAGTTAGCCGTGGAATTGCGCAACGCCTATATTAAGAAAAAAGCGGATCTGCGTTCCGGGAAAAACGCGTGATGGAGCGCGAGATTGGGAGAAAAATATGAGACTGAAAAATAAAGTGGCAATTGTTACGGGTGCCAGCAAGGGCATCGGCAAAGCCATTGCGATCGGTTACGCCAGGGAAGGAGCCTCCGTCGTTCTGGCCAGCCGTTCGCTGAATATTCTGGAGACCATTGCACAAGAGATCAAGGCAGAGGGTGGCGAGGCCATGGCCGTTTCTGTTGACGTTAAAAAGGTTGAGAGCATTAATGACATGGTTAAAAAAGCCGTTGACCGATATGGCCGTCTTGACCTTCTGGTCAACAACGCCGGTATCACCATGGGCGGTCCCTCCGAGGATCTTTCGCCGGAGGATTGGCGCACTGCAATGGAAACGGATTTGTTCGGCGTATTTTTCGCTTGTCAGGCGGCGGCGCGCGTCATGATTCCTCAGGGCGGCGGCGGCATTATCAATATCTCATCAGTAAACGGAATTCTTGCCGCGCCGCGCCGCGCCGCCTATTGTTCCAGCAAAGCGGCGGTCAACGCGTTGACCAAAGTGCTGGCCATTGAATGGGCCGACCGAAATATTCGCGTGAACGCCATTGCCCCGGGATATATCCGGACGGAACTGGTCCAGGACGTCATTGAAAAAGGGGCCATTTCCCTGGAAGCCATTAAAAAGCGCACACCGCAGGGCAGGATCGGGGAGGTAGAGGATATCGCAGGGTTGGCTGTATACATGGCTAGCGATGAATCCTCCTATATGACCGGGAGCATCGTCAACATCGACGGTGGCTGGTTGGCCTATGGGTATTTATAAACAGAATTACGTTATAAGACACAGGGGAGGTATTTTACTATGACAGAGAAAATTACCGTCATTGGTTCGGGCACCATGGGATCAGGCATCGCCCAGGTTGCCGTGGAGGCAGGATTCCAGGTAAACCTGGTGGATACAGAGCAGGGATTTGTTGACCGTGGTGTTGGAAAATATTCGCAAATTCGTCGAGAAAAAAGTAGCCAAAGGCAAGCTCAACCAGATCCAGTGCGATGAGATCTTGGCACGTCTGTCAGGAACAACCGATATGGCTCAAGCCGTCAAAGGTGTGGTGATGGTCGTGGAGGCCGTCTTTGAGAAGTTTGAGCTGAAAAAGGAAATCTTTACAAAGCTGGATGCCCTTTGTCCTCCCGCTGTCATCCTGGCCAGCAATACATCGACGCTCAGCATTACATCCATCGCCGCCGTCACGAAGCATCCGGACCGGGTGATTGGCACCCACTATTTCAGCCCCGTTCCGGCGATGCGCCTGGTGGAAGTCATCCGGGGCAAAGAGACCAGCGATGCCACGGCAAACAAGACTGTGGAGATTTGCCGGAAGTTCGGTAAAACGCCGATCGTCGTCAAAAATATCCCCGGCTTTATTGTCAACCGCTTCCTGTGACTGATTTACAATGAGGCAGCCAACATGATTGCCCGAGGTGATGCAGGTGCAGAGGATATCGACCAGGCGATGAAGCTGGGCTGCAACTGGCCGATGGGTATTACCGAGATCATCGATCTGGTGGGCGTGGACGTGTGTGCCAACGCGATTGACGCCATGTATCAGATGACCGGGGAAGAACGTTATAATCCATCACCTCTATTCGGAAAGATGCTGGCCGAAAAGAAACTCGGTCGAAAGACTGGTGAAGGATTCTACAAATACGAGAACAAATAGAAACGTTGACACGTTTAATGAGAAAGGAAATAGAGATGAAAAACAGAGAAGTGGTTTTTGTTGAAGGCGTAAGAACAGCCTTTGGCCGGCTGGGAGGCAGTCTGAAAGACTTTACAGCGGAAGAGCTGGGTAGCATCGCCCTGAAGGGATTGATTGATAAAACGAAAATCTGCGAGCGGGGCCTTGTGGACTCCGTTTTTGCCGGAACAGCTTTTCATGTGGCCCGGGCTCTTGATCCGGCCCGCTGGATTGTACTTTCCGCCGGCCTTCCCGTGACCACAACGGCCTCTTACGTGGAAATGCAGTGCGGGTCCGCCATTGACGGCATCAATCATGCAGCCTGGAAAATCCTCTGCGACCAGGCGGATACCATCATTGCCGGCGGTATGGAATCCTTCAGCCAGCTTCCTTTTAAATATTCTTCGAGCACTACGCCTTATCGCATTACCCCGCCCAGACTCCTGAATTATGAGTTGCAGCCGGCGCCTAAAGAAGGCCGTGCGTATCCGCCCTTTGAGATGGGCCTCACGGCGGAAAATATACAGGCGCTGTATAATATATCACGGCAGGAGCAAGACCAATTCGCTTTTCGCAGCCAGACGCTGGCCAAAAAAGCGATGGAGGCAGGGTATTTCGAGGATGAAATCGTGACGGTATTTGTACCCCAGGGAAAGAAGAAGCCGCCCATCGAATTCAGAAAGGACGAACATCCCCGGCTCGAACCCCTGGAAAATCTGGCAAAATTGCCGCCGGCTTTCAAGAAGGACGGTACGGTTACTGCGGGCAATGCGTCAGGTCTTAATGACGGCGGAGCCTTCGTGTTGATGACGACCGCAGAGAAAGCCAAGGACTGGGGTTATAAACCCGTCGCCAAATGGATCTGCGGCGCAGAATACGGCGTTGATCCGTCGATCATGGGAATCGCCCCGGCCTATGCCATCCCCATTGCCCTGAAACGGGCCGGACTTACGCTTTCCGATATAGATGTAATCGAGTGCAATGAAGCCTTTGCCGTGCAGAATCTTGCCGTTATTAAAGAGCTGGAAAAACAGACCGGCGAAAAGGTTGATATGAATAAATGGAATCCTCTGGGCGGCGCCATTGCGTTCGGTCATGCCAACGGCGCGTCCGGAGCCCGGTGCGCCATGTTTGCGATGAAACAACTTGAGCGTACGGTCGGCCGATACGGACTTTTTTCATCATGCTGCGGCGGGGGACAGGGTGTTGTTAGCATCATTGAAAACCTGCGGAGATAAAGGCCCCTCACCATCTCGATATTTTTCGTCAAGAGGCGGACAAACCCTGCCAATCTGTCGTGCTCCGGAGTTCCCGCCTGCTCAAGACGGTTTTATACCTTCTAGTCCTTCTCGTTTACCATCGCGCCTCCTCATGTGACCTTCCCCCGGGTCACCGGGAGGCCAGGGTATCAGGTTATCAGAAGGCATATCCAGCCACCTTTGTCATGCATGTCCAGCCTGAGCCTTGCATGGAGCGTTAGCTGATCATTGAGCATAAACAACTAATCCTGGTTATGTCCTATCCATATCCGTACAAGGGAGGAACCTGATATGACCCTTACACCTTTCAAAATCAATGTCCCGCAGAGAAAGCTCGACGCCATACGGGCGCAGCTTGAACTCGCTGAAATCGGTTGCGCACCGGAAGACGACAGCAGTTGGAAATATGGCACCGATGCGCGATACCTTTCCGAATTCCGCGACTATTGGCTCGGCCGGTACGATTGGCGGCGGTCCGAAGCGGAGCTTAACCGCTTTCCGCAGTTCAGGGCCCGCGTTGAGGATATCGATGTTCATTTCTATCATGTGCGGGGCAAGGGCCAGAACTGTTTCCCGATCATCCTTACGCATGGCTGGCCAGGCTCGGTTTTCGAATTTCTGGAGGTCATCGAACCGCTGACCGAAGCGGGCTACGACCTTGTCATTCCTTCGCTGCCCGGCTATGGCTTTTCCTCGCGCCCCGCGACACCCATCGGCCGGCGTCGCGTCGCGTATATCTGGCGCAGGCTGATGGTCGATGTTCTGGGCTATAAACGGTTTGGTGCGCAGGGCGGGGACTGGGGATCGGGTGTGACCAGAGCGCTGGCCCATGACCATGCCGATGTCGTTCGGGCCATTCATCTCAACCTCATCTTCTACATGAATGTGGTAAGCGATGATCCATTGCTTGCCGCATGGCGCAAAACAGTCGCTGCGGTCATGGCCCGTGAAGGCGCCTATCTTTATGAACAACAGACCAAGCCGCAGACCATCGCGCTTGCCCTATCCACAAACCCGCTTGCCTTTGCCGCCTGGGTACTTGAAAAATGCAATGGCTGGGCCGACACAGGAGGACAGATTGAGAGCCGCTTCACCAAAGATCAGCTGATTACCAATATCATGATCTATCTGGTGAACGATGCGATAGGTTCAGCCATCTGGCTTTATCACGGCGCGGCGAAGGAAGAACCTTCGCATAACCGGATTGTCGTACCGACAGGTTTTGCCGCCTATCCGGTCGAGATCATTCCGCCGCCTCCGCATCATGTGGCGGAACTGGAATTCAATATAACCCGTTGGACGGAAGTGCCGTCGGGCGGACATTTTGCCGCCTGGGAAGAACCGGCCGCTTTTGCCAAGGAAGTGGCGGCTTTTTTACCGAGAACCGGTGAGGCAGCAAATCTATTTGAGCCGTTCGCGTTACGCAGGCTGAAATATCTGCTGCCAGGAACAAAGATTAGTCAATATATTGTAGAATATCGACATCAAGACAGGCCTCTGTTCCTTGTTTCCCAAAAGGTATTATCAAGGCATTTCCAAAAGTAGCCGGAGCATATTAACAATCATTTTATTTCTGCCGGCTCTTTCCATCAGGATGCTTCAATATAAAATCCCGGTGATCATCGGCGGCACGGTAGTGTTGAAAAATGACATTCATCATTTTAGTGCCCGAGGAGGCGCGACCCGTATACCCTGAAGGAGGCACGCGACATTCCGTTCACGCAAAGGCAGCCGTTCGTCACCAAAATGTGGCAGTGGGGATTAAATCCGGGGAAGGCACCAAACTCTGAATAGCAATGGCCGCGTAAGTGAAATTAATGCTTTAAAGTAAACCCGATTTGCGAGCCATCTGTGGGGACCATGCAATCAGAGCCTTTTATTACGTTGAGACCATGTGGGAACTGACCGTGCTTATAGCTCCAAGGTGATTCCCGCTGTCGAGTACCAGTGTCTCGCCTGTTACCAGTTCGGCATCCTCAATGAAGTAAAGGACCGTTGGCGCGATCATCTCCGGCGTGGCGGTTCTACGGAGCGGCAGGGTTGCCTCAAGATAGCTCTTTGCTATTTCATAATTTTCATAACCCATGCCACCTTGGAGCCATTCTCCCTGGATGAATCCGGGACATACGGCATTGACCCGGATTTCGGGTCCCAGCGCGAGGGCGAGGGATTTGGTCATGGTGATGAGAGCCCCCTTGGATGCACAATAGGCCACACAACTTCCGTTGCCGGTTATTCCGGCGGTGGAGGCGATATTGACGACGGCGCCTTTTCCGATCCTTTTCATATGAGGGGCCACTGCTCTGATCATTTGATAAGGCCCCACGAGATTGGTGCTGTAGATGTTCAGGAAGTCTTCCTTGAACATGCCTTCGAGGTCGTCAAGGGCGCAGAATTTCGTCGTTCCGGCATTGTTCACAAGGGCGTCGATACGTCCCCATTTGGCTATGGTTTCGCTAGCCATGCGCCGGCAATCTTCATCTTCTGAAACATTGGCGCGGCAGAGCAGTGTTTCGGCGCCCAGGGCCTCACAAGCCGCCTGAACGTCCAGCGCTTCCTTTTCGCTCTTCGTGTAATTTATCACCACATGGTAGTGCTTTTCCGCAAGCAGCCGTGCGGTTGCGGCGCCAACGCCCCGGGATGAACCCGTGATGATGGCAACTCGTTGCGAGTCTTTCATAAGTAATCTCCTTCTGTTTTAAAAAAAATTCTTCATTCATTTTACAACCATTAATGGTTGTAATCTTACATAGTTTTCAAAAGACGTCAATTAGCGAGTAAGAGGAAGAAGCGCTTACTGAAAACACTTACGCGTCAACACTCTGCCGCGTTAGCTGAATTCTAGGATTACCATTCGTAATGCAGGACTACTGAAGACAGTGTTTTTCTTCTTCGCTATCTTTCACTTCCTGACGCCTGGTTGATCACGATATAAAGAGCCGACCGCCATTTTCCAAAAGTACTTGATGCAGTATTCATTCATTTCTTTTATAAAACTCAGGATACAGTCGTTGTGCACATTCAGGGCAGATGCTATGGGAGAAGTACGCTTCCGAATGGTCTCGTATGTTTACCTCCATCATTTCCCAGTCTCCCAGATCGTTGCGTATTTTCTTACAGGAAGAACAAATCGGGAGAAGTCCGCTTAACGGTTTGACTTGCGAAAGAGCTTCCCTGAGTTCAAGGATGAGTCTCTCCCGTTCCTCCTCTGCCAGTTTTCGTTCGGTGATGTCCTGGATTGCGCCGTATACCCTACCAGGATGGTCTGAACCAGATCTAACGAACCTTGTTCGTGTTAGGGACATAGCGCACTTCTCCATCGCGGCGGATAATGCGGTGCTCAAGAATGGATGTGATTGGGTGCAATGAAGCCTTTGCCATGCAGAATCTTGCCGTTATTAAAGAGCTGGAAAAGCAGACAGGCGAAAAGGTGGACATGAATAAATGGAATCCTTTGGGCGGCGCCATTGCGTTTGGTCATGCCAACGGGGCCTCCGGCGCAAGGTGCGCCATGTTTGCCATGGGGGCAGCTCGTACGCACGGGCGGCCGCTACAGACTTTTTTCATCATGCTATGGCGGGGGACAGGGTGTTGTCACCATTATTGAAAACTTACAGAGGTAAAGCAACTTCACCGGGATGACAGGAACATACCCCCGAAGCGGGAGTTTAATACCGGAATTTACAACAGGCTTTAATACAACACCCGGAACAGCGGCGCCGAAGGCCACTGTCCCAGGTGTTTACGTTTATCCGCTTTCAGACATTTAATCAGAGTGATTCGGTATTCAAATTGTTAATTTCGTCGTTGCTCATGACCTTGTCAATATCCAGCAGGATTTTTACCCCCTGCCCTATTTTGGCCATGCCCAGGATATAGGCTGTATCCAGACGGGAACCGAAATTTGGCGTATCCACAATCTCTGCAATCTTGATATTGAGCACTTCCGACACGGAATCCACCACGATCCCCATTGAAATTTTATTGCCGCTCGAAACAATTTCCACCACGATAATACATGTCCGATCCGTGGATTCTGCGCGTTCCATGCCGAATTTCAGAAATCCACAACGGGGATAACTTTACCGCGCAGATTGATCACGCCTTTGATATGGTCCGGCGTCTTCGGCACTGGCGTGATCGGCATCAAGCCGATGATCTCTTTTACCTTTAAAATACCGATGCCGTATTCCTCACCCGCCAGTGAAAAGGTCAGGTACTTCCCTTCGCGTTTGATGTTGCTATCAAAAAAATCGGCATCTATCTTTGTTGCTGCTTGCATTTTATCTTAACCTCCCGTGCTCAAAAAATAGCGTATGAACCATAAATGAATATGGCGGGGAGACCAGCGTCATCCCCGCTTTAACATCCGTTAATTTAAAAATCACTGAAACTATCCTTCTCTAAAGGAATAACTTCCTGGGGACGAACCGATTTGCCCCTTTTCAAGGCATCGGTCCCGGCGGTCAGTAACTTTTTAACCATCGGCTTACTTGGTTTTTCCATAGTCGGCTTTTCTTCACTGCCGATACGCTGATAGGAGGCCTGGCCAATACTTGCGTTACTGTCACCGTTAATAATTGTCACCAGCTGTTCCACATTGTTCTTCATCTGCAAGGCCTGAGCGTTCATCTCCTCCGAGGCGCTGGCTGATTCCTCGGCATTGGCCGCCGTCTGCTGCACCACTTTGTCCATCTCCGCCACGGCCTTGCCGCCTGGCCGATTCCAGTTCCTGCCCCGGTTATCCAGACAACTTTGTTCTTCAGAGATTCGAGCATGGTTCCTCCTCATAGTGATCTGAGAGATATTCAAACCGGAAATCCACCAATTATTGGCATAGGTATCGTGTGTAATGTTTTCAAAAGATAGGGGAAAAATAGTGCCTTGTCAAGGACAAAGCAAATGAATGTTAGAAGCACATAATCTGTCCGGTTAAGAAGTTACCTAATAGGAGGTGACGGATGAAGCGGGCAGAGTTGATGCAGGAGATACGGAAGATGTGATTTGAGTCTTCATTGCGCGAGCTTTTAGCTACAAATTAATATGGAAAGTTTCCTTGCAGGATATTGACCTGGGTATCGCGATGAGCCATTTTGCCCTGACTTTGCAGGAACTGGGTATCAAAGGAAAATGGCTAGTGTAGTGTTTCAATGAAACATTGTCATATCGACCAGCGGGAGATATCTTGTATATTCTGACGATCATTAAGATTTCTCGCTTCGCTTCGAAATGACATATTGTATAGATATTATTGAGACACTACACTAGTTGATTCCACTGTTCCAAAAGAAAAATCACTGGATTATATTGCCAGTTGGCAAGGCGAAAATTAATCCCGTCATAAACGTACGAATATTCGTAATAGAACCAATTTTTATATCGTCGCTTCAGCCTTGAGAGCAGCAGGGAACTCAAGGGGTACATCCAACGGCTGAATATATTTTTTCAAGACATCCTGTGTTGAATTAACTTTCAGTTTTTCAAATAAAAAGGAAAACTGTTTTTCCAGCTCCGCGCATACCTTATTGCGTTTATCTTCCGGTAAATGCCATAATTCCAGTTTAAACAGGCCAAATCCTTTTTTACGTGTTTTGTAAATAAACTGCTCTGCGGTATCCTTTTCTTTCCACTCGTCTTTCATTTTATTTTTTAAATGTTCGTAAATTTTTTCTTTCAAATCGGGAGGGAAATTTGCGCTATCGTAAATAATGTTTTGAAAACCGGTCGCCAAATGAATCTCGGCGGTACCTGTTGCCGGAAACTTGTCAAAGGCTTCATCCGGAAGAGTGGATGCTCCGTGCTGAACAGCCCCGGCAAGACCGTATTGAGAACGCGCCAACTGGGACAACTTTTCCAAAACATCAAAATCAATTTTAACTTTGGCTACGGAACCATCGGCCAGAGGTACTCCACCATGCGTTGTTCCTGTTTGAATGCTGATTTTGCTTATACCTTTGAGCGACTCACCACTCTTTTTGAGTTCATCTCCGTAGCCTTCCATGAAGACCTTTAATTCTTCTATTGTACTGTTTTTTCCGCCAACCTCACCAATCTCACCACCAACAGAAACATTAATCCCTTCCGGCTCCAAATCACGAATCATTGTTGTTAGTTCTGCGGCCAGAGAATAGTTTACTTTTTGCTGTTCCTTCACAGTTGCTTTGGTCAAATCCACCAGCGTGGAGGTGTCGATATCAATATTGTAAAACCCGGCTTCAATTGCTTCCCAAATCAAGTTTTTAACCGTTTGAGTTTCTTTGGCGGCATCGGCGGCAAACTTCTTGGCGTTTATTTGAAAATGGTCTCCCTGCAGGAAAATCGGCCCTTGATGTCCGGTTTTAATTGCGGCAGCCATAACGGCGCAAGCAAATTCCAGAGGCCGCTGCGATGTGTAATTGATTTCCGAACGGGCAATTTCAAAGATAACCGGCCCTACCCGTCCTTTAATTGCCGCGCGAAAAACAGCTTGAGCCACATCGTAAGTTATCCCCCTGATATTAATCGCGGGAACAGTAAATCCCTTCACATCTCCTTGTCCCATAGCCTCATAGAGCGGTTGAATAGAAGCGGACATAATACCAAGGGCGGCAGCCGCGCGGCGAATCAGCCAGCTGGCAGCGGCCTGCGTTGCCGGATCAGGGCTAAATACCACCGTATAAATCAAATCATCAATCAATTTATTTTTTAACTTTTCCTCGTCCAATATGCGGATATCGCTGCCATCCACTTCCAGTATCCGCGCGCACCCCTTTTTTAATTGATTCTTGTTTTCGTAAATCATCTGTACTCCTTATTAAACAAAAATTATTGTGATAAGAATTGTGCGGCCATTCGCACTTCTTTTGTGCTGCCGATATAAACCGGCGAGCGTTGATTGACACTTTCCACCTTCAGGGCGAGGATGTCTTCCTTACCATTGGTAGCTCTCCCGCCGGCTTGCTCCATAATAAAAGCCATCGGCTGCAATTCAAACAGCAAACGCAATTTTCCCTGAGGCGATTTTCGCAAAGCGGGATACGTAAACAAGCCGCCGCCTTTGATTAACACCTGATTGATATCGGGAACAAAACCGCCGCTGTAACGCAGCTTATAACCATCTTTTTCCAGTTGTTCGACAAACTTAAGGTGCGCCGGTGTCCAATCGCGGCGCAGGCCTCCCGGTGAAAAGATGGAGCCCTTCTCTTTTAACTTGATCTTTTCCTGTGACAGGAGATACTCACCTTCCCGATTGAGGACGAACTCATGCGCACCATTGCCTGCCGAATAAACCATCGTGATCAGCGGACCGTAAGTAATATAGAGCGCCGCCACCATTGTATTTCTGCCCGTGTCCAGAACAGATTCCTTGTGAATGCCGATAATCGTCCCAATAGCCAGGTTGGTATCCACGAGCGATGAACCGTCAAGCGGATCTGCTGTAACTATATATTTTTCTTTGCCGGAACCGATCTTAACTATATCTTCCAGCTCTTCCGAGGCATATTCCCGAACAAACCCGGAAAACTGCAACTGGCTTTTTAATATTTCATCGGAAATACGGTCCAGATCAAGCTGCTCTTCGCCATAAACATTTTGAAATCCGGCCAGTTTCCTGTTGGACTCGTGAATTTTTGCCGAGATATACTTGCCGACAGTGGCAATTTGCCAGATAAGACGGCGTAATTCCACTTCCACACCGGCCATCCACATGTGCCTTCTTAAGTCTACCATGTTTTTTGTGTAATCACTGGTCCCTTCGCCCATAATTACCCCCAAAGTATTTTTATCACTATTATGGCTTATTTGACAAGTTCATTGTTCAGGTTAAAAGACTGACAAATATATTGAGTATTTACTAGCTAATATTTACTTTCATTACAAGCAAATATTTATGATAATAACTTGTCTTTTTTAAAGATTATAGGTTTGTCAATCAGCAACTGAAAAGATTGATCGTCTCGTAAAAAGCCCAAATATCGTCATACGGCAGGGAACCCCGGCGCAGGCCGGGAACCAGCACTCTGAATAAATAACTGGATTCCGGATCAAGTCCGGAATGACAAAACAGGGGTTTCCCGACTTTTTACGGTTTCATCAAGATTGATCGTCTGTATTCGGGATTTATTCCGCGCAGGGTAAAATCCGTGAAAAGTATCAATAATCACAAAATCGAACTATTTGATAATTCAGCATGTTGTGCTATAGAGGCACAGTCCCTCAATAAAACATACTGGTGATGATGTGATCGCGATTTCCGACTATCTCAAGAAAATCGAAAAAGCCTACGCTGCCGGCAATGCTACCGAGCATACTCACCGCCCCGCCCTGAAAGAATTGATTGAAAGCATGGCCTCTGGAATCACGGCAACCAATGAACCGCGCCGGGTTAAGTGCGGCGCTCCCGATTTTATCATCACCAAAGGCCAATCGCCGCTTGGTTATGTTGAATGCAAGGATATTGGCAAAACGCTTACCGAAGCGGAACGCACCGACCAGATGAAACGCTACCGGGAATCTCTGGGCAATCTAATTTTGACTGATTACCTGGAATTCCGCTGGTATGTTGGAGGGCAATATCGATTAACCGCGCAACTGGCAACGGCTGCGGACGGGAAGATTAAACTGATTAAAAATGCCGAACAATCTTTGCAGGAATTGTTTACCGCGTTTCTGACCACCAGCACCCCGACCGTTAATTCACCTAAAGAACTGGCCGTCCGCATGGCGGCTCTGGCCAAACTCATTCGAGATATAATCCAAACGGCCTTTAACGAAGAAAATCTGACTGATGATGAACCTGATCCTTTGCATGAGCAACTCGAAGGCTTTCGTAAAGTTTTAATTCATGATCTTTCGCCCGAACAATTTGCTGATATGTACGCGCAAACCATCTGTTACGGCCTTTTCGCCGCCCGCTGCAATGCGTCTTCCACCGAGCGCTTTACGCGTCAGAATGCCGGATTTGATCTGCCCAAGACTAACCCCTTTCTGCGCAAGATGTTCGACTATATCGCCGGAGTAAACCTTGATGAACGGATCGTCTGGGCCGTCGATGATCTTGCCGAACTTTTGNNGTTGTGCACTTCTATGAAACCTTTCTGGCCGCTTATGATCCCAGGATGCGTGAAGCCAGAGGCGTTTACTACACGCCGGAGCCGGTTGTCTCTTACATTGTGCGCAGTATCGACCATATTCTGAAAACAGACTTTAAGCTCAAAGACGGCTTGGCCGACGCCACAAAAATCAAAGTCCCGCAGACGACCGGCAAAAAGAAAATAGACGTGCATAAAGTCCAGATCCTTGATCCGGCCACCGGCACTGGAACATTTCTCTATGGCATTATTGACCACATCCACAATGCCTTTAAAGACGACAACGGCATGTGGTCAAGTTATGTGTCGCAACATCTTCTACCCCGGCTCTTCGGCTTTGAGCTGCTCATGGCCCCTTATGCCGTCGCGCACATGAAGCTGGGCCTGCAACTCAAAGAATCGGGCTATGATTTCCAATCAGCCGAGCGTTTGAGGATTTATCTGACAAACACTCTGGAAGAAGCCCATGCCATGGCCGGCCTGCCGCTTTTCACCCAATGGATCGCTGAAGAAGCCAATGCCGCAAGCGACATCAAAAAAGATGCGCCGGTGATGGTTGTGCTGGGCAATCCGCCGTATTCTGTAAACTCTATGAATACCGGTTATGTTGAACCCATACGATCAAACTACTATCCTAAAGACGACATAAAAGAAGCTAATCCAAAAGTGCTCCTCGATGATTACGTAAAATTTATCAGGTTTGCACAAGAGCGAATCGAAAAGACAGGATATGGAATATTGGCGTTTATCAGCAATCACAGTTATCTGGATAATCCGGTATTTCGAAGAATGCGGCAAAGTTTGATAGAAACCTTCGATGATATTTACATCCTAGATCTGCATGGCAACAGCAAAAAGAAGGAGAAATCACCGGATGGTTCAGAGGACAAGAACGTCTTTGATATACAGCAAGGCGTGTCAATAGGCATCTTTGTGAGGAATGACAAGAGTGCTAAGAAGAACTGCTATCATGCGGAACTGTTTGGAACACGAAAAGTAAAATACCAGTGGCTTTCAGAATATGATGTGGGAAATACTGCTTGGGAAAAATTGTCACCCACAATGCCTTTCTTCCTCTTAACACAGCAGGATACAACGCATTTACCAGAGTATGTGAAGGGCTGGAAGTTGAATGACATTTTTATGGTTACATCGACGGGCGTCAAAACACACCGTGACCATTTTGTTTATGATTATGATGTTGACCAACTGCGCAAACGTATAATTGAGTTTCGTGATCCATCACTTTCTGATGAAGAAATTGCCATACGTTATAATCTGAAGGATACTCGCGACTGGAAACTGCATGAGAAAAGAAAGAGTCTAAGATCAGATGCCGATTGGCAGAATGGGTTCAATAAGTGTCTATATCGTCCATTTGATATTAGATCGTATTTTCATCATAAAGATGCTGTGGAATTGCCACGCCAAGAAGTAATGAAACACATGCTAAAAGGAGATAACCTTGGGCTACTTACTAATCGCCAAATACGCATTGAAAAAATTAATCATACTCTTGTGACAGATCATCCTGCAGATTTTCATGTATTAGAAACAGCTAACGCCAGTGTATATTTTTACCCGTTATACCTTTATATGGATGAGGCAGAAAATGTATTTAAGGAGTTAAAAATATCCAATCTTACTCCCGAATTTACAAAGATTTTCTCCCTTCGTCTTAAAATACAATTCATTTCCGATGGTAAAGGCGACAGAAAAAAGACCTTCGGGCCGGAAGACATCTTCGACTATATATATGCTGTCTTGCATTCACCAACCTACCGCAGCCGTTACGCCGATTTCCTGAAAATGGATTTCCCCCGTCTGCCACTTACATCTAATCCAGAACTCTTCCACAAGCTCTGCTCATTGGGCGATGAACTTGTTGCCTTACACCTGATGGAAAAGCATGGGAAGAAAATTACGGGCTATCCCGCAACAGGTGACAGCGCCGTGGAAACCGTGCGCTATACAGAGCCGCAAGGCGACACTAAAGGGCGCGTCTGGATCAATGTTACTCAGTACTTTGAAGGAATTCCTAAGGAAGTTTGGGGATTTCATGTTGGCGGTTATCAGGTTTGCGCCAAGTGGCTCAAAGACCGCAAAGGCCGAAAACTCACCTATGATGATCTGACGCACTATCAGCAAATCGTCTCGGCGCTTGCGGAAACAATCAAGCTCATGGAACAGATTGACGCGACTATCACCGCCTCCGGCGGCTGGCCGATTATTTAGATTATGAACTATAGTTAAATATTTGATATCCAAAGTTTAAGGAGAAATTGCCCCAGTTGCGATTGGTGCTTATGTTTCGAGAACTTGGTAGTGGGTCAGTTTGATTTTGTTTGATTTAATAAACCCACTATCTGCGAAAGAATGATATTGACATACAAAATTAATTTTCTTATATTTTCGCAACTATAAAAGGAATTCTTATCAAAAATGCTCTAAAAATACTTAACGCAAAGTTATCAAATGAGAGGAGTACTGCAATGCGCTCAAAGTTTACTAGTACAGGCTTCATCGATGTTTCTGAAATAATGCTTGACCAGAATAACTACCGCCTTGGCCCTCTTGATAGCCAAATTGATTGCATCAACATAATGTTTGAAGAATTTGGCCCCAAAATACTCAAAATTGCCGGTCACATTGCGCAAAACGGCATCTCGCCTAAACCTATTGTGATATCCAAAGACAAAACCAACAATCGTTGGATTGTACGTGATGGGAATAGAAGAATAACTGCGATTAAACTTCTCAACAATCCTGCAGAAGCACCAGATCATTATAGAAGATATTTTCAAACTTTACAAAACAGTGCCATCCCGGGAATGATTCCAGAAAAAATTGAATGCTTAACGGCGGATGAAGCTGCAATCATCGAGTATACAACGCTGGAACATATGGGCCCACAAGATGGCATTGGTCTGGTTCCCTGGGACCTCAGAGCGAAGGAGAACATGCAAGCTGATTTAGAGGGAAAACCTTTATATCCGATCGGGAGTGCTATTTGCGGATATCTCGAGAAAAAAGGGGTTACCGAAGCCGGGAGAGTATCTATAAGTAATATGCAACGACTTTTTCAGGATACTGAGGTTAGTAAACGACTGGGCATAGATTGGGATGGGCAGCGCCTCAAGTTTGTTGCTAATGAAGATGAGGTTTTCGCCGTCCTGAAAGAAATCGTAACCGACTTCACAAAGAAAGAAAATAAATTAAGGGTACGCGATATTTATTATCCTAGAGATCGTACAAAATATATAGATGATCTTTTTGAACATAGAGGGTTTAAAAAACCAACACCCTTGGGCGAGCCTGATAAAGAGAAACATACTGCTCGAGGAAAACCCCCTTGGGATCGCAAGAGAGTCATACAACGCAACGCTGGACTACCCACTCCAAATACAGAGACTAAGCTTAATACTATTCTAGTTGAATTATCCTCAGGAATTGATGTTCGGGATGCAACAATAGCTTCAGGGGTACTTATACGTTTGATCCTTGAGCGTAGCGTTGATTATTATGCCAAGAAAAATAAAATCACATTTGCCAAAAAAGAAAGTTTAGCCAACCGTATTGGCAAAGTTGCAGATAAAATGAAAACGATGGACATAATAGATATAAAGCAGCATGAGCTGCTCAAAAAAATGAGTAGAAGCGAAGAGCTAATCTCCGCACATACACTTAATGCATGGGTACACAATAGTCAATACATACCAGAACCACGCCATGTATGCACTTTTTGGGATAATATCTATTTCTTCTTATATACATGCTGGAAATGGAAATAAAGCTGGCCAGAATCATAATATTCTGATACATAAAATCCGGAGGCTAGGTTTATGCCGCGTTCATATACACCACTTCGTTATCCTGGGGGCAAAGGAAAACTCGCCCCTTTCATGAAAGAGCTCTTCCGACACAACGATTTATGCGATGGCACCTATGTGGAGGCCTATGCCGGTGGGTCATCCATAGCATTAACGTTGCTGCTTGAGGGGTATGCTTGGGAAGTAGTCATCAATGATATCGATGACCTTATTTATGCCTTTTGGAAGTCCGTACTCGACGACACGGAAACAATTTCGAGGAAGATCCAAGATACTCCCGTAACTATGGAGGCGTGGTATGAACAAAAACAAATTCATCTCCACCCAGAGCAATACACAATGACGGACGTTGGCTTTGCGACATTTTTTCTTAATAGGACAAATCGATCCGGCATTCTCCAAGCTGGAGTCATCGGCGGAAAAAATCAGGACGGGCCGTTTAAATTAGACGCACGATTCAACAAACGGGACATGCTTGAGCGAATCAGGTTGATAGCAAAATATAAAAATCGAATCCGGCTGTTCAATCAGGATGCCGGTGAACTTATCAAAACTGTTACTCCATCACTGCCAGCAAAATGTCTCATGTATTTTGACCCGCCTTACTTCAATAAAGGTAAATCCCTTTATAAAAATTATTACTCACCCAGTGATCACGCACATATTGCAACCCTTATTCGCGCACTTTCTCACCCGTGGATTGTTACTTACGATAACGTTCCCGAAATAAAGAAGCTATATACAGGTGAGGCATATGCGGAATATGATATTTCTTACTCCGCGCATATAAGCAGAATTCGTGGCGCCGAAGTGATGTTCTACCATAACCTTGAACTCCCTTCGGCACCATACACACGCAGTCTCAGAGCATCTGCGTGCTCAGCTAATGCAGTAGAGGGTCTATTAAATCAAGCAAAATCAATGGCTGTAAGTGAGGACAAATCCATAAGCCAGCTTCTAAAAGAGACTCCGGAAAAAAGGCTTAAGGATGAAACTAACTTCAAATCGGCAAAACGCCGGCAATTGGCTCTTCTCAAACAGGGTTTCGATCTGGGAACCAAGGGACAGATGACGGCAACACGGGAAACGCTGCATGAAAGAGGATAAGGTTTTTCTCGATACCAATATTTTAGTTTATGCCTATGATGTTTCCTCCGGTAGCAAAAATGATATTGCCAGGAATATTGTGGCCGCCGCTATTAAAAGCGGTGCATCCATATTGATGACTGAGGATTCAAACAACGGTCAGATCATCGAAGGTGTCATGGTTAAAAATCATTTTGTGGCATAAAAAATTGCCTTGTTTGTAGAGACGTTGCCTGCAACGTCTCTACGGCCAGAGTGTCGCCGTGTGTTACCAATCCGTGAGCGGACGTTCCGCTGGTTACAAGGCGGGCGATCATTTCTTCATCAGGGACGGTCTGATGATCGAAGCGGGGGACGCCAAAGGGGTTGTGCATGTATGCCCTGCCGGCCCTTCTGTCCTACTTGACGGCCTATTGCAGAGAAACGCCGGACAGTGACTGGATCAACATGAAGAAAGAATTGCAATGTCCGGACAATGACAACACCGTCATCTTCAGACTGGAGAGGATTAAAAAATAAAAAGCATTTTGGACTTGAAAAATTGCTAAACGTTAACGAAACAAGGGAGGAAAGAACGGATGCGACCCATTCGGGAAATCTTGGAAGCGAAAAGTGTTGCGGTTATCGGGGCATCGAGGGATCAGGAGAAACCAGGAGCGCAGCTTCTTAAAGTTCTGAAAGAAGTGGGCTATCAGGGCTGTGTCGCGGGCGTAAACCCGCAGGGTGGGGAAGTATTTGGAACCCTTTTGTATCGGAATTTGCAGGAAGTTCCTTTCAACGTTGATCTGGCGGTTATGCTCATCCCCCCACGGTTTGTTCCGGAAGCATTGCGGGAGTGTGCCCGTAAAGGTGTCAAGGGGGTGGTGATCTCGGCGGAGGGTTTTGCCGAAACGGGACCTCAGGGGGCAAAGTACCAGGAAGAAGTAAGCGCGATCTTAAAATCCACCGGTATGAGAGGGTTTGGACCCAATACTCTGGGCCTGGTTAATACGGCAACCAAACTGACCACGTCTTATTTTGCCACCGCCCGAATGCTGATGCCCGGATCCATTGGATTTGCTGCGCAGTCCGGGATTTTTGTGGGGGCGCTGCTGAGATATTTGAGTTCATTGGATGGCCTCCATCTGTCCAAAGGTATCGGTCTGGGAAACAAGGTGGATGTGAACGAATCGGATGCTCTTTCTTACTTCATGGACGACGAGCAGACCAGGATCATCGGCCTGTATCTGGAGGATGTCAAAGATGGACGCCTGTTTCTGGAAAATCTCAAGAAGGCTGTGGCTAAAAAGCCTGTGCTCATCATCAAGAGCGGGCGTACCCAGGCGGGCGCCACGGCTTCGGCATCGCATACGGCCAGTCTTGCGGTCGAAGACGCCGTATTTGATGGAGTTATCCGCCAGGTCGGAGCCATCCGTCTGACCGGGATCGATGATTTCGTCCGCACTCTGCGAGGGTTTTTGAATATGCCCCTTCCCGTGGGAGACCGGCTGGCTTTTGTCACCTATAGCGGAGCACAGGCCATTATGAGCATCGACGCGGCCGTAGAGCAAGGGCTGCAAGTAGCCCGATTGGGAGAAGCTACTCAGAAAAGGATTGCCGGAGTGATCGCTACTCCTTCCAAGACCAGAAACCCGATTGACATTTTTCCCGATTGGCTGGCCCACGGATATGAAAAGACGACGTCGGAGATCCTCAAAGCCCTTCTGGATGATAAGGATGTGGACGGCATTGTTTTTATTTCCTTTGCCGATGCCCGGCCGGAAGTGTATCAGTCAATGGTTGATATTCTCCGGCAGGATCGCCGCAAGCCGGTTTTTATATCCCTTTTAGGGGATAAAAAAGACAAAGAAGCCTGTCAAAGTTTTCTGGACGTAAATGGTCTGCCCTGTTATGATTTCCCTGAATATGCCGTTCGTGTCTTTGCCCATATGCGGCAATATTCCCAGATCAAAGAAAAAATTAATAAGCAAAAATAAAAGGGAGCGGAGGGGTCTGCCGTTGACTATTGCCATACGTTAAAGGCAGACCCCATGCATCTCTCAGAAAGAATGTCAGCACGCTTAAAAAGCCTTAACTTGCTTATGGTGGACAATTGATCCTCCATAGCTTTGCTCTCTTTGCCTGATACAAATTATTTATCATTGCGAACTCCCGTATTTATCCAGTTTCTTACGCAGCGTTTTGCGAGTGATGCCCAGGCGACGGGCGGTTTCGCTTTTGTTGCCGCTGCAAGCATTAATCGCCTCCAGAATGCTTCTCTTTTCCACCTCATCCAGCGGCATATTCTCCGGCAAGCTAGGTTGCTCACTGCCAGAGGCATTTGGACTATCCGCCATCAGCAGCGCCAGCTCGTCAACATCAAGATAGTCGGAACGTGACAGAACAACGGCTCTCTCCACCGCATTCATCAGTTCACGGACATTACCCGGCCAGCTATATTTCACGAGCTTCTCCATAGACTGCGGTGTGAAGCCTTTGATGTTTTTCTTATTCTTTGTGGCAAACATTTGCAGGAAATGCTGCGCCAAAAGAGGAATATCTTCTTTCCTGTCTTTAAGCTGCGGAACATTCAAAGCCACAACGTTAAGTCTGTAAAACAGATCTTCGCGAAAGCGCTTCTGTTCCATTTCTTTTTTTAGATCCTTATTGGACGCGGCAATCACGCGCACATTGACGGCAATCACTTCCGCGCCGCCCACCCTTGTTAATTCTCTTTCCTGCAAAACTCGCAAGAGCTTTACCTGCATCGCGGCGGACATTTCACTTACTTCATCCAGGAATATGCTGCCGCCATCCGCCTGCCGGAATTTTCCTTCCCTTCTTTTATCCGCTCCGGTAAAAGCTCCTTTTTCGTGCCCGAAGAGCTCTGACTCTAAAAGTGATTCGGTAAGCGCCGCGCAATTGATTTTTATAAATGGCGCATTTTTACGCGGGCTATTATAATGAATGGCGTTGGCAATCATTTCTTTACCCGTGCCCGATTCACCGGTAATCAGGACGGTGGCTTCCGTTGCGGCTACCTGCGCGACGGTCTCCAAAAGCTTAACCATCAGCGGACTGCGGCCAATCATATTTTGTGCGTCGAACTTCTGGCCCAATCTTTCTTTTAAATATTCATTTTCTTTCTTGAGCCGATTGTGCTCAGTGGCACGATTGATGGCAATTTTGAGTTCATCGAAATCCAGTGGTTTGGTGAGATAATCATAAGCTCCTTTCTTCAAGGCATCAACGGCGGTCTCCACAGAAGCATAGGCAGTCATAATGATAATGGGAATAGCGGGATTGATAATTTTGACTTCTTCGAGGGCTTCAATACCTGAGACTTTCAGCATCCTGATATCCATCAGAATCAAATCGAATGGCCGCTTACGCACTTCATCAATCGCAACCGAACCGTCATCTGCTTCAAATACTTCATAGCCCCATCCGCCCAGCAGTTTTTTGAGCATGGTGCGGTGGGCAAGATCGTCATCCACAATTAAAATCGATTGATTGTTTTTCATATCTTATTCCTTTTTATTTCTGAAGATTTCGTAAAAGTCCTATTTTCTGTCATTACGAGGCCGCCGCGGCGGACGTGGTAACCTCTCTTTTATAGATTGCCACGTCGCCCGAGGGGCTCCTCGCAATGACAAATATTTGAGATACATCTTTCACATCGATTAGCCATTATTGGCAATATCTTTAAGTAATTTTTTCCTGTTATAACCAAAAGACAGATGTTTTGATTTAGGTGCGCCTAATGACAAGGTTGACGACTTTTTACGAGACCATCATTTTAGTAAGCGGGAAAAAAAGAAACACCTTTGTCCCCTGTCCTGCTGTGCTCTCCACATTAATCTTGCCGCCGTGCGCCTCCATTATTTTCTGGACCACCGCCAGCCCCAGCCCGGTTCCCGCCGGTTTCGAGGTAAAATAGGGATCGTAAATCCGGAGTAAATCCAATTTCTTAATTCCTGCGCCGTTATCGGAAATTATTACAGTCAGACTATCCGCTTTTAGTTCAAGCGCAATTATCAGCTTGCCGCCGTCTTTCAGTGCCGCAAGAGAGTTAAGAAAAATATTGAGAAGTACCTGCTTGATTTTATCGGGATCAACTTCGACCTCCGGTAAATCGGCAACAGCGTCAATTTCAACGCTGATTTTATTTTTCTGCGCATCGGCAGCAATTAATTTTACTGTATGCTGTACCAATTCCACAAATTGAACTTTTTCTTTTTTCAACTCCAGCGGTCTTGCAAATTCAATGAGCTGGCTGATTACGCGATTGAGCCTTTCTGTTTCCTGAATCATGACATCCGCCATCTGTTCATCTTCTTTATTACCGGATAGTCTTTCCTTAAAATAAACGGCAAATCCTTTGATGGAACTAAGCGGATTGCGGATTTCATGGGCAACGCCTGCCGCCAGGGAACCGATGGAGTTCAAATGACGGCTTCTGGTCACTTCATTTTCCATTTGACGGATCGCTGTAACATCGCGTATCAGCAAGATTCGGCCTGCGGGAATTCCTTCATCCATAAGCCCCGCCGCAATGGCTTCCCAAGTATGCTCTTTGCCTTCAGCAAAAATCAATTGAATATCCCGCTCCAAAAAGCCGCCGCTTTCAGGAAGNNCAGCGCGATCAGGCCAATGGGCATATTTTTTACCACCGCCTCTGAAAAGATCGTGATGCGTGATAGTGATGTGCGGGCAAGGTGATAGGCTTGAGCCAGGAAAAGGGAAATGATGGCCGAGGAACCGATTAATAAAAGAATCAGCGCGATGATGATCGTGTTTCTGGTGTCTTCCTTATCGGCCTTTTCAATTGCCGCCATATTCAAACCGGCAAAAATAATCATATTGTCGGTTTTCTTGTTTTTAGACTTGTTTTGTGCGGGTTTTGTTTCCTCGGCAAATCTTTCCTGCGGGAAGAAACCGCGGTAAACTTCAAAAGTGCCCGCGCCCTGAGGATTGGCAACTTGCCGCCACCGGATGTCGTGGGATAAAGCGAGTGGTCCGATGTCCAAATCCAGACCGTATTTATCACCGACTTGCGCCGGATCACTATCGGCAATGATATTGCCTTTGTTATCGGCAACAATGATGTAATCAATATCCGGCTGCTGGGCTATTTCCATCAATAACTTTTGCAACCCGAACGTTTCGGTCTTCATGCCCAGCGGACTGCGCAAACCAGCTTCAAACGACCGGATTAATGTCGCGCCTTTCTCCACCAGGAGCTCGACCGCCTGTTCCTTTTGCCGTTGAAAATGCGCGAACGTCATTACTGCGGAGACAACAGCGATAACAGCTATTGCGCCGACAACTACCCAAACAGAGATATTAAACCAAATTCTTTTCTTAGCTTTTAGCACCATACTTATGCCATTTCGCTTTCAAAGGATAACGCGGCGGCGAGGAGGAGGCTCCGCAGGCGTATTGTACATACGCTGAGGAAGCCGACGACGCTGCCAACAAAGTTAGCCAAAGAAAGCGAATTGGTATTAAATCTCCACTGCTCGATGGCTCTTTTGTACCCACGTGGATACTCTCAACTGGATACATATTATCCACTCAACAGCGAAAAAAAACAAGTGATATTTGGCTTATTCATAATTTATTATTTAATAACAGGCAGTTATTGAGCTTAGCTTTTGTTGGCATAAACCTTGCTCAGTTAAGAAGGCAACAGTGATTAGGATAACCGTTCCACAGGAGATTGATTATGAAAAAGATGACATTGATATTATTAAGTATAATCATGGGATTGTTATTGGGCCGTTATTATTCACTTATCCCGAGGAAGTTGCTGCTGGAATATATACTGGCTGCGTATCTATCCGTCAGATTTGTAAATAATAATGATGGTAATTTAATCACTGTAAAAAAATAGTTTCAATAAACTATAAAACTCTGGAAAGGAGATTGATTATGAAAAAGTTAACATTAGC
This sequence comes from Syntrophaceae bacterium, assembly GCA_003142835.1. Lineage (GTDB taxonomy): Bacteria > Desulfobacterota > Syntrophia > Syntrophales > Smithellaceae > FEN-1160. The sequence continues at coordinate 33,189 of PLNU01000176.1, forward strand.
ATTAATGGCTTTTACCCTGGGAGTGCTTTTAACGGTGCCTGCGTTTGCTGCCGGCCCCGGCGGTTGCCCGGGTAATGGTCCGGGGGGCGACACTGGTTATCATCGGGACAAAATATTTAAAAAGTTGAATCTTTCCGATGAGCAGAAGACAAAAATTGAAGCACTGATATCTGAGAATCAAAAAGCAATAAGGCCGCTGAGGGAAAAGATGTTCGATAAATCGGTGGAATTGCGCAGACTATGGCTGCAGGCCAATCCTGATAAGGATAAAATTACCGCCGCTCAAAAAGAGCTAAGAACATTGCGTGATAAGAAGGAAGACAAAGCTACGACATTGCGTTTTGAAATTCGCAAAGTACTCACCCCGGAACAGAACGAAAAGCTGGCAAATTCTCGCTGGGACAGAGGTCCCGGATTTGGACCCCGCGGCGGGATGAGAGGACACGGAGAACCTGGTCCAGGAATGGGAATGTGCCAATAAGCTCCAATATCCCATCCCTCCTTTGGAAGGGGAGCATCTGCTCCCCTTTTTTTAGTTAAACTCCAATTCCGCAAGCAAGCGCAGCGGGAATGGAGTTTAACTTATCCCGCAAAGCGGAGGGTAGGAACCCCACAGCTTGCTTTGAGGTTCCTACCCGTGGTATTTAAATTTTTTCTGATGAGATAAACTAAGTTTTATGTAACCAATATCTGGTAATCAAATGAACTTACATTACGTTGTGAAAGAACTTTATTACCAGAGACGAAGAACAAATATTTCTGTTCTTGGCCTCTCTGTCGGTATTGCGCTCTTTATCATCCTTAATGCTCTTTCGCTGGCTTACCGTGAAGCTGCCCGTGCGCCCCTAAAGGAAATCGGTGCAGATATTACTGTGCAACGGCCCGGGAATGTCCCCCAGGAACTGACCGGCGCAGTGTTTCCCTGCTCCGCTGTGACCATTCGCCAGGAAGAGATAACCAAAATCGAAAAGATTCCCGGAATCATCGGAACAGGTAAAGCCGTTTTAGTCTGGGTGTTTGATCCTCACCGGGCATGGATTGTTCTGGGAATTGAAAGAGATAACCCCATCGGCCCGGCAATCCTTCGTGCCTTTGTAACCGAAGGCCGGTTTCTGGAAGATGGAAAGTCCGAAGCGTTGATAGAGGCAGGCTATGCGCAACAATTTGGAATCAAAGTGGGGGATAATATATCTGTGGCCGGAAGATCATTCCCGATTGTGGGTTTGGTGGATGCCTCACGCGCCCCTAAAATTGCCGTGGCCAATCTCTATTTGCCGTTGAAAGACGCGCAGGCTATCGCAGTATCATCTAGACCCTTACAGTCAGTTTCTCCCTTCGCCCCGGGTGATGTAAACCTGCTTTTTATTAAGGCAGATCAACAGCAAATCATTTCCGCAGCGGCAGCGATGAAAGGCATTCTGGGGGCAAAGGCTGTCATCGCCACACCGGAATCATTTCTGAAGCTTCTGGGAAGTCTCTTTGCTCTATCCGACAAATTTACATTGGCCGCCTCATTGATTGCTATGCTTATTGCTATCCTGATTGCCTTTAAAACAATGGCCGGAAATATTTCCGAACGGGCGAGGGAAATAGGCGTGATGAAAGCTGTAGGCTGGACTCAACAAAATGTAACAATGCAACTTCTGATGGAGTCAGTCATTCAATGTTTTGCCGCGGGACTTCTGGGAATCCTCATTGCTATTGTTGTTGCTTTCGGCCTGAGTTTTATGACCGTTAATATACCCATCCCCTGGGAAATGAGCCCCACTCCTCATTTTCTTCCCGGCGGTGGAGTACAACTATACAAAACACTGCGGCTTCCAGTTGACATTCCCTTGAAACTCGCTGCCTTTGCCCTTCTGCTTTCTGTCTTAATCGGCGGCATAACCGGGGCACTACTGGGCAGACATATTTCCAAAATCAAACCTTCGGAGGTTCTAAGACATGAATAATGCGGATATTTTGATGGGCGCTAACCTGTCCAAAAAATATGGCAGTTTGGAGGTCGTTAAAGACGTATCTCTGACAGTTAAGGAAGGTGAATTTGTTTCCCTTGTCGGTAAATCCGGCTGTGGAAAGACCACTCTGCTCTCTTTGTTATCGGGGCTGGAAAGGCCAACTAAAGGGCAGGTGATCCTCAATGGCAAAGAGATTACCGGCGCCTCGGAAGAAGAATTGGCTTTATTCCGCCGGAATCATGTCGGTTTTATATTTCAGTCTTTTAATCTGATACCGACACTTTCGGCATGGGAAAATGTGGCGCTGCCTCTCTTTCCCATGAAAATGACTCATGAGCAACGTCAGGATCGGGCGCTGGAACTCTTAAACCAGATGGAAATGGGACACCGCACAGAGCATTTACCTGCGGCCCTTTCCGGCGGGGAAAAACAGCGGGTGGCAATTGCCAGAGCCCTGGCCAATCATCCGAAAATAGTTTTTGCCGATGAACCTACCGGCAATTTAGATTCCGCAACAGGAGATGCCATTATGATTATATTAAGTGAGTTGCATAAAAAACAAGGAATGACCATGCTGATGGTCACACATGAACCGGAACTGGCCAAAACAGCCAACCGAGTTATCCGGATGCAGGATGGGGAGGTGCTCGCATGAAAAAAATTATTTTTTGTATTATCGTTTTTGTACTTGTTACTGTTGGTCTTGCCGCAGCTGGTGAGCAAAAGGTTTCTGTGGAAATCCTCTATATGAATCACGGACCGCTTCTGTCCACTCTGAAGGATATTGACAATGCCTGTGCCCAATACAAAGACAAGATCACCGTTTCCCGGTACGATTTTGACAGCCCGGAAGGAGAACGGTTCATGCGCAAGAAAGGAATAAGTCAGCATGTTCCGCTGATGATCTGGATCGCCGGAAAAAGTGATGTTTCGATAAAAGGAAAAGAAATTAAGTTTAGCGGTTTTCCTACTGGATCGGGCCCCGCTTTTTTTCAGGGAAAATGGACGATAGACGATTTACGTAATGCGCTGAACAAGGCAACACAGAAAAAATAAGGAATCCCATGTCTAAATCAAAGCGCTATCTTTGTTGGCTTCGTCATCGGCTCCTCAACGTATTTGTAAGGAACGGTTTAAAACCGTTCCCTACGGAGCCTCTTTCTCGCCGCCGCGATATCATCTTTGATTTAGAAATGGAATAATTTATGAACTATCGTTATATCTGGAAGGAAATTCGTCATCATCGCCACCGGACAATTGTAAATGTTTTAGGAATTGCCGTGGGGATTGCTCTTTTTGTTTCCATTAATGCGGTATCCGCGGCCTATCAGCGGGCAATAAGTTTGCCCTTCAAAAATATCGGAGCGGATATTGTTGTGCAGCGGGCCGAGAAACGCTCTCTGGACTCGGGGCAACCTCCGGCATCCATGCGCGGCATCCGGCTGCCTTTTTCCAATCAAATTCTTTCTGCGCAAGATATGGAGAAGCTCCGAACCATTTCCGGCATAGACGCTATGGCCGCCTCGCTGCTACTCTGGGAATTTGATCAGGGCGGCTTTAAAACGATAATGGGTGTGGATCTGACTGCGCCCAGCTTGGGGCCGATTAAAGTTAAAGATTGGCTTGCACAGGGACATTTTTTCAGCAAAGCGGGGGAAGCTGTTCTCGAAAAGCATTTTGCCAAATTTCATCAAATCAAATTGGGAGACACATATAGAATCGGCGGACACTCTTTTTACGTGGTTGGCCTTCTGGAGATTAAGGAAGGATCCCAGGTTGCTTCAGCCAATATCTACTTGCCTCTGGCGGACGCGCAATCACTGTTGGCGGGGAGCGCCGGAGATATAAACATTGCCTATCTCCATATGAAAAATCCGGCACAGATTGACGAAATTAAAACACAAATCTCTAAAACACTCCCTGGTGTAACTGTAACCAGCTCGGACTCCTTTCTTGAGCTAATGGGCGGCATGTCACAAATTTCCAGCCAGTTTTCTCTGGTCGTATCTCTCGTCGCCTTAGCTGGAGCTTTTTTTCTGATTATCAAAACCATGATCGGAAATCTGGTGGAACGCTCTCGTGAAATCGGTATTTTGAAGGCTATCGGCTGGACGAGTAGTGATATACAAAAGCAACTTCTGGGAGAAGTCGTTCTGCAATCCGTCATGGGAGGTATTGCCGGTATTGCGGCAGGATACCTGATTTCTTATCTCCTTGGCTATCTTTCCATTCCTGTATCAACGCCGTGGGAACTTAACCTTACGCCGGCCTTTGCCAAGGATGCGGCAGCAGCAGTCAAAACGATTCGACTGCCGGTAAGTTTCTCCGCGGGCTTAACGGCGGCAGCGCTGGCTTTGTCTGTCTTTGCGGGAGGACTGGCAAGTTATTTCATGGGAAGACGAATGTCTAAAATGAAACCCGCCGATATACTCAGGCGACTCTAAAGGCGTGAAGGAGAGGTCTATCTAAATTCTGTAAAAAATACCCCTTTGGAAGGTGAACAGATTTCTCATAAGGACGGATGTCGCAATGTACCACCGGCGCGGTCATCGGTGCCGCACTCCACATTTTGTGGTCAATATTTCCTGGTAAAGATTTCCTTGACATACAAGACCGAGTTTCTTATAGTTCAACCATGAACAAGCAATGTCTTATCAAACTTGCCTTAGTAAAGAATTATCAGGTTAAAAAACATCACGTTTTTGTTAAGTAATCAGATGTAAAGCAACTTCCAATTAAGTTGTTCAATAAAAATTCTGAAGGAGGAGTAGAGAGTATGCATAGGAAGTCTAGTTTTTTTAATTTTGTCGGGTCGATTTTCGGAATGATTCTTTTGGCTGCAGCTATTGGTTGCAGTGGTTTGGGCTCCAGTGTAAGCAGCACTCCGGGCGTTTTAACTGGCGTGTTCATTGACGGTCCCGTTGCAGGAATAACCTACAAGACCCCGACTGTCGGGGGAATGACCGACGCAACCGGCACTTTCAAGTATAAAGAGGGTGAAGAAGTCACCTTTTCTATCGGCAGGGTTGTACTCGGTTCCGCTGCTGGAAAACCCGTCTTGACTCCACTGGACATTGCTGCCGGTGCCAAGGATACTTCCGATCAACGGGTTGTTAATATCAGTGTTCTTCTGCAGACACTTGATCAGGACGGCAATCCCGAAAACGGTATCACGATCAGCAGCAAGGCTGCCTCCTTCGTTGATCAATACGGAAATGAAATAAATTTCAATCAGCCTGTCCGCGCATTTTCTTTTGACCCGGGTTTCAGGAATGTGATGAATGAATTGAACGATATCAACGCTTTTGGCGAAACCCCCAGGGCGGTTATGTCGCCGACGGTCGCCAAAAAGCATTTGGATAATGCTATCAGCAAACTGAAAAAATAGTTCAAATCAACCAAAAAATGTTTTACTAAAAATATTTTTCCAATAAAGAGGCTTTTGCCGCCCGGCAAAAGCCTCTTCTATATCCTTGATTTTCTAATAATTCCGGAGACAAACATGAAAGGGATAACGGGATCATTCTGAATTATCAACTTATTGCGTTCATCAAGACATTACTTTCTATCAACTAATACTAACTCCTAATTTTATTTTGGTAGATATTTCGGTCTGGAAAACGTTGTAATCGGAGGGGTCTGCCGTTGACTATTGCCATACGTCAAAGGCAGACTTGACGCATGACTAATCACCTCCGCAGGCATGGAGGCTTGAATTATAAAACACCTTTTGATAAGCTCCAAAAAGGTACCGAATTAGTGAGCTAGTACAACAGCGCCCATTTTTTGACAAGTGGACGAAGGAGAGAAAGGTATTTGCTAAGAATGCAAAGAAGTGGAAGAAAGGGTAGGTGGATTTATGCCGTGGACGGGTGAAAGTTTCAGGAGCAAGCACAATAAGAAGTTGAGTGCGGGACAGGCGCGGGAGGCTGCGAGGATAGCGAATGCGATATTGCGTGATACTGGTGATGAGGCGAAGGCAATTAGGATAGCTAATTACGAGGTTGGCAAGAAGAAGAAATAGACAGGTGGACTGGTTTATTAGGACAGGAAACAGGGATTCATAAGTGGGAAACTGCCCTGGGTTAAGGTTCATGCCGCAGCCTGTTTCTGCGATTGAGAGTCGAAATAAACCATAGCCGGGGTCTTCCTGTCATAATAAACACAATTCACGCCAGACGACAAACATCGGTGCCGCACCCCACATTTTGTGGCCAAGATTACCTTGACATACAAGACCGAAATTCCTATAGTTCAACCATGAACAAGCAAGTTCTTATCAAACAAAAAAACTTCTGTACATGCAACGATATGAGGAGTTAAAACCATGTTGAGTGAAAATAACCCTGAATCTCAAGTAAATACAACGGCAAAGAAAGATAAAATCATCAATGTCAGGAAAGTCCGCTCCGGTACGACGAGCGTCGGCGCGGCGTCGACAGGCGCCATCGCCATGGGCGCCGCAAGCCTCGGCGCTCTGGCCATGGGAGCGCTGGCTATCGGAGCACTGACCGTCGGCGCTGTGGTCATCGGACGCCTGGTCATCGGCAAATTCCATGCAAAAAAAATGAAAATCGACTCTCTGGTCGTGGATGATTTGACTGTAAAAAGATTGAAAATAACGGGAAACGATTGATCAGCAAAAGGAGGAATCTATGAAAAGATACGGAACTTTCATCAGCGAGGAGAGCAAGGCGCTCCTGAACAATGTACGGACCTTTGTGGACAAGGAAATCATGCCGGTCAGAGTCCAGCTTGACGAGAGCCGCGAAGCCTGTGAGGAGGCGATTGATAAGCTGGTCAAGATGGGGATGCAGCGCTACGGACTGGCGCCGAAATACGGAGGCGTGCAGATCGGTTCGGCCGTCGAGTACGTGGCGGTTTGCGAGGAGCTTGCGCGCGGGGACAGCGGGCTTGCCACCGAGATGACCTGCCCGGAATGGCTCTTCGGTCCGGCGATGCGGGCGCGCAACAAGGCGGTGCTCGAAAAACTGATGGCCCCCTTCTGCTCCGACGAGCGCCATACGGCCTGCTTCGCGTTGACCGAACCGGCCGGCGGGTGTAACGGCGAGGACCCTACGCAGCACGGAGCGTCCCTCCGGACAACCGCGAAGCTCGACGGCAACGAATGGGTGATCAACGGGTCGAAGCGCTGGCCTGGCGGTGCGGGAATTGCCGAAGTTTACGGCGTTCTCTGCACAACCGATCCGTCCCTCGGGGAGGAAGGGGTTGCGCTGATTTACGTCCCGAACGGACTTCCCGGTCTGACCTTCGGGAAACCGGAGAACAAGATGGGAATGCGCTACAGCGACGTGAATGCCGATATCTACCTGGACAATGTCCGCGTGCCTAAGGAATACCGTCTGGCGGGGCCCGGCGAGGACTGGAAACTGTTCAGGGCCGCCTTGTCGTGGGGCCGCCTCAGCAGCGCCGGGTTCGCGGTTGGAAACGCACAGGCCGTTCTTGAAATCGTGATCGATTACACGGCAAACCGATTCTACAAAGGGAAAGCCGTCCGCGAGCATTCTCTCCAGGCCGCCATGATCGCCGACATGGCCATCGGAATCGAAAGCGCCCGGGCTTATTATCTGAGCGTCGCCTCCATGTTCGACCGGAAGGAGTTCGGCGATCCTGGCGAATCCTTCCTGATGGGAAAGGCTAGCGGGGCCAAGGTCTATGCCTGCGATATCGCGGAGATGGTCTGTAACCGCGCCATGGAGCTGATGGGCGCCTACGGCTACACCAAGGAATACCATGTCGAAAAATACCTGCGCGACTTCAAGATTATTCAGCTTTGGGAAGGCGGCGGCCAACTGGGACGGCTGGAGGCGGCAATGAGTTATTATCCCATACCATAGCCCTGTTGAATCCGGCAGCGAGCGAGCAATAAATCGACAGATGGAACTTATTGATGAAAAATTCCGGTTAAGAAAATTGATGTTTTTTGGTCCGGAGGCTCCCTTATCATCGGGCAGGACAAAGCGGGCGCACCCAGACATTCATTAAAATGAGGAGAGATCCATGATCGATAAGAGCAAACGTTATGTCCGAACTTGGGTTCCGTTGGAAAAATCAGCCACGCTTCAGGGAAGAAAAATCGAATTTGACAGTATTGCCGAAATGGTCGTCGTCCGCGCCCGGGAGATTCCCGATGCCACCCTTGTTTATTACTATGATGATGTCATCACTTACGGGCAGGTCAACGACCGCGCCAATTCGGTTGCCCATTATTTGCAGGAAAAAGGTGTGAAGAAGGGCGACATTGTGTCGGTCATGGTTCTTAGTTCTCCTGAGATTTATTATACCATGTTCGGCGCTCAAAAGTTGGGAGCCATTGCCGGCGGGATTAATTATATGCTTAAAGGACCGGAAATCGCTTACGTTCTGGAAGACTCCCGCCCCAAGGTGGCTTTTGTGGGCAGCGAATATATGGAGGAGTTCGCCAAAGGCTGGCAGCTATCCACCCACAAGCCGGTTGTTGTGGAAGTGGTCACAGGTATAGACCACGGAGCGCATATTTCCGAAACGACACTAAAAGAAATTCTTGCTAAATACCCGTCGACTGAATGTCTGGTTCCTCAGAAGCTGGACGATCCTTTCATACTGCTCTATTCTTCCGGAACGACAGGCATGCCCAAAGGAATCCTTCTTTCCAACCGCAACGAACTTGCCATCTGCAAAGGCGGAGCCGGTTACGGCACCGCTCTGCCCGGCGATGTGTTTATGATTATCCTGCCCATGTTCCATGTCAATCCTCTGTGCGTCTGGACTTATCCTACCATCTTTCAGGGTCTGGCTTTATGCATCCGTAAGACTTTCTCGCCTACGGATTTCTGGCCGTCACTGACCCGCTACGGGGTGACCACTGTGCAGGGCGTGCCGGCTATGTATTCCTATATCTATAATGCCGCCGATCCCAAAACCATTGAGTTTGACAAGCTCAAGCTGAGGATGGCTTTCACCGGTGCGGCGCCCATGCCGGTGGAACTGATTCGCGGTTTCAAGGAAAAATACAGTGTCGAAGTTGTTGACGGTTACGGTCTGACCGAAGCCACCGGAGTTTCCACATCGTCCTCCGGCATTCCAGAAAATCTGGGTTCCATCGGGATGGCCTTCCCGGGTCTGGAGGTGGAGATTATGGATGACGCCAACAACATCCTGCCTTACGGAGAGCGAGGTGAAATCTGCGTCAAGGGTGATGCGGTCATGATCGGTTATCTGAATAAACCGGAAGCGACGGCGGAGAGCCTCAGGGAGGGCTGGCTACTCACCGGCGATATGGGGCATATGGATGAAAAGGGATACGTTTATATTTCCGGCCGCAAAAAAGAGATGATCAACCGCGGCGGCGAGAATATTTATCCCCGCGAAATAGAGATTCCACTGGAGAAGCATCCGAAGATCGCCGAAGTCTGCGTTATCGGAGCGCCGGACAAGGCCCTCGGTGAGCGGGTGCGGGCCTGTATCATATTAAATGAATCCTGCACCATGACGGAAGATGAGGTTAAGCAATACCTCCAGGATAAAATCGCCAAATACAAGCTGCCGGAATTTGTGGAATTTATGACGGACTTTCCGCGTAACCCCACCGGAAAGATATTAAAACAGGAGCTCAAGAAAAAATTTTGATACCAAGTTGAACGAGTTGCTTCATCTTGTTATTTTATGGAAACTACCGGACAGGGAGCTTCCAGAATAATATACTGGGCGTTGGAGCCGAAAAGCAATTTTCCAACCTTTGATTTTTTTACAATTCCGATAAAAATCTCATCTATTTTTTGATCATTGGCGAACTCAACGATGTCCTCTCCCGGGGCGATGCCGCGGATCAACAGGTGGGTCTCACAGGAAATACCTTCCTTTTCAATTGCCTCCTTTAAATATTCCAGGTGACTTTTAATTCTGTCTAATTCATCCATTTCCCTTGAAGATGCGGTTTCCATTGATGTAGCGACATAAAGCCTGGCGTTAAAAGCCTTAGCGTGTTTTTTGGCCAATGCTAAAACAGTTTTATCCAGATCAGTCCCCCCCTTATATGCGACTAAAATATTCATTTTCACCCCCTGTATTAATATTAACTATTGATTTGATGAGAACTTACTGCCCTTTTTATAAGTATAGGAAAAACATTTTCCGGTGTCAACAAGTTTCTGGCACGGGCGCATTATTCGCGCAGCTAAAATTTTAAGAACGCAATGAATTAAAATTTGTTAGATGAACAATTTGGATTATATGCCAAGGAAAAATAGAGCCTTCTTTCCGGTCCGGAAAGGAGAACCTGGCGGGAACAAAAAAAAGAAAGGACAGGCAAAACCTGTCCTTTCTTCATATCTTCAAAAATAATTCTGTCCCTTACTTCGCTTTAAACCAGTAAATTG
>PLNU01000137.1:0-6020 GCA_003142835.1 Syntrophaceae bacterium
CAAAGCAAGCCATTGATAAAAATCCGGGAGAGCCGATTACAATTCTTCTGGAAACGGCCGTAGCCAGGGAGAATGTTTCTCGGCTTGCCGAATCAAGAAAATATTCAGTGAAGGTTGAAGCTATGGTACAAAAAGAATGCAAGCTCTTTTTGACACCCGCTTCATAGTTATTACGATGAGCCGTTCGGACAATCAATTTTCTTTTTATAATTTATACCATTTCGCTTTCAAANNTAACTTACAAGCGAATTGGTATTAGATGACGGGACGTTCGTGCTGGTGTGCGGCGCAGGCTTCAAACCTGTGATGCTACTCGCGTGAAAACGAGTAGATGTGGGTTCGATTCCCACTCCCGTCTTTGGCTTTAGCTGCCTATTTGAACACGCCCGGAAGAGTAATCAGCATGATCACCAATTGCTGTTGCTGCTCACGCAGTGATATTCCAGCCAATCTATTGTTTTTCCACCCATAAATTTTGCTATGATGATACGCCCTTTAATGATAATAAAAGCCCCCTGTTGTTCAGGGGCGCAAAGATAGCGCTTCGATTTAGAATTGGCATTGAGATACATCCAGAACAGTACTGGACAAAAATAATTATCTTCAAGGGAGAATTTTATGAACATTACAGAATTATTTTCACTCAAAGGGAAAGTTGCCCTGGTTACGGGCGGTGGCCGTGGAATCGGTAAATTTATCGCGACAGGACTGGCGGAAGCCGGAGCGGATTTGATTTTAACATCCCGCAAGCTCAAAAACCTGGAAGACACAGCCAAGGAATTAGAAACCAAACACAAAGTGCGCGCCATCGCGATTACCTGTGATATGGGCAAAGAAGATACGATTGATAACATGCTTAGCGAAGCACAAAAGAAATTCGGGCACATTGATATTCTGGTCAATAACGCCGGAGCAACCTGGGGAGCTCCCACACTTGAATTTCCTCTGGAAAAATGGGATCATCTCTTCAATGTTAATGTTCGCGGAGTCTGGATTCTCACTCAAAAAGTTGCCCGCATCATGAAAAAGCAAGGTGGCGGAAACATCATTAATATGTCTTCAGTCATGGCCTTCCGCGGTTCAACAGAAGAAGCTCATCCGGCCATACCTTATAATTCTACAAAAGCCGCCATCAACTTACTGACCATGAACCTTGCCGTAAAGTTGGCCCCGTACCATATCCGTGTTAATGCTATTGCACCGGGTTTTTTCCACACCGACATGATGGCTTATATTGACAAGCCGGAACTCAAAGATGTGCGCGATGCCATGATCAACGAGATACCACTGCGCAGAATCGGAGAGATCGATGATATGAAGGGAACGGCAGTGTTTCTGGCGTCCGACGCATCGGCCTATATTACCGGGCATGTTCTGGTAACCGACGGCGGTTTGATCGCCAAATAATTTTGCGAGGCATTGGTAAATATTTTGTCTTCACCCGCGATAAATAGCGCCCCTAAAGACTCGGCAACTGTGATTTTGGTTCGCCAGGAGCACAGAAAAACGCTGGAGGTATTTTTAGCCCGCCGCCATGTCCGTCAATCATTCATGGCGGGGGCTTTTGTTTTCCCCGGAGGGAAGCTGGAAGCCGCCGATGCTGATTTTGCTCTTACCAAACTCATATTGGCAAAAGAAGATTTCCATCCTCACTCATTATTGCAGGATAACACTCTTACAAAGAAGACGGCGCTGAGCTTTTTCATCTGCGCCATCAGAGAAACTTTTGAGGAAACAGGTGTTCTCTTCGCGCGCACAAAAAGCGGCCATTCGATCGATTTTGGCAACGCAATAATCAAATCACGTTTTGCCGCTTACCGGCAATCCCTAAATCTGGGAAATATAACTCTTAAAGAAATAGCCAGGCAAGAAGAGCTGATCCTAATGCCTGCGTTGCTCATTCCTTATTCCCATTGGATTACACCGGAAATTGTACCCAAGCGATTCAGCACACGTTTCTTTCTGGCGGAGCTGCCCCAAGGTCAGAGTGCAACCACAGACTCAGATGAACTGACCTCATCGCTTTGGGTAACACCTCATGACGCGCTGCAAATGCACACAGCCGGAAAAATCACATTGATGCCCCCGACGTTAAAGACTATTGAAGAAATGGCAAAATTTATCAGTGTTTATACCCTTTCGATTTCAAAGGATAACGAGGCGGCGAGGAGGAGGCTCCGCAGGCGTATTACTAATACGTTGAGGAAGCCGACGACGCTGCCAACAAAGTTAGCCAAAGAAAGCGAAGGGGTATTAGATGAACTTTTTGCGGCAGCCCGCAACCGCACAATTTACCCCATCATGCCCCAGCCAATGAAGAATGGATTAATGTTACCGCATGATCCCGAATACAGCATTGAAAGATATAAGCAGCCTGAAAGACCTGGCGAGTATAGCCGTTTTCTGCTGGACGGAGGGATATGGCAATGCGCCGAATTTCCTGACGAATAAAAAAACCCTGAACCTCCCATAACTAAAAGGTTCAGGGCAGATTTTCAGAAGAACAAGGGGTTGCAACCCCTTGTTCTATTCCGGTTAAAATTTTACTTTGGGTGCTGCTTTCGCTACTTCGTCTACTTTGAAAAATGCGGCCTCTTTGAATCCATACATACCAGCAAGCATGTTAGCCGGGAATGATCTTATTGCTTCATTATAAACTTTTACGGTTTCGTTGTATCTCATCCTCTCTACGGCAATTCTGTTTTCGGTTCCGGCCAGTTCGTCCTGCAGCTTCAGGAAATTCTGATTTGATTTTAAATCAGGATATTTTTCCACAACCACCATCAACCGGCTCAATGCTCCGGTCAATTGATTATTAGCCGCGATCTTATCAGGAATATTTCCAGCACCGCCGACTTTAGCTCTCGCATTAGTTACTTCCACCAAAACATCCTTTTCCTGTTTGGCATAACCTTTGACGGTTTCCATCAGATTCGGGATCAGGTCATAGCGCCGCTGTAGTTGATTTTCCACCTGTGACCAGGCCGCCTTAATTGCCATATCCATTTTGACAAATTTATTATAGTTGCCTGCGAAAAACGAATACACCGCGACCCCTATAATAAGGGCTACAACCAGCACGATAATCAGAGTTTTCTTTTTGGGATCCATTTTTTACCTCCTGAAATATGTTAATTTTTATTTATAATTCATCAACTATGTTGCCAATCTTTTCGACTTCATGCAGATATTTTTTAAATGTATCGATGATTTCCGGACCTGCGAGATTATCTTTGCCTTCCTTAATATCAGAACAAAGCTCAAATACCGCTGGGTCCAGTGAAAACAGATTGCAGGCCTCTTTGATTGTCTCGCGCCTGGTCTGCGGCGCCTTTTCCTGTTTTAAGTAAAGCATGGCATTAAAAATTGAAATAAACGCCGTAAATGAATTGCGAATCAATTGCCTCAGCGCACGCGCCGAACCTTCTGTTCCCAGATAGCCTTGAGTAAGCAGGATGATTTTCCCTTTGATTTCTCTCTCAATTTGCAACCGCAGGTCTGCCGGTTGAAATGCGAGATTCGCCAGAACATTTTCGCCATAAACCAAAATATGGCTGTTTTTCATGTTCAGAAATTCTATGGGATAAGAATCCAATGAAGTTTCAATAAATTCCTTGGTCATCACAAGTGGTGTGGCGACTTTGCGCTTCTTCCAGTATTTTACTGTATCGAACGCGGCATCGAGCTTGTTAATGCCTGCCGGAGTTAGAACTACAAGCAGGTTTATATCGGACTTGCCTTTAACATAGGATGCGGCCGCGGCCGCGGCGCTGCCATACACTATCAAAGAAACAAGCTCGCTGCCGAATACTTTCAGATAATCCTGAGTTAAAGGAACAAACACTTCCTGTGGTTGATCTGGTATTTTTGCCATTTTTTGCACCTGATTATTTGATTAAAAACCTCTATCGGAGCCCCCGCCGCCACTACCACCACCGCCGAAGCCCCCAAAACCACCGCCAAAACCACCTCCACCTCGGCCACTACCGCTTAATAACAAAAGCAATATCCAGGGTAACATCGACCGACCTGTTTTTGTGCCTAAAAGCAGCGCCGCAATAATTAGAAATATTATAATTCCAACAACGCCAATACCTTTTTTTTCGGCACGGGCTTTGGTCCGGTAGGGTATGGCCGATCCGCTAAGTTGAACACCGGCATCTTTTGCGATATACGCGCTACAGGCATAAACCGCGTTGTAAAGACCTTCGCCGTAATCACCGGCTTTAAGCTGCGGCAAGACATATTTATCGAGTATTTCGCCAACCAGGCCATCCGGCAAAATTCCTTCTACTCCATAGCCCGTTTCAATCCGGATTTTCCGTTCCTTAACCGTCAAAAATATTAAAACGCCCTTGTCTTCACCTTTTTTGCCGATACCCCAGGCTTTGTAAAGGCCATTGGCATAGAGGAGGTAATCTTCATTTTCGCCAACAGTAGCAACTGTTGCCACAACCACAGCCGTGCCAGTCTTTTGCAGAACTTCCCGCGCCAGAGATTCCATTTTAGCGCTACTTGCCGGATCAATAACATTGGCAAAATCATTAACGGCCGTTCCCCGTGGTGCCGGATACTTTTCGGCTGCAAATGCGCCAAGATTAGATAGCGCAAAGAACAGCGCTATCCAAACAGTTAATATTATTTTACCTTTGCTTGGCAATGGCTTAATTATTTTATTTTTCACAAGATACCAAAAGATTTTTTAATTTTTATGTTTCGAACTATGCTCAAACATAACAATCTATTTTAAAAAAGCAAGACACCGATCATTGTATTACTCAATACTTCTGGCTAAAACAGGATAGCATTAGCTATCATGCGGAGTGACTATTGCGTAAAGATTACCACCTGTCAAGCGGCAAATATCAACTATAAAATTGACCTTGCGCAGGCAATAATTAGATACTAAAGGGATATCAGACAAATAAAACGGCTTTTAAAATAAATATATAACCTATGCCCTCAAAAATAATTTTAATTCATCCACCACTTATCAAACCCTCAGAGCCGCCGGCCGGCCTTGCTAAATTATCTTCCTGTTTAAGCGCAAATCGCATTAATCACAAGGTTATTGACGCCAATCTGGAGGGTATCCTCTACCTGCTTAAGGATGCTTCCAATAACAATACAACAACCGACCACTGGACAACGCGCGCCTGTAAAAAAATGGAGAGTAATCTCGCCGCGCTGCAAGACATCGCCACCTACCAAAGCCCAAGCCGCTACCAGCGGGCAGTTATGGATATTAACCATCTTATAAATGTGGCGGGTAAATCATGGCGTGTTGATCTATCACTTGCCGATTATCGCGATCAATGCCTATCCCCGGTAAAGAGTTCCGACTTAATATCCGCAGCCGAAAAACCGCAGGCGAATCCTTTCTATCCTTACTTTCAACATCGCCTGATGAAAGCACTGGAAGAAAACCCGGAATTTATCGGTTTTTCTTTAAACTATCTGAGCCAGGCGCTTTGTACTTTTGCCATGATCGGCTTCATCAAACGAACTGCGCCGCGGCAAAAGATTATATTGGGCGGATCTCTTGTAACGTCGTGGATGAAACTTGGCGCCCACAATGATATTTTCAAGGGACTTGTAGATGAAACGGTCGCCGGCCCCGGAGAAGAAAAATTACTGAAACTTCTGGGAGTAAATGAGGGCTTAATCAATTGCTCACCCGATTACAATTGCTTCCCGATTAATCAATACTTATCACCGGGTGTGATCCTGCCTTACAGCAGCGCTCATGGATGCTACTGGCACAACTGCGCTTTTTGCCCGGAAAAAGCGGAAGGCAATACTTATTTGCCTCTGGGGGTTTCTCAGGCAACAGAAGAGCTGCAAGTCTTGACACGGCAGATTAATCCTTCACTAATTCATATTCTGGATAGCTCTATCTCTCCGTCACTGCTGAAAGCGCTGGCGCAAAGGCCGCCGGGCGCGCCCTGGTATGGCTTTACACGGATCACAGAACATTTGGCTGATGCTGATTTTTGTTTATCCTTAAAACGCAGCGGCTG
>PLNU01000137.1:6085-8879 GCA_003142835.1 Syntrophaceae bacterium
TTTTTGAATCTGGCTATTTTTAATTTACCTGCCGCAAGCATTGAGGCGCAAAGTTTGGCAACTCATGATTTTTACGAAGGCGATTTGTCTTTGTACAAAAACTTTCATCACCTCGCGGGCTGGCATCGTCCTGTGGTGCGCAATTTTCTGGAGAAGACTTTTAAAAAGCATCCGGCGATTGCGCCGATACTCAAACGAAAACCGGAATTCTTCACCTCCAACCACGCGCCTTTTTTTGTTTTGAACAAAAAATAATACTGCCGATGTTGCTTTTTTAAGATTACTTTATTACAATTACTATCGCTGTCCAATCTATCTAATAGAAGGATGCCATGCTAAATATTATTCATTTTTTTACAAAACCGCCAAGCCTCAAAAACCTCGATCTTAAACGCTATCAAATCGATTATTCTTTGAACAGACTTGTTTTCGGTGTGGACAACATCCACTTTGATGTCCACATCAGCCCTCAAGTCTACAAAGCACTAAAACGGACAGCATCTCTTTTGATGATCAAACATAGTCGGTCGGAATATTTTTTCAAGGACTATAAAAGAGAATTTTGTGAAATTGAAAAGGACACATTGAGGCGTGTTTGTACCGATGTTTTGCTGGACGGCATAAGCAGAGCTAAATCCGCAGCTGAAGTTCAAATAGATTTCCTGGGGCAGGCAGCTCTGGCAAAAATGTTTTTAGAAGAAATCAAATATCAATATAAAAATTTAGTCGTGCATTTTGAACCTCTCGTTAGAATCTATCAATTATCTCAAAGACATGACCAGAATGAAGGTTTCAAAATTAAAGATAAACTCACTGATATTAAACTCCATCAGAATCGAATCATTCGTCTTGTGGGAAAAGAACTGTTCCAGCTGTTGGCCGATATTCAAGCAAGAAACCTGCGAAATATGAGAGAAACGCATTTCCTTCCCAGGAACATTTTACCGGGCAATTATTTTATTAACCCCCTACTCCATACAGACAATCCTGCCGACGATTTTTTTCTAATCGAAGAATATGTACTTTTAGGCCAGCAATCCGAGGATACGGATAATTACGAAAGCGTCAAATCGATCATCTATGACCTGCTTGCCAAAACTGATTTAGGGCAGGAGAATACCAAAGACGAGAATTCGATGGGTGTGAATGAAAGCAAAGATCAAAAAGATGAACGTTTTTTTGATGCTGAAGCGAACATATTTGATTCATGGATAATAGAGACAGGCAATGTTGACCGGATGTTCAACTGTTTCGATTCGCTAGAACAGTACGAAAGGGTCAAAAGGGCAAAAGAATCAAAAGATGTTCTTCGAAAACTCAAAGAACAAATAAAAACTCAGCAGAAGTTGCTCAATTTTTTTTACCGTAAATTTAAAAAATCCCGTCTGATCAGGTTAATTGTCGCGGCTTTTGAAATGAAATCAGTATATGGCAACTACTGCCCACCTATGGTGCCAAGGCAAATAAGAGAATTCCTGGTTGATTTCTGGTCAAGAAAATCTATTATCCGTCAACTGAAACGCCGGAAATCTCTTCACGGCAAGGCCCTCACTCTTGCACCCCTTCAGCAAACAGTCAAACGGATCAACGGCAGTACCACGGAAGAAAAGAAGCAGCATTTACTGATGTTTCTAAAACAATTTTCCCGCTATCAACGGGATCTCTATAATTGCCGTATTCTCAGGGATGCGATGGACGCAATCAACCTCGCGACAGAAGAAAAGGTTCTTTTACTATCGCGGGGAAACCGGTCACTTTTTGAGTTTCTGCTTCCGGAGGAGCGGGTCAAAGAAGAAAAATCGGTCAGTAATCACGTCATCATCAAAGCGGACATCCGCGGTTCAATGAATATCAATCATACAATGAGAGCCAGGGGACTTAATCCGGCATCATATTTCAGTCTTAATTTTTTTGATCCGATCTCCGCTATTCTTTTCGAATATGGCGCCGCCAAAGTCTTTATTGAGGGGGACGCGATTATTCTATCCATCTTTGAAAGTGAAGACACACCGCAGGGCTGTTATAGTGTGGCGCGAGCATGCGGACTGGCCATCAGAATACTGCAAATTGTTCATCGCTATAATGTAAAAAATAAAGAAAATAATCTGCCCATACTCGAACTGGGAGTTGGTATCTGCTACAGCCAGGGCCCTCCGGCTTATCTTTTAGATGGCGATTCGAGGATCATGATTTCTCCGGCTATCAATCTGGCAGACCGGCTATCGAGCTGCGATAAGAAACTGCGCAAGCGTTTAAAAAATCAAAACCATCTCTTCAATTTATTTGTCTTTAAAAATGCCGCGGAAGAAGAAACTGAAGACACAACAGACGACTTTTCCCTGCGCTATAATGTCAACGGAATTGAACTTAGCGAAGATGGTTTTAATAAGCTCACGAAAGAGATCAATCTGAAAACAGTCAGCTTTCCGGCAGGCAAAGATGAAAATGTGAAGCTCTATACAGGCAAAGTGCCTACAGTAAACGGCAATTATCAGCACCTTGCTATTCGGGAAGCCACAATTTATGAAGTCAAACCGGAAGCCATGGATATGACCGGCGAAACATCAAGAAAATACTATGAAGTTTGTACACACCAGGAAATCTACGATTTTATAGACAATCACTCTTAATATCATTTCTAAAAAAAGATTCCTTTCCACTATTGACAAAGCCTAAATGTTGTAGTTAATAGGAAAAACACTACCACATGTAGTGCTTATTATTAATCATACCATACCCTCAGGAGCTAAACTCAATGCAAAAGAAGGCTTACACACCGATCATCCCGGATTTA
>PLNU01000037.1 GCA_003142835.1 Syntrophaceae bacterium
CGCAAGTTGACGGCAGATACCGCGAATAATCCCTACCTCGCGGGACAAAAGCCCGGCGCGGGCAAAGAGGCGGCGCAGATGCATCATCCAGTAATCAGGATTTTCGGGATTTAAAAATTCGATATCAGCAAGCAATGTTTTGATTTGTCCATACATTCCTTCCAGCTCCGAAGATAGCGCTAATTTGGGTGTTGCCTCCGCTACAGTAGTTGCCGCAGACGGAGCGGTAAATATTTCATAGCACAGGATCATCACGGCATGAGAAAGATTAAGAGAAGTGAATTCNNCCGGTATCTTCCGGGCCGAAAAGCAGGGCAACCTTGTTTTTCTGAGAGATATCGGCAATATCACGGGCTGCCGCCCGCGGCGCGATAAACGGCCCACGGGCTTTACCCAGACGGGCGGTTGTTCCCACAATATAATTGAAGCTGCCGAGAGCTTCGCCAATGTGTTCAAAATACTGGATTTGATCTAAAACATCGGCAGCCAGATGAGTGGAGCGCTGCTGCATTTCCTCCCGGTCAAAATCGGCTGTTCCCACAACCATTATATTGCTGATTCCCATGTTTTTTGCGGCGCGGGCAACCGAACCGATATTCCCCGCGTATTTCGGTTTATATAAAACGATGCTGATGTTTTTAGTTTTGGCTTTCAACATAATTCCCTTTCATTCCCGACAATAGACTGTGACTCAATCCTCAATTGTCATTGCGAGACGACCCTCGGTCGGCGTGGCAATCTTTATCTATCCTGATACTTATGAGATTGCTTCAATAATAACATACGCCTGTCATTCCCGCGAAGGCGGGAATCCAGTATTGAGCTTTTTTTGATAACACTTTTATAAATCAGTGATTAACTAAATGCACGGAGAATTTGTGCTGTTATCGGCAGATAACAATGTATGGGCGGTATGGGCATGAAATTAAATGGAAATTAAATGTACCTGTCCCCTTTATTTTCCATATTAATTAATATTAAATGGTGCGGTCTCAAAAAATTTGTGGCTGGCTATTTCAATTAAATGGAATTAAATAGAACCGTCACCGTTATTTTATAGGGCATGTCCTTAGCTAATATCAACTATAATTCTTGACAAACCGTCTGCTATCAGAAAATGTTAATACTATGGCAACAATATGTCTTAAAGTTGTCATTCCCGCGAAGGCGGGAATCCAGACGTCGTCCCGGCGAAAGCCGGGAACCAGTTTTGATAATAGTGGATTTCCCCGGATACCCTGAAGGGCACGGATCAAGTCCGGCATGACATTTTATATGTTTAGTTGCTGGAGTATTATAATAACAGCCAAAGGATTTAGAGATTACCCATGATATACCTTGCACCAGTCCAGGGGATAACCGACAGGATTTATCGTAACCTGTTCCCGGTTTATTTTAAGGGAGTTGATATGGCTATTGCGCCTTTTATCTCCTCATCGAAGAAAATGAAACCGGAGAATAACTTTCTGCGCGAATTTTACCCTGATAAAAATACGGGTATTCCCACCATACCGCAGATAATGAGTTCTGCACCGGATGACTTCACAAAGCTCGCCAATGCGTTATACAACATTGGATGCGGCACGGTAAACTGGAATCTCGGCTGTCCTTTCCATATGGTTGTGAAAAAGGGTAGGGGGGCGGGTATGCTTTGTTATCCGGACAGGGTCGAATCTTTTCTCGAAAAAACTATGCCTGCTCTAAAACCGAAATTATCGATAAAGCTCAGGATAGGATTAGCATATCCTGACGAGGTGTTGCAGCTCATTCCAATTTTCAACCAGTTCCAGATAGAAGAACTGATCATCCATCCGAGAACTGGTGAGCAAATGTATGAAGGTGAAGTTGACCTCGATATTTTCGAGCAGTGTCTTGGCCTATCGAAACACAGGATTGTCTATAACGGCGACATTGATTCTGCCCAGAAACTGGAGATGCTTTCGAAACGGTTCGGATCAGTCGAAAGGTGGATGATCGGCAGGGGCCTGCTCAGAAACCCTTTCCTTGCGGAAAAAATTAAATTCAATACTGAAAAGCCTTATTATGAAAAAATCAAAATCATCAGGGCTTTCCATGATCAATTATTTACTGAATATTCGAAAATTTTGTCTGGCCCCTCGCATATTACTGATAAGATGAAAGAAATCTGGACTTATATGGGAAGCTTTTTTGAAAACGGGGAAAAAATACAAAAAAGAATAAAGAAGATGCATCACAGGGATAATTATGTTGATGTTGTAAATAAGGTTTTTGATGCGCTTGTTAATGAACTCAAATAAATGCCGGGGACTGCTTTTTGAAAAAAATAACACTTAAACTTGTATCAATACACATTAAGGACTCTACCCAGGCTGTCCCTCTCGCTGCGGCTTCACTTAAAACGCAGCTCGATTCAGTTCCCTCCATCAGCCAGGGGCTTGATGTATCATTTAATGATTACTATGTCGATAACTCTGCAGATTTTATATCTCAGGACATATGCAGGAATATTCCGGATATGATCGGTTTCTCTACGTACCTGTGGAACAGGCACATTGTACTTGAAACCTGCCGTATCATAAAAGGGAAATTCCCGGCTGTCTTACTCTTCGCCGGTGGCCCGGAGGCAACAGCACTTCCTTTAATACTGCTGGATAGCGCACCATTTGACTTTGTCATTAAAGGTGAAGGTGAGATCGTACTGACAGAAGTAATGAACAGGCTGCTAAACGGTGATACACTGGAAGACATACCCGGGGTCTTTTTTAAAGGTGCAAAGCTTAATCCGGGGAAAGACCAGCAGCCCGTCATGGACATTAACTCCCTACACTCGCCTTTTCTGACTGGAACAATTGATCCATGCAGGTATTCCGGCCTGCTATGGGAACTCTCCCGCGGCTGTCCTTTTAAATGCGGTTTCTGTTTCGAATCACGGGGTGTGGCAGGCGTAAGGCAGTTCTCTTTAGAACGTATCCGGAAAGAACTCGAACTCTTCGAAGAAAAAAAAGTAAATCAGGTATTTGT
Organism: Syntrophaceae bacterium; assembly: GCA_003142835.1. GTDB lineage: Bacteria > Desulfobacterota > Syntrophia > Syntrophales > Smithellaceae > FEN-1160. Next base: position 3,004 of record PLNU01000037.1, read on the forward strand.
ACTGGACCCGACTTTTAACAGCGACATTAAGCGTGCAAAAAAAATTCTGCGCATGATTCTTAAAACGGCTCCGCTTATTCATTTTACTTTTGAAATAAGAACAGAGTTTATAGACAGTGAAATCGCGAAGCTCTTTGCTAGGGTTCACTGCAGCCTCCAGATTGGACTTCAAAGCGCCCATCGCGAAGTACTCGCCAATGTAAACAGAACAATCGACACCGTTAAATACGCTGAAAAGATAGCGCTGCTTAACCAAGCCGGTGCAAATTTCGGGCTTGACCTGATCTACGGGCTCCCGGGCGATACACCCGATGGATTCAAAGAGAGCCTGAATTATGCTCTGGGTCTGCAGCCGAACCATCTCGATATTTTTCCGCTGGCGGTTATACCGGGGACTGCACTTTATGATAATGCAAAATCCTTCTTGCTGAACTCTCTCCAGGATGCTCCTTACACCCTTATCTCCTCGCCGGGTTTTTCAGAATCAGAAATGGCGCAAA
>PLNU01000148.1 GCA_003142835.1 Syntrophaceae bacterium
ACCAGCGCTAATTTCGGAAATATGTTCAGTATGGCCGGCGCTTCTCTGTTTCTGTCTTTTCTTCCTCTGCTGCCCAAACAAATTCTGTTGACGAACCTGATGACTGATTTTCCGGAAATGACCATTGCCACGGATCGGACAGACGTCGAAATGGTAAATCAACCGAGACGGTGGAATATTTCTTTTATTAAAAAATTCATGATCACTTTTGGCTTGATCAGCTCAGTTTTTGATTATCTAACCTTTGGTGTTCTGTTGCTAATCCTTCACGCTTCACCGGATCAATTCAGAACAGGATGGTTCATGGAATCTGTTATTTCCGCCTCAATTATTGTGCTTGTCATTCGCAGCAGAAGACCCTTCTTTAAGAGCCGGCCAGGTAAGTATCTACTCATCGCCACAATTTCTGTTGTTATTGCTACGCTTATCTTTCCTTTTACACCTATCGGGAAGATATTTAATTTTGTACCCCTGCCCATGTCGTTTCTTGTGATACTGGGGATCATTATAGTGCTTTATATTTTAATGGCGGAACTGGCAAAAAATATATTCTATAAAAAGATAAACTCTTAAGAGATTCATTCCGTGATATTGTATCATTTACACAGTTGACAAACATGATTTGCAGTATTTAATTAGCACCGAAAACGGATTTTAAAAGATTCAGCTTTGATGGGCATATTGTGGGATTAGCAGTAAGTATTAATCGTCGCAAAATACGTCGAAGTAGAATTGAAAAAGTCAACAGTTTAAATACCAGGAAAGGAGCAAAAGATAATGAAAAAAGTATATTTCTTTGTTGTGTTATTGTTGGCGCCGGTCTTAGCCATAGGTTGCGGGCCATATGCGCCGATGGGTGGATGGGAACCCGGGCATATGATGAATTATGGCTTTGGATACGGAGGTATGTTTATGTGGCTAATATTTTTAATCGGTTTAGGTGTGGTGATTTATTTTATCGTTCAGACTTTAAAATCAAAAAATGTTGCCGGGCAGGCTCAGGATACGCCCCTGGATATTCTCAAAAGACGCTATGCCAAAGGCGAAATCACTAAAGAAGAATTTGACCGGACGAAAAAAGAAGTGGAATAGCGCTGAACGAAAGACTGGTGTCAAATATTTTTTCTTGACAATTGCAAAGGACGAACCACGTAAGCCTTCACCAATCCTGGCTTTCAGGCGGTTAAAGATTTCTGGATTCCGGCCTGCCTAGGCATACCCAGCATGCGCCGGGGCGGTCTACCGGGCTTCGCTGCCGGAATGACGAAGATGAATTACACCCTCCCTCGGTCCCTCCCCTCGAGGGAGGGAAGAAAGAAATGACTGGATTCTCCGGTCACCCGGCATGGCACGCATGATTGGTAAATTATAGCCGTCATTAAAGTTTATTCCGTAAATATACTTTTCTTATTTCATTCCTTTCTTTTCACGATAAATACTTCTTGACACATCATGGCTATTTGGCTATATTGCCAAATACCATAAGGAAGGGGTCAAAATGAAAAGCATGGTAAAACCTCAGCATGAAGCGCGGGCGAAAATCATCAAGGCTATGGCTCATCCCAGCAGACTTTTTATTATCGAGGAACTCAACAAAAAAGAACGCTGCGTCAATGAGCTGACCGATATGATCGGGGCCGATGCTTCAACAGTTTCCAAGCACTTGAGTGTTTTGAAAAACGCCGGTCTGGTGGCCGATGAAAAAAGGGGAAATTCCATTTTCTACAGTCTGCGTGTTCCCTGCATTATGCAGTTTATGGGCTGCGTGGAGGATGTATTGTCGGCCAACGCTAAACAGCACAATGAGATTTTAAAGTGTTGTAAGAAATAATTTTTCCTCATCTGCCTGGCTATTTCATTAAATAGTAATATTGCGCTTTTCAATAATCAGGAAAGATAAATTGATTGTAAATTCTCTTAAAGACAATAAGGAGGCAATTTCATGAAAATAGAAATATTGGGGATGGGTTGTGCAACCTGTAACAAACTTGAAGATACGGTTCGTCTTGCCATTAGGGAAATGGGTATTGACGCTCAGATAGATCATGTCAAAGACATAAAGAAAATTATGACCTACGGAGTAATGACAACTCCCGCTCTCGTGATTGACGGCGAAGTTAAAGTTGCCGGTAAAATTCCATCTCTTGCGGAAATGAAACAACTGATTAGCGGGCAATCTCGGGTATAAACCAAAAAGCAAGCTGTGGGGTATTATACCATCCGCTTCGCTGGATTATTCAATTTACCAATTTCCCTACACTTCGTTATGGAAATTGGAGTTTCACGAATAAATTATTGATCGTCATGATAATAAAGGAGTATCAAAATGGCTGAGTGCTGCGCTACAGATAATGGCAACAAGAAAAAAATAAATTATTATATTCCTTTTTTGCTGATTCCTTTTGCAGTTCTGATCTATATATTTTTAGAACAGGGAGTTGATTTTCTTGTCTATGGAATACTCCAACTGGACAGATCAGCTCATTTGACCGAAGCAATTCGGTTTTTTCTCTACGACACCCCCAAGGTGTTTATCCTTCTTACCGTTATTGTTTTTGTTGTGGGAATTATCCGCTCATATTTTTCGCCGGAAAAAACAAGAAAAGCACTGGAAGGGAAACCATTGTTTGCCGGCAACATCATGGCCGCCTCACTTGGCATCTTAACCCCATTTTGCACCTGTTCGGCCATACCACTTTTTATCGGTTTTGTGGAAAGCGGTATTCCACTGGGCGTTACCTTTTCTTTTCTTGTCGCTGCGCCGATGATTAATGAAGTCGCGCTGGTCTTGCTCTTTGGTCTTTTTGGCTGGAAGACTGCTCTGCTCTACGCTTCCACAGGATTGCTTATCGCTATAGTTTCCGGCTGGGTGATTGGCAGGCTCAAATTAGAGCGCTTCGTCGAAGAATGGGTTTATGAAATCAAAGCTGGTGATTTTCAAATGGAAGAAAGAAAAGTCACTTTTAACGATAGAATTCAGGCGGGCTATACTGCTGTTGTCGATATAGTTTCCAAGGTCTGGATTTACATTGTGGCAGGCATTGCTGTGGGCGCTGCCGTTCACGGCTATGTGCCGGAAAATTTTATGGCCTCAATTATGGGCAAGGAAGTGTGGTGGTCTGTTCCTCTGGCGGTGCTTATCGGCGTTCCCCTGTATTCCAACGCGGCAGGTATCATCCCGATTCTCCAGGCACTGCTCGAAAAGGGCGCATCCCTGGGCACCGCGTTGGCCTTTATGATGTCGGTGATCGGACTCTCACTTCCGGAAATGATTATCCTGAAGAAAGTAATTAAGCTCCCCCTGATCATAATCTTTGTCAGTGTTGTTGCCACAGGCATTATGATTGTAGGATTTCTGTTTAATCTAATCTATTAAAATTCAATATTAAGGAGATTATTGGAAATGAAACTGCGTTCAAAATTATTTATTGTAACTTCGGCTCTGCTTACATTACTTACGCTTTCGGCTGATTGCCGGAATGTTCTAGCTCAAACACCATCCGATGCAGTTAAAGTGACTTTTGTTGAAATCGGCTCGGTCAACTGCATTCCCTGTAAAGCCATGCAACCCATTATGAAAGCCGTGGAAGAAGAATATAAGGGGCAGGTTAAAATTGTCTTTCACGATGTCTGGACGCCAAAAGGAAAAGCCGACGCCATGAAGTACAATATCCGGGTGATTCCCACACAGGTTTTTCTGGATAAAAATGGCAAGGAATATTTCCGTCACGAGGGATATTTCCCGAAAGCGGATGTGGTCAGAGTCATCAAAAAGCAAGGTGTCAAGTAATGATCGTTGAGCTGTTTACCTGGCTTTCGCAGGCACTTACTCAATCTCCCGAAATCGCCATTCTGGCCGCGTTTATCTGGGGAATTATTTCTGTGGCTTTGTCTCCCTGCCATATTGCCTGCATACCGCTTATCGTGGGATTCATTGACGGCCAGGGGAATATTAGCACATCGCGGGCATTTGGCCTTTCGTCTCTCTTCGGGCTCGGCATTCTGATCACAATCGGGATTATCGGACTAATCACGGGACTGATGGGACGAATGATTGGCGATATTGGCGGCTACGGAAATTATTTTGTAGCCGTTATTTTCTTTGCTGTCGGTCTCAATTTGCTGGAGGTGCTGCCGCTTCCTTTTATGGAAGGCGGCGCTAATCCGAAATATCAACGTAAAGGTTTTCTGGCGGCTTTCATTCTGGGGCTCCTGTTCGGCATTGCCTTGGGACCCTGCACCTTTGCTTATATGGCCACGATGTTGGGTGTTGTTTTCAGCATGGCATCCACTCAAATCGTTTTTGCCCTTTCCCTGCTTCTGGCTTACGGTATCGGGCACTGTGCGGTTCTTGTTTTTGCCGGCACCTTCACGGAAGTGGTGCAGCACTATCTGCATTGGAGTGAAAAATCGAAAGGCGCGGTTATCCTCAAGAAGATATGCGGTATTCTTGTGATATTGGGCGGCATCTATTTAATACTTATAAACATATTATGATCGGGAGGATAAATTTATGTCGGAACATATTGCCAGCAAATTGTCATTTTTGGATCGCTTTCTAACTTTGTGGATTTTCGCGGCTATGATTCTGGGGGTAGGGCTTGGCTATTTTATCCCCGGTGTCGAGGCCTTCATCAATAAATTTCAGGTGGGCACAACCAATATCCCCATTGCTGTGGGACTTATTCTGATGATGTATCCGCCGTTTGCCAAGGTGAAATATGAGGATTTGCCGCAAGTTTTCCGTAACGGGAAAGTCCTTGGACTATCGCTTGTGCAGAACTGGCTGATCGGGCCGGTCTTAATGTTTATCCTGGCGATTGTGTTTTTACCGGATAAGCCCGAATACATGGTGGGCTTAATCATGATTGGTCTGGCGCGCTGCATCGCCATGGTCATCGTCTGGAATGAGCTGGCTAAAGGCAACACGGAATATGCCGCCGGTCTTGTTGCCTTTAACAGTATTTTTCAAGTTCTTTTTTACAGCGCTTTTGCCTGGTTTTTTATTACAGTGCTTCCGCCCTATTTTGGATTTTCCGGCAGCATTGTTGATGTCAGCATCCGGCAGATTGCCGAAAGCGTTTTCATCTATCTGGGCATTCCCTGTATTGCCGGAGCACTGACCAGACTGATCGGCGTAAAGCTCATAGGGAAAGAGTTGTATCATTCGCGCTTTGTGCCACTGATCAGCCCACTCACATTGATTGCGCTGCTTTTCACCATCGTTGTTATGTTCAGCCTGAAGGGAAATCTGATCATTACGCTGCCTCTGGATGTCGTAAGAATCGCTATTCCGCTGTTGATTTATTTTGTGGTCATGTTTCTGGTGTCGTTCTATATGGGCAAAAAGTTGGGTGCGGATTATTCCAAAACAACCACTCTGGCTTTTACGGCAGCCAGCAACAATTTTGAATTGGCGATTGCCGTGGCGATTGCCGTCTTCGGCATTAATTCCGGTGTTGCTTTTGCGGCTGTCATCGGCCCGCTGGTAGAAGTGCCGGTCATGATCGGTCTGGTTACCGTGGCCTTGAAATTTAAAGAGAAGTACTTTCCGCAATAGGCAAATTTTGAAGGAGACCCGAGATTGTGAAGATAATGGAAAGCGTTAAAAAATATCGCAACGCCATCACGATTGTGTTGGCCTTAATCGGTATCGGACTGATGATGTATTACGACTACTGCGATACGACGTGCAGTTACCTGAAAGGCGATATCTGGGGGATCGACCTCAAATGGTTCGGCAGCGCCTATATGGCGGCCATTATTGTTTTTGTCACTTTTAAGCAAACGCCATTTGTGCGGGCGCTTTTGGCCGTAGGCCTCGGTGTGGAAGTCCATTTATATTCCTTTCAAGTGCAAAACGACGTCTATTGCCCGTTCTGTCTGGCGTTTTCGGTGATGATTATTGTGTCGTTCATTATTAATTACGAAGTACCATCCGCCTGGTTCGAAAACCGGCGCAGGATGTGGCTCTATTTTCTCGGAGAGGTGAATTTTCCTATGTTCAAAATAAAAAAGTTGCCGTTGTTTATCGTCAGTGTTTTGGGATACCTTGCTATCCTGTTAACTTTTTCCGGTTCCGTCACACCGGCTTATGGACAGGAGGCAGTCCTCCGTGTTCCGTCTCTGGGCAAAGGCCCCTACGAGATTATGATGTTTGCCGACTATTTGTGTCCGCCCTGCCGGCAGATTGATTCAAAAACCGAACCTTTATTCAAGGAATTGCTGGCCACAGATCAGGTCAGGATTACATTTGTCGATGTTCCTTTTTCACGTGTCACGCCGATGTACGCCAAGTATTATCTCTACTCGGTGAATGCCGGTGCCAATGAACATGGCATTTTGCATATCCGCAAAGTTCTTTTTGATGCGGCTCAGGTCAAAAACATCAAGATGGAAGATGAACTGATCGGTTATCTGAAAAAACAGAAAATTTCCTGGAAGGTAATGGATGAAAAATCCATTTTTCCAATGCTGAGCGCCATGATTAAAGAAAATAAAGTTGATTCCACACCCACCTGTGTCATCAAATATTCCGCAACTGATGTTAAAATATTCGTCGGTACAGATGAAATCTGGGATGGTTTGACAAAATTCAAGGCGCACCTGCTGACGGTGAAAAAATGATTCGCAGGACGAGAAAGCACGGCCAAATTTTTTTTAATGCAACCGCTGCTAAGGATTTGAGGCACTCAGGAAGGTAAAATGAAAACTATAAGAACAATAGGGATATTGATGGTTTTGATTTTAATGACTCCTGCGGTTTACGCAGGGGAAAATGTCACGTTTGAAAATTACCTGAAAGTCTTTGACTAGCAGGAACGCAGAAACATGAAAATCGGCATTCCCGAAATGCTGCAACTTTACAAACAGGGCATGGTCCAGATCATTGATGTTCGTTTCCCGGAAGAGCATAAGGTCTACAGTTTTAGCTTTATTAAAAATATCCCGCTCAATGAACTCCCCGACAGACTCAAAGAGTTGGACAAATCGAAGATCATCGTCACAGTTTGTCCGCACTATGACCGGGCTGAGATGGCCAGAATATACCTGACGTTGAAGGGCTACCGCTCAAAATACTTGGTCGAGGGTCTTCTGGGGCTTGCCGATTACCTGAGAGGTGACAGAGCTAAAGATTTTATCAATGAGATAAAAAAGTAAAACAGTTATTGGAATGTAAACAAAATGTATGGATACATCGTATCCATTAGCAGAGAGGCAGCAGATCTTTTTTTTGCACGGGATGCATTTTAAAAACTGGTCAATTATTATAAGGAAGTATTGAATGAAACGACCAACCTTATTGGAAATTGTGAAGACTGCTTTATATATCGGGACTATCGGCTATGGTGGCCCGGCGATCCTGGCCTTGATGAAGAAAGTCATCGTCCACGATAAAGTGTGGATCTCTGAAGAGGAGTTTATGAATGTCTTAAGCCTGTCGCAGATTTTACCGGGTTCCGTTGGCGTGACTGTGTTCGGCTATATTGGCCATAAACTGCGCAAGCCCTGGGGAGGAATACTCGCGCCTTTCTTATTTGTGTTGCCCGCCATGATTGCCATTACCGCCCTGGCCTGGGCGTATTTTACTTACGGAAACTTAAAATTTGTTCATTCGATTTTTATGGGTCTGGGAGCGCTGGTTGTTGCCTTATTAATCAATGCGACACTGATCATGGGTAAATCAGTCTTCCCCAAAATAGACCGCTATCCTTACAAAGGCATTACTATCGCGGCGCTTTCTTTTTTGGGCATCACCTTTCTGCATTGGAATATTGTTTACATCATTTTAATCTCCGGGGTCTTCGGCGCCTTGTTCTTTTATTTCAGCGGTGAATTTGAGCAGGAAAAAATGCCGGGACATTTAAAAGTAGAAATTGATGTGCCCAAAGCCGGGAAGTTGCATAATTATCTACCGCTTTTATTAATGACTGGCGTGCTTGCCACCATCTTTTGGTTTGTTGCCGGAACATGGATCATTTTTGCGACCTTCCTGAAAATTGGTGCATTAGCCTTCGGTGGAGGCTTTACCGCTATACCCCTGATTCAACATGTCGTCGTCAATGGAATGCATTGGTTGAATCTGACAGCCTTTCGCGACGGTATTGCTTTGGGACAGATCACGCCGGGTCCGGTGTTTATCACAGCAACGTTTATCGGCTTCAAGGTAAAAGGCATCATCGGCGCACTGGTTGCCACTATCGGCATTTTTACCCCATCGCTTGCGGCCATTATCCTTGTTGGACGCGCGCATGCAAAAATAAAAAACCTGAAGATTGTTAAAGTTACTATTAAAGGATTTTTATCCGGCTTTATCGGGCTTTTGCTCGCCGTCGTTTATCAATTTGGAGTCCATTCACTCATCAACTGGCAGACATGGATGATCTTTTCCCTTTCCACAGCTTACCTGATCGGTTGGAAAAAAGATGCCATCTGGCTTATCCTGGGAATCATCTGTGTTTCGTTGTTGCTGTTTTAAGGGGCAGGTTTAAAAATTTTGTAATTGCCATAGCCGTCTTCGGTATTAATCGCGGACTTGATCCCTTTGGGTTCCTATTATTGCTCCGGTAATTAAATATTTAAATATTATAGCGGGAAATTTCCGGTCGGTTTGTGTAATACAGCAGAATTTCCCCCTCCCTTGTAGGAAAGATTGCCCTCGCGTAACCGTTTTTAGCTTTGAAGCCATAAGTTTTTTGCACCACGTAGAGACGTTGCATGCAANNCATCTGCGTTTCGTTATTGCTGTTTTAAGGAAGGGGGGGAATGGAGCGCTGACGCAATTTACCGGCCAACCTGTATTCTCAAACCGGATTTTTTATTTACGGCCAGTCATCAGAAACATTGCAAACAAACGGGTCTGGCCGCCGCCAACCGGTTTTTCAACCTGAGCGGCCACCCGATGCCGAACATCACGAAATCCCGCGTCTATGAACGTTCGGTGCAAATCTTCCCGATCAAATCCGAAGTGGAATACGCCATCATTATTGCTGTGAAACTTACCGTCATCCGGTTCCAAATCGGCAATAGCCAATTGGCCGGATGGAAGTAAAATCGAATAAAATTGTTTTAACAGAGGATTTATGTTTTTAACGTGATGCAAGGTCATGCTGCTGACGATAAGATGATAAGAACCTTCCAGAGCATCACCCTTATCCAAATCAAGGTAATTGGCTTTTACATTGCTCAGGTTTTGTTCTTTGATCTTTGTTTTAAAAACATCAAGCATTCCCTGAGAACTATCCACACCGGCTACGGAACGGACAAAAGGCTGTAAGGCAAATGTCAGAAGTCCCGTGCCGCAACCAAAATCCAGAATGTCCATATCGGGCGTTAAGGTTATCTCCTGGATCATGCTATGCGCTATATCCTGAGCCATTTTTACACGTCCAGGAACCTGATCCCAGTTGGCGGCTTCCTGATCGAAATTTCGCTTTTCAGTATTTATCTCAATATCTGCTGACATTTATTATGCTCCGGTCATTCTTGTGTTTTGACGATAGAGACATTACCGTAAAAACACAAGAATAATCCTTTGTTCATCTGAATATTTCCGAAAGCGGAAATAATTTTAGCCCTTGACAAGTTATGAGCATATGCCTATAATAGGCTAAAAGGAGTAATAAAGATAGATGCCCCGGCCTAAGTGTTGCCGTAATGTTTGCGGCGTTCCAGATAAAAATTATTTCAAGCCACGGGGAATACCAATTTCTCAATTGGAAGAGGTGGTTCTGCGCCTTGATGAATACGAAGCGATTCGTCTGGCAGATTACGAACAGCTTTATCAGGAAGAGGCAGCGGCCAGAATGAACATTTCCCGCCAGACGTTCGGCAGGATCATCGAAGCGGCACACAAAAAGATAGCCGATGTTCTGATGAATGGGAAAGCGCTGAAAATTGAAGGCGGGGAAGTTGCTTTTCACGAAACAAAGCCGTGCGGCCAAGGAAAAGGACGCAGGACTAAAAGAGATACTCAATAATATTTTTAAAGGAGAAATCTATGAAAATCGCATTACCGTCAAGCCAGAATCAGATTGATGAACACTTCGGACACTGTGAATATTTCACTGTATTCACCGTTGACGATCAGAAAAAAATCCTGTTGGAGGAAAAGATCACACCACCCGCCGGTTGCGGCTGCAAATCGGATATCGCCTTGACTCTGGCGCAGATGGGCGTGAAATTGATGATAGCGGGAAACATGGGACAAGGTGCCGTAAACGTTCTGAACAACCAGGGGATCGATGTTCTGCGCGGCTGTTCGGGCGGCGTGAAAGATGTCGTGGAAAGCTGGCTTGCCGGCAACTTGAGCGATTCCGGAATCGCCTGTGCTCAGCATGAGCACGGCTGCCATGAAGGATGATGTAACCTTGGAAATGAGTCTTGCAGCAAGATATGAACTATTACGGCAGAGTTGCAATACAGTATCAATCAGGTATAATTTCCGGACGACAGAAAGGCGATTATGGCCATGGAAAAGCAAATGCCGGATCAATTTATTTTGAATATGGCGGGAACGAAACTCACCTTCGATTGAACAATGCGTTTATCGTGAAGCATATCTCGAATGAAACTTAATTTTGCTTAAACAATTTTGAAAAAGGAGATTGCATGACGAAAAAAGCATTTCAGGATTACTACCCGGACTATTTCAGTCACTGTTATGGTTGCGGCCGTCTCAATGAACATGGCCTGCAAATAAAAAGTTACTGGGATGGAGAAGAATCCGTCTGCATTCACATACCCAAACCCTGCTACACGGGGGGAGCCCCCGGCTATGCCTACGGCGGTTTGATCGCTTCCCTCATCGACTGCCACAGCATGGGAACGGCAGCAGCAGCCACGTACCGCGCGGAAAATCGGGAAATGGGTACCCAACCTGCCCTTCGTTTTATGACCGCCTCGCTGCATGTGGATTATCTACTGCCCACGCCCTTAGATGGACAGATCGAAATTCGCGGCAAGGTGAAGGGAGTCAATGGCCGCAAGGTGGTCGTGGAATCACGACTTCTCGCGGGAGGTAAAGTCTGCGCGCGCGGCGAAGTGGTTGCCGTCCAGGTGCCCCAACATTTGACGCCCGCTGACACTAAAAAGTAACCGTGGATGGATAAGAATATCTCTTGATTGATTTAGATCAATGCAATTGTGTTCATCGGCTGTTAGAGTGGCGTTCAAAAAAAGGAGTGAGTTTTCATGAGTGAACGTTTAAAAAACTTCCCCATTTCATTTTTTTAACAAAGGAGGAACCTATGACAAAAAGAAAAAGAATCGTAGTAATCGGCGGATCGGCCGCCGGTCCCAAAGCGGCGGCAAAAGCCAGAAGAATCGACAACAATGCCGAAGTCGTTATCCTGCAAAAAGACGCTGATCTTTCCATGGCGTCCTGTGGCTATCCCTATTATGTCGGCGGATATTTCAATGACCGCAACATGCTTTTGTGTACGCCCACTGGCGTTGTGAGAACTCCGATGTTCTATCTCAACGCCAAAGACATCGACGCGAAAGTAAACATGGAAGTCACGACCATTGACCGGAAAAACCATTCCGTTTCATTCAGGAATATTGTTTCCGGCGAAACCGGTTCATTGACGTACGATAAACTCGTTATCGCCACCGGTTCTGTCCCACAGATGCCGCCATTGCCGGGTCTGGAACTCGAAGGCATTACAACTTTGAAATCCATGAAAGACGCCGACTTTCTACGCAAAGTTCGGGACGAAAGAAAAATCAAAAAAGCCGTCGTCATAGGCGGTGGATTGATTGGCATTGAGACCTGTGAAGCGCTTCAGCTTGCGGGCATCGAAATCACAGTGGTTGAACTTTTACCTCAGCTGCTTACTTTTCTGGATTGGGAACTAGCCAAGCTCGTGGAAAACCATGTAAAAAGCAAAGGCGCCAATGTCATTACCGATAACGGCATTGCCGAATTTCTTGGTGAAAATGGCAAATTGACGGCGGTAAAACTACAAAACGGCACGGAATTGTCCTGTGAACTAGCGGTTGTGGCCATTGGTGTAAGTCCCAACGTCAAACTCGCCAAAGAAACGGGCCTGAAAATCGGCAAATTGGGCGGCATTGATGTCAACAAATACATGCAGACTTCCGACCTGGACGTCTATGCCGTGGGCGACTGTGTGGAAACGGTGAACCGGATAACAGGCAAAAAGGTTCTGGCGCCTTACGGCGATCTGGCCAATCTTCAGGGACGTGTGGCGGGAGAAAACGCCGCTTCGGAAAATTGCGTAACATTTCCTGGAACGATTCAGACAGGCATCTGCAAGGTCTTTGATTATGCCGCAGGCTCCACGGGACTTTCCGAAACAGCCGCCAAAAAACTGGGCTACTCGGACATCATGACGGTGATCAACGCCAGCCCCGACAAGCCGGGGTACATGGAAGGAAAGCTCCTGGTCACCAAGCTTATCGCCGACCGCAAAACTGGCAAAGTGTTAGGTGCTCAGTGTATCGGCCCCGGCAATGTCAGCAAGCAAATCGCCCAGTGGGCAATGGCCATTCAGGGCAAACTGACCGTCGAGGACATCATCAATGCAGACCTCCCTTACGCGCCGCCATTTTCCCTGGCTATCGATCACTTCATCGCGACCGCTCACATCATGCAGAATAAAATGAAAGGCAGGCTCAAAGGCATCAGCTGCAAAGAGGTGAGACAGAAAGTGCAAAACAACGAAAAGCCGTTCCTCATCGACACGCGGGGGCCGGAAGAATTCGAGGAAATGCGCCTGGGCATCGGCGAGACGCTTATTCCCCTGGGCGCGCTGCGCAAGCGATTGAAAGAGATTCCCGCCGACAAGGAAAAGGAAATCATTTGTTACTGTAAGATTTCACTGCGCGGTTATGAGGCGGCGCTGGTTTTGGAAGGCAATGGATGGAAAAACGTTAAGGTCATGGAAGGCGGTATCATGGCCTGGCCATATCCAAGGGAAAAATAGACAATAGCGAGGACGCAACAGCAAGGGAACCGAGGCCACGCCTTCGAGATGGAAACCGGACAAGCCCACGCTCAAACCCAGCCCTGACTTGGTCGGTAAGGTCTGGGAAGTCTGGAAAACCGGCACGTTCAAGACCAAAGAGGAGCTGGCTGTGATTGCTGAGGCCGCCGCGGGTAAAGATAGATCAAAGGAAATCGTCACCTACTGTGACATTGGTCAGTGCTGCCCGGTCTGGTCGTACCTGCTTGCCGAAGTATTGGGCTACACCAACGTCCGGCTTTATGTCGGCTCCATGCAGGAATGGATGCAGGACCCCCAGGCGCCGGTGACGCGCTGAAAACCTGCGGAATCCCTTCCGGTCAGACCTGCTTCCTGCTCAGGATGGGATGCAATCATGAGTCTATTGTAAAAAAAGTGCATTTATGCGACTTTATGCCCATGCTGAAGGAAAGGGGCCGGCGTTCTTCATTGACTATCAAGGCATTCTCCAAAGTTGACGACCTCGTAAAAAGTCGTCACACCGGTGAAAACCGGTGTCCAGTGCTTTTTTAAAACCATCTGTAATCTCTGGATTCCGGCTTGCGCCGGAATGACGATCATTCGACTTTTTACGGATTCATCATATTTAATATCTTGACTCACGAACGCCTCCTCCATATACTCAGACACCGGGAAGCAGGCTTTAATGAAAGTCACCTTTAACTTGCATAAGGCACAGGCGAACATGAAAATTCATGAACATAAATTTTTTGTAAGGAGGGAAGAGCCATGGATAAACCGACTGCATTGAATCAAACCTTCCACATGATCATGAAGCGAATGGTGGAAACCGGACAGGCACCCCATTATACGGAAATTGCGAAAGAGCTGGGGATCGCCATGGCGGAGGGTCGAAAGATCCTGCATGAACTTTTCTCACCTAGAATCCCGGGGTGGCTTTTTCCCAATACGGATTTCATCGCTTCGTTCGCACCTTTTAACAATCTCCCCACGCAGTTCCGAATTACTATCGACGGTCAGCAGAAATGGTTTGGCCAATGAGCGTTTGAGTCGCTGGCGGTCTGCTGGCTTTTCCCGGGGAAAAAGATTCAAATCGACAGCCCATGCCTGGATTGCGGTGAGCCGATCCGGGTCGAGATCTGTGATGGGGTCATACAAAAGGCTAATCCCCAGGGTCTGATCGGGTATGTAGCCGTTCCTTTCGCCAAGTGGCTCCATGACCCCAGCTATGCCTGAACGACCATGACTTTCTTCCGGTCGGAAGAACACCTTCGCAACTGGGCACAGTTTGATCCCGAAACTGAAGATGGGATCATTCAACTGGCAGATTTGGTGAAACTTTTTTCCAGTAAGTTGTTTCGCAGGCGATTGGACCCCGATTATCTTTCCCACATGCGGGAATATGGCGCCGATTTTATGTCAACCCTTCAAGAAATCGGCAAGGTCGGTCCTTTCTGGTCAATAAAAAAACCCTAACCTCTCGGTCAATCGCCGGTCTGCAATCCAGCCGGTAGATGCAGGGATTAGAAAACGAATTAACGGAGGTCTTTATGTATGCCTTGAAATGGAAGGAAAAGGTTTGCGCCACCTGTCCCTCGGCCGATTGTCTTCTGAAGTGCCAGTACATGTCTTTTACCGGCCATGACGAGGCCCATGGAGAAATGATGAAGGTCGTCCGGGGGGAGGATTCCCGGGTGCTTCACGAATGCGCCACCTGCTACGCCTGCGAGGAGTACTGCAAAAGAGGCAATCACCCCTTTTATCTCATCAGCGAGCGCCGGGAAGAAAAAGGTATGTTCACAGCCGCCCGGCCCATCACCAATCAGTGGATCAACATGACCCAGATGCAGGGTAAGTGCATGGTGGGCGCCGTCCAGGACAAGGCCCTCTCGTGCTGCTTCATTCCCGACCTGGGGATTCTGGGGCAAGGGGAGATCTTCAAGGATGTCGCGCCGGCCGCCGTCTTCGGAGCAGAATTCATGTGCCCCGCCGTCCATACCCATTTCGCCCGCATGTCCATCATCAAGGAGCGCCTGCCCATCGTCATTGAGAATTTCGTCAAACTGGGCGTGAAGGAGGTCATCTGTCTTCATGACGAATGCTATGGCACCTTCACCGCCATTGCCGACGCCTACGGCATTGACGTGCCCTTCAAACCCGTTTACTACATGGACTTCCTGCTTTCGCGGATGAAGGAAATGAAAGACCGGATCACGCCCCTCGGCATCAAGGCCGCCTATCAGCGGCCCTGCTCCAACCGCCTCATCCCCGACAAACTGCCACTGGTGAAAAAAATTCTAAATTTAATCGGCGTCGAACTGCCCAAGAGGGTCTACCAGGATGAAAATTGTCTATGTTGTGGGGAAATTCTCCGGTCGGTTTCCGGCTACAAACTGGCGGATGATGTGCAAAAGAGAAATATAGACGATATGCTGAAAAGCGGTGCCGAGTATTGTGTCTTCAACTGTCCAGCTTGTCAATCGTCGCTATCGGAGAAGGTTGCCAAGAAAGGGTTGAAGCCGATCCATATTATTGATCTGTGCAAGATGGCCATTGGTGAAAAGGAAAGGGAGGTGAAGTAAGATGAGCGACATCCTGAAATTGCTAATCGATATCGTTGGAGAAAGGGGTGTTTCCAATACGCCTGAAGAGCTTTGGTTCTACTCGCGCGACCCCGGCGTTTTGACACCACATCTCCCCGACTACGTAGTGGCACCCAAAACAACGGAGGAAGTGCAGAAGATCGTTTTGCTCGCCAATCGGGAAAAGATTCCCATTGTGCCCATGGGAAACGGCATGTCCCTGACAGGTCTTGTGATCCCCCTGAAGGGCGGTATCGTCATGGACATGAAGCGGATGAACAAGATTCTGGAGGTAAATCAAATGGCCCGCTACGCTGTGGTGGAAGGGGGAACATCGCAGGGTGTTCTCAAAGCCTACCTGCAGGATCACCATCCTCAGCTTCGCCACAGCATCCCCGACGCGCCACCCACAACCACCATCGCCGCCAATATGGCACTCCACGGCCAGGGCCGACTGACCCAGCAATACGGCTTCAATTCCGAGATGGTAACCGGCTTGGAGGTCGTCCTGCCCACCGGCGAGATCTGCCTGATAGGCTCCCCCTCTCTCGGACCGTACTGGTTCTCCAGGGGACCCACCATGCCCGACCTGTCGGCTCTCTTTCTGGGCTGGCTGGGAACAACGGGCATCATCACCAAGATCGGCCTTCGCCTATATCCGAATAAAAAGATTCGGGAGGTGGAACTTTTTGTCACTGATCGGGTAAACATGATCCCCGACATCCTTTACAAGCTTACTCACCTGGAAATGCTGGAAGACATCAACGTCTGGTTCCAACCCAAACCTCTTATGTTCCAAGGCAATTTTCACATCACCATCTTCTTTACGGGAGACATGGAGGAGGAGATCGCCTTCAAGCGGCGGATGATCTGGGACACCCTGCAGGAATATATGGATTCAAAAGACGGAGGTTTCATGAGCGTCCAGTACATGAAAAAGATGCTATTGGAGATGCCTAGTCGGGGGGTTGCCGATTTTGCCGATGTTCCCAAGGGCGGCGGTTTCGAATATTCAGGACCGATTACCATCATCGAACACTTCCCCCTCTATGCCGCCAAGGTTGTTGAACTCGCCAAGAAATACGATGTTCTGTATGCGAGTGCGGCCCGTCTCATCTCCGGCGGGCACTGTATGATGTTCAGCATCTCTTTTGCCTTCAACCGCAAGGACCCGGCCATGATGGAGCGGGTGAAGCATGCCCTCGACGAGGCAATGGCCTTCGCCTTGGAAATGGGCGGCATCCCCTGGAAGCCTAATTTTATGGAGCAGAAAATGACTATGGCGAAAATGGATCCCCAAGCCCTGAAGCTTCTTCAGATGATAAAAAATAACCTGGATCCTCAGGGCATCATGAATCCCGGCAATTGGGAGGTAAACTAATGACCTACGTACATAATATAGAACATCAAGAGATCGTCCACCGTTGTTTCCGATGTGGATATTGTAAATTCCCCGAAGATTATGTAGATTTTAACTGCCCATCCTACAAAGCTTTCGGGTGGGACACCTATTCCCCGGGCGGAAGGATGTGGCTCATCCGGGCCTGGTTGAACGATGAAATCAAGACCAGCCCCCACTTCGCCGAGATCCTCTATTCCTGCGTGGCCTGCGACAACTGCAAAAACCAGTGCGTCTTTCCGAAGTTCCGGGATTTCCTCCCAGACATCTTCCGGGAGACCAAGGCGGAGCTGGTCAACGAGGGCCGGATTCCTCCCGCAGTCAGGGATTATTTCAAGGCCGTCGCCACAAACGGCAACCCTTACAAGTTGCCGCAATCGGAAAGAGGCAAGTGGGCCGAAGGAACAGGACTTCAAAAATTTTCCAATCAGGAGTATTTGTTCTATGTTGGCTGTGTCGGTTCCTACGACGAAGTCGGACAAAAGATGGCTCGCAGCGTGGGGAGTCTGCTGGTTAAAGCTGGCGTGTCCTTGGGCATTATGGGAAGTGAAGAAACCTGCGACGGCAACGAGGTTAAAATTCTGGGAGAGATGGGGCTTTTTACGCAACTGGCCAATGACAATATCAAGAAATTCAAGGCGAAGGGCGTCAAAAAAATTATTACCCTGGACCCCCATGCCCTGAATGTCTTCAAGAAGGATTATCCCGAACTGGGAGGAAGTTTTAAGGTCTTTCACTATACGGAGATTCTGGATAGGTTGATCAAGGAGAAAAAAATCGCTCTTGCCAACTATCCGGTAAAAGTTACTTACCATGACCCCTGCTATCTGGGCCGGCATAATCAGATTTATGGTCCACCGCGGGAGATACTGAAGGCCATCCCGGGTGTCGAACTGGTGGAGATGCGCCGTAATTCTCTGAACGCGTTTTGCTGCGGTGGGGGTGGGGGAAACTTTTTCACGGACATTCTGGGTACAGGAGAAGATAGTGCCGGTCGGGTCCGTGTTCGGGAAGCTCTTGAGACAGGCGCCAATATTATCGCTGTAACTTGTCCGAGCTGTGCCAAGATGCTTATAGACGCGGTTAAGATGGAAGAGTTGGACGGCAAATTGGACGTTCTGGGTATCGTCGAAATAATCGAGAGAGCTCAAAAAAATTAAAGAGACAATACTTGTTCTGATGAGAAAGCAGACTGAATAATACAACGTCAAAGACGGGAGAAATCAATGGAAAAAGAAACTATGCTCAAAGAAGTTTATGACAAAGCGAAAGGCTATGAGCTCAAAAGTGGGAACTGCGCTCAATGTACCATTGCCGCCATCTTCGAAATAATGGGAGTAGAGGATGAAGGAGTATTCAGAGCCGCGACAGGCATGGCCGATGGTGTGGGACTCACCGGGGATGGCCATTGCGGAGCTCTATCTGGTGGAACGATGGCCATCAGTTATTTTTTTGGCAGGAGCAAAGACGATTTCGGCAGGATGGGCAAACAGCTAAAAGCCTTAATTTTGTCTAAAAAACTCCATGATGAGTTCGTGGCGGAATTTTCCACGTGCCGGTGCGCCGATATTCAGACAAAACAATCCGGCCGCTTCTTCAATCTCTATGATATGGAAGAGATGAAAGCGGCCCTCAAAGCAGGCATGCTGGAGAAATGCTCAACGCTGGTGGGAAAGACGGCACGGATGGCCTTAAGAATTATTCTCGACGAACGGGAAGCAGAAAAAGTAAAGCAAGATGAACTGCCTGTTTTATAGGGAAGAAGGTTTATCTGTTGCCTGAATTAAACAGATGAATTTTAGCCGGTATCCGTTTATTTTTTGGCAACGGGAGTGTCGTTACCAAGAGCCAGGAGTATTTTATTTATGGCGTAATGAACTTTAAGATTATTCTCCGGCGCGAAGCGGCTTACCGACATCCAACATCCCGGACAATAGCAGACGACGTCATTGACTTTCATAGCCAGAATCTGGTTGATCTTCTTTTTCGCTTCGATATCAACCTGCGTTTGGTCATGATGGTTACGGATGCCGGCGGCAAATCCGCAGCACAGAGAATCGTAGCGGTTGTTTTCCAGCTCAACGATGGTCATCCCCGCTGCCTGATGCGGTCCGCGAATGAAATCGGTGTTTTAATTAGCTGTCACTATTCTTTTATCATAATTTCTTGATCGTTGAAATTTTAAAAGGTACATATAAAGGGCAAAAACCGATCAGGCTCGTTATTATAAACACAATTGCCAGAATGCCCAGAATAATCGCCGCAACGCCTGTAATGCTGCCGCTTAGATAAAGAATGATTACGACAACGGCCAGTAATATTCTAATAATCCGGTCTATAGTTCCCATATTCTTTTTCATGTGCTTCTCCTTTCTTTAACCCAATAAAATAAGGGAAATAATCATGATCACTTTGCAGGATATTGCTTATATTCCAGCAACGATCTGCCCCGGTTACAACATTGTACAACTTACCAAACGGTTATTTTCTAGAACCAATACATCCGTCAGACAGCATAATTAATTACGGCGCGATGCAGAAAACATAAAACTGAAAATGTTAGCGGCCTTTCTGATCGCCTTCCACCTCGGGTTTTTTCTTCTTGTCCTCGACCGGACAAGCTGGCCTCACTCATGTAGAGACGCCCATGCGCGGCAATAGCCAAACCTGCACAAAAACCCACCCGGCCAGGATCAAAAGTAAAATCAACAAATCGTTCATTTTTTTCTCCCTTTTTCTGATGCGGAAAGGCGGCTAACCCGCCTCCCCTTTTACCGATTAGTTCAAGTACCTATCAAGTAACGCCACAAGCTGTTTTTTTGATAACAATCCGACCTGAGTATCCTGCACTTTGCCGTTTTTAACAATAAGCAATGTCGGTATGCTCCTTACACCATATTGGGAGGCCGTTGCCGGGTTATCATCGACATTCACTTTGACCACGTTGACCCGATCATTGTATTGGGCCGCGAGTTCTTCCAGAATCGGGCCAATAGACCTACAGGGTCCGCACCAGGGCGCCCAGAAATCCACCAGAGTCGGCTTTTCTTCTTTTAAAACTACTGTACCGAAATTACTATCATCCGCGTGTTTCACAAATTCCGCATTACTCATTTTTGTTTCTCCTTATCGATAATTTATTTTGTTTCTCTTTTCCGTCTGTGGTAAAAGCTACCTGCTTCTTGCTTCATGAATACACCCTGATATTTAATATTTCATTGATTTAAATCAACGTGGGAGAATATTTTTTGCACATGGATATCACTAAGCAGATAAAGGATATTGACCTGTTCCAGGGAGTTTCTTCAGAAAAATTACGCTTGCTGGCAACACAGGCAACATACAGAAAATTTAAACCTGGTGAGATGGTCATCGGCGAGGCAGATTCGATCCGGTCATTTTATGTGGTCATCTCCGGACAGCTAAAGCTCTATAGGAGTTCACCGGAAGGCAAAGAACAGACACTGCAACTGCTCGGTCCGGGAGACCCTTTTGGCCTGTGCACGGCATTTGTAACTGATTCCTTTCCCGCAAGCGCTATGGCCATTGAAGAAAGCTCCGTCCTTCTAATACCCGGCACGGTCATGGAGGCAACAGCAAGACAGGAACCAGCGCTCTTGTTCAACATCATTCAGATACTATCCCAACGCCTCAAGGATTCCATGACACTTATCGAATCACTCGCCTTAAAAGAAATTCCCGGGCGGCTGGCATCTTTCCTGCGCCATTCATTACCCCGTGATGCCACGGATAAAAAAACCTCTGTGGAACTGACGATTTCACAACGGGAACTGGCCAAGATTCTGGGTGCCACACCGGAAGCCCTTTCCCGTGCCTTAAGAAAAATGGCCAATGACGGTATCCTCGCAACAGCAGGCCGAGTGATCACCATTCTGGATCACAAAGCACTAGAACAACTGGCAGAAGGTGAGTAATTCCATTTCTAAATCTACAGTGCATTAATAATCCAGGGCCAAGCAACGATAGAATGAATGAGATCTGGATTATTTTCCATATTGCGTAATGCTGCCTCCAAATGATTTTCAAGTGCATCAATGCTGTCAAATACGCGATTATGAAAATTTTTTTCTCTTAATTCATCCCATATATGCTCCACCGGATTAAGTTCTGGAGAATATGGCGGTAGATTAATGAGACGAATATTGTCGGGGATTTTAAGTTCAGCGCTTCTATGCCAACCGGCTCCGTCGAGAATCATGATCACTCGGTTGCCGGGATGCCTTGCAGCAACCTCATCCAGAAATATCTGCATACAATCTCCATTGACATATGGCAGGATCAGAGAATCCATTTTGCCGTCACTGATAGAAACAGCTGCGTAAGCATACGTATATTCCTGACTAACCATCGCCTGGCAAACCGGACGGATTGGCTTCGGACACCAACAATATCTTGTGGCGGAAATGCGCCCAAAACGAGCTTCATCCATAAACATCAGGCGGATGGGGCCTTTTTCCGGCCAATCTTTGCTGACTTCGGCAAGTGTGTCCGCGAATTTTTTTTCCAGTCGTCCTGAACTTGAATGTCAGATTGAGGATGTCGCTTATCCGGCGCCAATTTCCGCCAATTATGCCGATGCAGAAGATTATAGGTCGATGACAATGCCACTTCCCGTCCCAATCGCCTATCCAGTGCCTCTTTAATCTCGCTCACAACCAAAATGCCCCCACTGCTTGCCTTTTCTAAAAATGGCGCAAGAAATCTCTCCTCTTCCTCTCTATTCATGTTTTGACGATACCTTCCGCCCCTTTTCGGTATCTCATCATCAAAATTCCCGTCCTCTCGTATAAAACGATTCCGCAACTGGCTTACCCATCCAACAGACACACCTGTCGCTTGGGCCGTCTGCTCTAAAGTTAAACCGAACTCCAAGGGCAATACCACTGCCTGCAATTTCCTTAAACCTTCTATCGTTTTCGCTTTAGGCAATGATGCCTTTGCCATTACCAATAACTCGCGTCCGCCTGACCTCCGACCCATTGTCGTACCTCCTTCTTGGATTTACGACTATTATATCACTATTGAATTGGAAATGGAATAACTAATTATTAGACCTACCACTCGTCACTATTTACGCCCTTGAAACTGATGTTCAATATAAAAATTTACCCCATGCCTTTCCCCAAAAAAATGAGAAAAATATCATGATATATCTTGCATATGAAACAGTTGTCCGTTATAATTGCTTCACAAAATGAAGCGATTAATGACTATAATCGCTTCAGGAAAGCCAAATAGATGAAATACATCTGGGAGAGAAAAAACTGGTTCGATTTTCAATATGATGAGTCTGCCCTGCTTAAACCTTTAAGCCGGCTGAGGGTCTTGCAAGGTAAGTTATTAGGCCGCGTGGCAGCTCTGGATATTAAAATGGAAACACAGGCGCAGGCTGCCGTTCTGGTTGAAGAAACCCTTCGCACAGCGGAAATTGAAGGGCAACAACTTAATCGGGAATCAGTTCGTTCTTCCGTGGCGGTGAAACTTGGTTTGCCCAGAGGTGTCGGCGCGTATGACAGGCATGTTGACGGCCTTGTCGATGTTTTACTGGACGCTGTGCGTTTTTATAACAAGCCCCTGACGCTGGAAAGGCTCAACGGCTGGCAGGCTGCGCTCTTTCCTTCCGGCTATTCAGACTTAAGAAAGATTCGGGTTGGAAAACTGCGCGGCGATGAACCAATGCAGATAGTATCCGGTCCTGAAGGCAAGGAAAAAGTGCATTTTGAAGCTTTGCCGAAGGATCGTCTTCATGAGGAGTTGCGGCTTTTTTTGAAATGGTGGCCATCTTCGGAAGACCGGATGGATGGCATATTGCGCGCGGCAGAGGCTCATTTGCGTTTTCTGACAATCCATCCTTATGAGGATGGCAATGGACGATTGGCGCGAGCGCTGACCGATATGGCTCTGGCACAGGACGAAAAAATGAAAGTCCGGTTTTATAGCGTCTCTTACGAGATCATACGCGGTAGAAATGAATATTATAAGATTCTCGAAGACGTGCAGCGATGCAGGGTTGACGCGACACAGTGGTATTTGTGGTTTATTCAATGTGTGAGCGCGTCAATTGAAAATTCTCAGACTATCATTGCCGATGTGCTTATGCGGCTTGACTTCTGGAACAAACATGCCCAGACATTGATCAATGACCGCCAGAAAAAAGTTATCAGCCGTATTTTAGAAGCCGGAGAGGGGAATTTTACCGGTGGTTTGACAACGCGCAAATACGTAAGCATCGCTGGCGTGAGCCGGGCAACAGCATTCCGCGAAATCGCCGATCTGCTGGGCAAGAAAATTCTGCGCCAGATGCCCGGCAAAGGCCGCAGCGTCCATTACGATCTACTATGGCCGCAGCAATCTTTATGAAATCTATTAGAGGTAGGGAACGGTCGCGACCGTTCCCTGCAGAAGTAGTTACTCTCCTAAAAACAGCTTGACGCAAATACTTGATCTCCATATACTCAATTCATCCCAAAACAATTTTTTTATCCGAAGTCCAGGGAAATAAACACCGAGCCAGACAGGAGATATATCTACATGAAGATTTTACGGGTGAAAATGGGCAATGAAAAGATTATTCTGGAAGACCTGCCCCAGGAGTGGAAGTACCTTGGCGGCAGCGCATTAATCGCGAAGATCATGAGCAAAGAGGTACCGCCTGCCGCTGATCCATTAGGCCCGGATAATCACTTTATTGTAGCTGCCGGTCCTCTTGCCGGCACACGAGCTCCGCAACTCGGGCGGATATCTGTGGGTGCCAAAAGCCCTCTAACCATGGGAATAAAAGAAGCCAACTCGGGAGGCCCCGCGGGACAATTCCTCGACCGGCTGGGAATTCGCGCCATTATTGTTCAGGGCATACCTGAAAATCATCGATTATATTGTTTACTTATCTCCAAGGGTAAGGCCCAACTGATTCCGGCCGATGAATACCGCGGCATGAAGAATTATGAACTGGCTGCCGCTTTACAAAAAAAGCACGGAGAAAAAATAGCCGTTATCTCAACAGGAATTGCCGGAGAGCGCAAATACAAAGCAGCTTCGGTCTCCCTGACAGACATATTCGGCGATCCATCGAGAAACGCCGCCCGCGGCGGTCTCGGCGCTGTCATGGGATCGAAGGGGCTGAAAGCGATCATCATCGATCCCGCAAACACGGATCAGGTTGATATTGCCAATCCCGATGAATTTCGAAAAGTTGTCAGATCATGGACGGACACTCTCAGGCATGATGTCAGTTGCAGTTTATTTTCGCGGTTCGGTACGCCCTTTGCGATTAACAACTCCGCCAGTCACGGCAGCCTGCCCGCGAATAATTACCATTCCGGCCGGCCGGAGAACTTCATCGCCGTCAGTGGTAATGCGATCCAGAAAATTCTCTTTGAACGCGGCGGCAAGATGCACGGTTGTATGCCCGGATGCGTTGTTCAGTGTTCCATTATTTATCCCGGTCGNNGTAAAGATGGAAAACGCCTTTGCGGCGCTTATGAATATGAAATGGTCGCCTTACTCGGCACCAATCTGGGCATTACGGATAATGATGCCATCGCCAGACTCAAATTCATGTGCGACGATCTCGGTATCGATGGGGTCGAAGCGGGAAGCAGCTTGGGTCTTGCGGCGGAAGCGGGAAAAATGTCCTGGGGAAATTGGGAATCGGCACAGCGGCTTCTGGAAGAAATTGAAAGAGAAACGCCCCTGGGTGTTGCCCTGGGAAACGGCGTGGTCGCCACTGCTAAATATCTCAACATCAGCCGCGTACCGGCTTTTAAAGGGCAGGCCATACCGGCGCATGATCCAAGGTCCGTCAAAGGAACCGGCATGACCTATTTCACAAGCCCTATGGGAGCGGATCACACAGCGGGGCTCACCTACCGCCTGCCCAAAGACAAGAATAAACAAACGGAGAATTCCCTTAAATCCCAGATTCAGGCCGCCACCTGCGATGCCATGGGCTACTGCCTGAATTCCGTTCCCGGCAGTCGCTCCGTTTATCCGTTTTTTGCCGATCTGATGAATGCCCGATACGGCCTGAGGTTGACGCCGGAAGATATCATGGAAACCGGCAAGCAGACCCTTCGGGACCAGCTCGCTTTCAATGAAAAGGCCGAGTTCAGTAAAATGGACGCCAATATACCTGCCTTTATCCGGGAGGAAACAATCAAGCCAACAGACGCCGTTTTTGATGTTGATGAGGCGGAAGTAAAAAATCTGTGGAAAGGGTTGGATTCATTTAAAGAAAAGGAAAAGGCCTGGGAGGTGCGTATTCCGCCGATGCCGGATGTGATGCTGGGCGCCGGAGTGGCCCGTAATATGGGGCAGCGGATACGGCAGCTCAAAGTAACGAAGATATTTCTGGTCACCGATCCATTTATGTTCAAAAGCGGCCGGGCGGAAGAGGTGCGCAAGATTCTGGAAGCAAGCGGCATAGCCTCGGTCATGTTCCCTGAGGTTGAGCCTGATCCGCCCATTGAACTGATTGAGCGGGCAGGCAAGCTCTACAAAGAAAACGGCTGCGATGGCATTCTTGGTCTTGGCGGCGGAAGCTCGCTGGATACGGCAAAAACTCTCGGGCTGCGGGTAACCCACAGCGGCGATATGAGAGAGTATGAAGGGGTTGTCGGCGGAGGCGCCAAGATTAAACCGATTTTCCCGCCAGTAATCTGCGTGCCGACAACGTCGGGAACAGGAAGCGAGGTCAATCCCTGCGCGGTTCTCACCGATAAAGAGCGGGACCTGAAATTTATTCTCATGAGCAATAATTTTATTCCCAAACTTGCTGTCATTGATCCCCTGTTCTGCAAAACAATGCCGCCCGGCCTCACCATCGAATCAGGAGTTGATGCTTTGGCTCATTGCATTGAGGGATATGTTTCCTTAGGGACACCCTACCATCCTTATTTTGAATCCATGGCGCTCTACGGCGTGAAGTTGATCGGAAGAAGTCTCATTCCAGCCTACAGGGACGGGAATAATATACCCGCCCGCACCGATATGTGTATGGCGGCCATCTGCGGCGGCCTTGCGTTTCTGAAAGGACTGGGCATAGGACATGCCCTTACCCATACTCTGGGCGCCCACTTCCATATGCCCCACGGCCGGGCAGCCATATTCGGACTTTTATGCTTTGTAAAAGCTAATAAGGCTACCTGTAAGGAGAAGTTCATAGATATGGCCCAGCTCATGAATCGCTCCAATGATCTCGAAGAGAGCCTGCTCCATCTTTACAAAGAGCTTGATATTTCCATCAGCCTGAAGGCGCACGGCATTGCCAAAGAAGCATTGAAGGAAATTGCCTTTTATACTTCCCGGGATGCGGTTAATATGGCCACCGATCCCACATCTCCAAGCCAGCAGAAAATCCTGGAACTGCTAACGGAGATTTATTAGTAATACCACAATGTCATTGACTTAAGGCTTTTTACTTTTCAAGCCCCCGTTTATAAAGGGGGATTTTTATGGCATTCCGTAAAATCTCCCCCAACCCCTCTTTTAGAAAAGAGGGGAGCTGTCGTGCTTAAGTCAATGACATTGAGTAATACCATTTCTAAATCAAAGATGATATCGAGGCGGCAAGGAGGATGCTCCGCAGACGTATTACTAATACGTTGAGGAAACTGACGACGCTGCTAACAAAGATAGCCAAAAAAAGCGAATTGGTATCAGTGCCCGCAGGACGAGCAATTCGATGATGAGCACGATGAGCAACTGGAACTACTGGAGGCACTGGCGCCGCTGGAGCTACCCGAACTAAGCGAGGCATATTTCCCGCGCCCAAAGTTGGACATCATTTTGCTGGTTTTTTTGGATTTACATTTCGGACATACCGCATTTGCTTTTTCATTCATGCTTATGGTGACAACTTCAAATTGTTTTCCACACTTATCGCATTTATATTCATATATCGGCATAACTTCATTTCCCTCATGTTTTTCTTTCAATCTAAAGATTAAGAAGGCAAATGTCAATACCTATGAGGCAAAAGTCATTATAAAGGCTTCCCCAAAAGCAGCCGGAGCATATTGACAATCATTTTTTTCCTGCCGGCTCTTTCCATCAGGATGCTTAAATATAAAATCTCCGTGTTCATCGGCGGCACGGTAACCTTTGCTTTTTTGATCAACTTCACGGCTTCCAGTTTACACTTGGTCACGCAAAGGCCGCACCCGATGCACCGGTCCAGATCCACCCGGAAGTTTTTACCCTCCTCAATAATCGCATCCATCTGACAGCGTTGCACACAGATCCCGCATCCTTTGCATAAATCTGAATCGATACGGGCATAATAATTGGAAACAAAAAATCGGGCAGGCTGGGATTGTTTTTTGGCGGTCGTTAAAACCCCGCAGCAGCAACCGCAGCAGATACAGATGCAGTTAGGTTTTCGCGAATTTCCCGGTTGAAGAACCATCCCTTTTTCTTCAGCCATATCTAATATCCTCAGGCATTCCTCTTTGGATATTTGCCTGGCTCTGTTGCGCGCCGCATAACTGGTTGATCCGATCAGCAGACAGACTTCAATATTATCCGTTTGCCGGCAAGGTTTCCCCATAATGGCTTCACCCTGCTTGCAAACGCAGTTGGCCACATGGATGGTTTCTTTGGTGTTGGTGATGAAGTGCCTCATATTGTCATACGTATCAACAATATATTCCGGGACAATCGCCTTCATGTGGGGGCTTGTCCGCAGTTGGGGTAGAGATGACCGGAAAAATTCCGCGCCGAAGGCTTCATCAAAATATTTATGGATCATTTCCACTAGTTCTTTGGTGAGATCATCCACATGATACTCAAACATGCCAATCGCCAGCATGGCAACGCTGTAGCGTGGTGGACCGGCGCTCCCCGATCGGCTGATAACACCTTTCATAAACATTTCATCAAGCATCGCCGACAAATCATCATGGGATAATTCTATATTGAATTTTTCTTTGAGCCTTTTGCGGATTTTAGCAACGGGTATGGACCTAAGCGTAAGGCAGAGCGCTATCTTTGCCTGAAGCGGGGTAAAAAAATACTTCAGGATATCAATTTCAACACCGCTTTGTGTAGCGGGATATCCAATAGGATACTTGTCTAATTGAATCTGGAGTTGCCTGTAAATTTGGTTGTCTGTCAACATATTCGTAAAGATTATATCATGGTCTATTCACTTATTAAGGAATGGCTGATTAATTAATGCCTTAAACGACTTTTTCCCCTAACAAGGATGACTTGCCCAGGGTAATCTTGAAATACTCCAGCATCAATTCTTCAATGATTTGTTCTTTAGGAGTGTTGGCATAGGAATCTTGTTTTTTTATTTCATTTGTTTCGATTTTACCGCTCAGAACGGCCAAAGACTTTCGAGCCTGCTGCAAGGCGGTATATCTTTCTACTAAATCATTTTTGGGCAAGGCTGAAAGCCGTTGATAAGTCGAGACTATCTGTTTTGGGGCGGGCAATTTTGGTGATTCCAGGATTGTTTTTGAATTTTTGGCATTTCGTTTCATTCCCTTAATGATATGGCTTGTTTGAACAAAATTGACCCCGGACCAGCCAGCCCGAATCCATTGAAAAATACCGGATCTGACTGTGGATGGAGAAGATCCTGATTCGACATAGACTCCCACCGCAAAAAAGTCATAGATGTAAGATTTAACCCAGCCCAGGCCTGCTTTGGTCGAACCGGGTATGCCCGAATAATAGTAATTCCAATCGTCATCATTCCCCAAGATGACACCTTTTTTACCGATGTCGGAAATATCGATCTGCTTGGAAATGGAAATAAACACCTGCCTTCCCTTGTGATTGAGAAGGATGAAAGTTCTTTTTAAATCGTATTCATAGTAAACACCGGTGGTCTGGTCAGGAGTGATACCGTCGCGTTGTACTCCATGAATGATTACAGGTTTACCTGCTGGCGGGACCAATTTCCAGCTACCGGGCATTTTTTGTGATTCCCCTTGGATGCCTGTCCATACAGAATACCGCAGAGAAGCCGGGCTAGTGAGAACAGGCGGAATTTGGTTACTATAGGAGTATTGCAAGAAACTGGAGAAGTTGATTCGAGTATCGAATTCATAATAGGCTCCAGGAGTTCCCTTGAGTTTTGGGAGATCGGCTTCCTTATTTGATTTAGGCCCGAGAACATAATCCACGAGGGTAGCGACGGCCTGAGCATCGAGCCCGGTTTTGGGATCAGCGCAGAACTGAACTAGTTTCATTGCCGCGGCGGGGATAGGGCTGGAACTATCCGAAAGAGGAAGGGCCAGTGCCGGTTGATACTGAAATATTGTCAGTAATGAAATCATCAATGCTATCAATGGCCATCGGAGGCCAGAGAATTGGTTTGTTGTTGTTTTTTTCATTTAAGTTTTTCATATCATACTTATTGAGTAAATACCAAATTAGTTATTCAGGCAAATAAAGTTGTCTTCTGCTTTTAAAAAATGCTAAAATTTTGACATCCAATATTTATTAATCTATTAATTGGAGGTTTTTATGGCGGATACAATCATAATCGGAGCCGGTTACGCCGGAATGAGCGTAGCGGCGCTGCTGGCCCACTCTGGCAGGAAAGTTATCGTCCTGGAAGCATCCGGCATGATCGGCGGCAGGGCGCTCTCCTACAGAAACGAGAAAGGCTATGTCTGGGAGTACGGCGCGCATTCGCACAGGCTTGCGCACAAGGGCATCGCCAACGAAGTGTTCAAAAGGATCGGCGAAGAAATCGATTCCCTGCCCGAAGCCAAAGATGCTAATTTGACGGCAATAAGAAAATAGTCGAGCAGACAGAAAAAAGACTCAAAGACACCATATCCGCCATCTTCCCGGATTTTATGCCTATGGTAATCGAAGAAAGAAAGATCGTTGTGCCGGTAATGAATGGCAATGTCCTTACGCCAGCTCAATCCAAGCCGCACAGACCGGACGTCGAATGCACTACAATTAAAGGACTTTATTTTATTGGCGACACAGTCAAGGGCGACGGCTGCTCCGGCGACATCAGCTTTTCCTCAGCCATGAAAGCGGCGGATAAAATACTGGGCGCATAGAAAGGCGGAGGAGGAGGCTTGGGGAAACTTGTGGTCATGTCTTGACGGCATTGACTCTCTTCATTCTTAATACATTTGATATGAGATTTATTGTGACGTTTCTATTTTCTATCTGCATTTATTAGAAGCGTTCGCAATATTCATTTAATGCTTTGCAGCATATCGCCCATCATTCGATGGACTAAGTTGATGGCTTTTAACGGGCGAATCATGACCTTAAAGTCGGTAATCCTGCCATCCGCGCCCCAACCTGATCATGTCCACGCCATTAACAGGTGCCCCCAGTCTCACTGGCAGGGCAGCTGTCCGTTTTACTGGGGGAAGATCAATATTGTTTACACGCATACTATTACCCCTTATCATTATGCCTTAAAATAGTTAAATTTTTCATATCATAAATAGTCTGCCGGTTCAATTTGCAAGATCGAATCAGTAAAATACTTTTTTCACTTACTTTTGGAAAGAACCTTCCATGGCAAATTCAGCAATGATCTTTCTCGATGAAGGAAATTCCTGTTCCTGCAGAAAATCAGGCAAATCTTCTTTCTTGCCTTTCTTACCCACGGCAATCATTGCCTCCACCTGATACCCATCGGGAATACGCAGAACCTCTTTTGCCTTATCGTAATCAAACCCCTGCATGCCATGAACAACAAGACCGTCAAGCGATCCCTGCAGTGCAAAGTTGACCCAGGCGGCGCCTGTGTCATAAGAGTGAGTCCGCGCGGGTTTTCCGGAATCAAAAGTATTTTTGGAAATAACAACGATCAGCACAGCCGCGTTTTTTGCCCACACCTGATTGCCTTCTGCCAGCAGATTGAAGAACGTATTCCAGTGCTTTGTGTTTCTGCGGGCGTAAATAAAGCGCCAGGGTTGATTATTATTGGATGAAGGCGCCCAGCGTGCCGCTTCAAAAAGAGTAAGCAACGTTTTCTCGTCAATCTCCTGACCGGACATCGCCCGGGGCGACCAGCGATTGGTAAAAATTTCATTAATATTCTGTTCGGGTTTTCTAAAATCACGAATGTTCATAATAAATTCTCCTTTACCAAATAAGATGGTGTTGTAACAGCCACAAATCCCGTCATTCTGGCCTTTGCGTGTCCCCCGCTGGCGGGGGTAAGGGGTGGACGTGTTAATGTAGCCATAATGTTCATCGAAGTCACAGGCCGGAAGTTCTTTATCCACCTCCATCACTGCGTGACACCTCTCGGAAATTCTCCCGACTTCGCGCCGGCGCAGGATACGCATAACTAATTGAAATTAACCTACCACATTTCATCCGGATTAGTCAAAAGCACTTCCTGGATTCCGGCCAGAATGACAACTCTGTGATTTCTTTCTTTTGACGGTATCATCCTACAATTAATTGTCACGCAAATAAGTTTTCACATCTTCCAGATTCAGACAGTTAAGGCAATCGCCCTTTTCCAGCCATCCTTTCCGGGCGATCTTGATTCCAAAGCTTGTGTGGCGCAATCCTTCTATATGGTGGGCATCGGGATTAATCGCGATTTTCACGCCTTTCTTTTTGGCATGAATACAATTGCGCCAATCCAGATCCAGCCTGTGCGGGTTGGCATTGAGTTCCAGTATTTTACCAAATTGCGCCGCCGTATCAATAATTTCCATAATGTTGACCGAGTAAGGCTCCCGGGACAAAAGTAACCTGCCGGTCGGATGCGCCAGCATCGTGGTAAAAGGGTTCTTAAGGGCTTTTTCAATGCGGCCGGTCATTTCTTCGGCGGACATGTTAAAATTGGAATGGACCGCGGCAATCACAAAATCGAATTTTGCCAGCACTTCTTCATCATAATCCAGAGCGCCATCCGGCAGAATATCCGATTCAATTCCTTTAAATATATAAAAAGGCGCGTGCTTGTTGTTGAGATTATCAATAAGCTCGTGCTGCCTTTGAATATCCTCCACTTTCAAGCCTCCGGCATAAAAAGCCTGCCGGCTGTGATCGCTGATGCCGATATATTTAAACCCCAAATCCTTTGCCGTCTGAACTATGCCCTCCAGAGTATCCGTTCCGTCACTGAAGTTGGTATGGATATGAAAAAGGCCCTGAATATCTTCTTCTGTAATCAGATCGGGCAATGTTCGTGCTGCGGCAGCTTCAATCTCACCCATGTTCTCCCTCAATTCCGGCGGAATAAAGCTCAACCCCAGAGCGGCAAATATTTCTTCTTCACTGCGGCAGACAATGTTTTTTTCTCCCTGAAAAAGCCCATATTCATTCATTTTGAGTCCCATGTCCTTGGCTCTGCCACGCATTGCCGTGTTATGCTCCTTGCTGCCGGTGAAATGATGGAGCGCGTAGGGAAATTCATTTTCGTCAACAATGCGCAAATCGGCATTGATGCCCGATTTTAACGTGACACTGACTTTTGTATCACCATGGGCAATAACTGAGGCAACCTGATCCAGCTCGGCAAAAGCCAGCGCCAATTTCCCGGGATTCGAAGAACTTGCCAGAATATCAATATCCTTAACCGTTTCATTGCCGCGGCGCAGTGAACCGGCAATGCTTATCGCCAAAATATCTTTGTGCCCCTTTAGAGAATCAAGCAATTCTTGCGCCTTATCGGCTACCTCGGCATAGAGCCTTCTTTCTTGATAAAGCTTCAGCCTTTCAATTCCGGCCAGGATATTTTCCTGCGTTTTTTTCCCAAAGCCTTTGAGGTCAACAAGGCGGTTCTCATGGCAGGCATATTCGAGTTCGCCTATAGTTTTTATTCCCAACTGTTCATAGAGGGCATGAATTTTTTTAGGACCCAACCCGCTGATTTTGAGCATATCCAGATGACCGGGAGGAATTGATGCCTTAAGGGTTTCATAATAATTTAGCCCTCCGGTCTCTACCAGCTCTTTAATTTTTTTATTTATGGCTTCGCCAATGCCTTCAATCTCAGAGAGTTTATCTCGCTGCACTAACTCGTTAAAATCGGTATCGAGTTTCTCCAGATTGCGGGCGGCATTCTGATAGGCACGAGATTTAAATGGGTTTTCACCGGTTAATTCCAAAAGAATCGCTATTTCTTCCAGAATTTTGATAACTGCTTCTTTGGTTACCATTTTCTCACAAATAATCAGCTGCTGGTGATTAATTACAGACAACTCAAGCGCATACCGCATAAAGATTAAATTGTTTTAACTTTTTTATTGAGCCGATACTTGACATTCTACTTTTAACAATATATAAGGCGCAACTTGCATAAATAACAGGCCAACAACGTCCCCATCGTCTAGTGGCCTAGGACACGGGCCTTTCACGCCTGTAACCGGGGTTCGACTCCCCGTGGGGACACCAAATGATCAAAAAAAGGGCAAACTGTTTTGGGTTTGCCCTTTTTTCCTTTTCTGAATCCTACTTTGATTTCGGTTCTGCTTTTTTTGCTCGCGTCTTTTTGGGCACTGCCGCTCCAGCCTCGGCAGGCGGTGCCTTTGCCGCTTTCGGTTTTGGCGGTTTCTTTTCCGCGGCGGCCGGCTTCTTTGCCGGTTTCGCCTTGGGTTTTTCTTTTGATTCCTCTTCGGCAGCAGCCGGTTTCTTTACCACTTTTTGTATTTGTTCCGCTTCAATGGGTGCTGTCGGTTGTTTCTCAGTCTCTGCTTCAGCCGGAGGCGCCGGTTGCGGCTTGTGTTCTGCCTGGGCCGGAGCTGCAGGCTGCGGCTTAGGCTTGGTCTCTACAGGTCCCTTTCCCGTTTCCTTTGCCGGTTTCGCCTTGGGTTTTTCCTTTTTCTTTGGCGGTGCGGCTAATTTCTCCGCTTTAGCCTGCGCCAATGTCTGGACAAGCTTCATATTCTTCTCAAAAGCAGCTATGCGGACATTAGTTTCTCTGATTTTGGACTTTAAACTTTTAACAAGAGTGTCGCGTTGGGCGTCTTCTTTGCTAATTCCCTTTTCAGCCAATTGTTTCAATCGCAATGCCAGCTTAGCCTCTGAAATCCGGCGCTGTTCAATTCTGACTCCCTTACTTTTTGATGCCATTTTTATCTCCCCTCGTATTTTGAAAATAGTTTACCCATAAAAAACAAAATACCAACATTTTTCCCCGAAAGCTATAAAAATATTTTATTACTCCCGGCAGTTAAAATTATTTTTTTATGCGCGTTGCGGCCAGAGGTTTTTTATCTGAGCGACAGGTGACCAATAACTTCAATATGCTCAGTTTGGGGAAACATATCCAGCGGCAACAAACTCAGAAGATCATAACCGCATTCCCGCAAATACTTAATATCCCGCGCCTGTGTTGCCGGATTGCAGGAAATATAAATAACTTTTTGTGGCCGTAAGGTCGTAATTGCCTTCAAAACCGCGCCGTTGCAACCGCTGCGGGGAGGATCCAGCACCAACAAATCAATTTTATCCGCCCCGGATGCAAATTCTTGCGGCAATACACTTTCAACTTCGCCGCAAATAAATTTTGTGTTCCGTACGCCCTGTCTTTCGGCATTCATCTGCGCGAACTGTACCGCCTGCTCACCCGTCTCAATGCCGACAACATTTTTGGCATACGGTGAAAGAAAAATAGAAAACAGGCCACTGCCGCAATAGGCATCAACTATGGTATTTATTTTCCCGGACATTACCAGACGGCAAACCTCATCTACCAATCGATCCGTCAAATACAAGTTGGCCTGAAAAAATCCGCCATGGGGCACTAAAAATTCCTTCCCTTTTACCGTACGTTTAATTAAATCCCTATTCTGCGGCCCGCAACCTTGCGATTCCGACCAGATTGTTAAATTGCTTTCCAAACTTAGTAGTTTTGGATTTTTCCGCAACTCTCTAATTTTATCGTTTATTGTTTCTTCCATAATTTCACATCGTTCGATATCCACAATTTTACCGCCGGACATATCGAGAAAACCCAGTTTCCAGCCGGCGGCCGCCTTTGCGGCATGGCACTGAGCTTTCCCGCGGTAGCGATAGACCTCGGGCGCGGCTATCACTTCCAAGACAGGCGGAATCGCCATCTTGCCGATTTTCTGAAAAGCTTCCTGAACTTGCTTCTTTTTGATTTTTAACTGATGTTCATAGTTCAAATGCTGGTAGCAACAACCGCCGCAGTTTTCATAATAACTGCATAAAGGAACATCGCGCAGAGGTGATGGCTTTGATATCTTTAATATTCTACCGCGGGCAAATTTCTTTTTTAGTTCGACGATTTCAACTTCCAGTTCATCATCACAGGCGGCAAAAGGAATAAAAACAACAAAATTATTAACACGGCCAACACCTTGCCCGCCAAAAGCTATTGATTCAATTTTTATTGTCACATGATCTTTAAGCCGCAAAACAAATCTCCCCGCTTTTAAAGTGATTTAACACCATATAGCATTTGTGGGCTCACCGTCAACAAGCCCGGTATTTT
Source organism: Syntrophaceae bacterium (assembly GCA_003142835.1). Taxonomy (GTDB): domain Bacteria; phylum Desulfobacterota; class Syntrophia; order Syntrophales; family Smithellaceae; genus FEN-1160. The sequence goes on from PLNU01000148.1 coordinate 35,365, forward strand.
TCTTTACAACTTGGGCCAATGTTGTTAATTAGGTGTCAATGTCATTGACTTAAGGATTTTTCTCTTTCAAGTCCCCCTTTATCTNNAAGGGGGATACAGGGGGATTTTTATGGCATTGAGTAAAATCTTTCCCAACCCCTCTTTAGAGAAAGAGGGGAGCTGTCGTGCTTAAGTCAATGACACTTAATCGGGTACTTTAATAAAGATATAAAGGATCGTTAATGACGTCAGAAAGAAAATCCATATTGTGCCCCAACTGCCGCAAGCTGATCAGCTCGGATGAGCCTTCCTGCCCTTATTGCGGAATTCAAAGACCGGGATTGCACAATACCGCGGGTGTCATCAGAAATATTTTTCTTGGTTCCGACCCGGTAAGAACCATTATCTATATTAACATTGCCTATTATATTCTTTCCTTGCTTCTGGATCCGAAGGGAATTCTATCTCCAGGCGGTATTTTTAATTTTCTTTCGCCATCAATCCAGAGTCTTGTTTCATTGGGCGCAACCGGCACCATTCCTGTTATCCAATATCATCGCGTCTGGACTTTAATTTCCGCTTCATTTTTGCACGGAGGCATTTTACATATCGCCTTTAACATGATGGCACTGCATCAACTTGGCCCTTTCATCCTGCGTGAATTCGGCTTCTATCGTTTCATAAATCTGTACATCATCACCGGAGTGGCCGGTTTTGCCGCTTCCATAATGTTTGGTGTTCCTTTCACCATCGGCGCTTCCGCTAGTATCTGTGGCTTGATCGGCGCGATCTTATATTATGGAAAAAGCCGCAGCGGATATTACGGACAAGCTATATTCAAGCAGGCCATGGGTTGGGTTGTAGGATTAGTAGTTTTCGGAATTATAATCGGCGGTATAAATAACTGGGCGCACGGCGGCGGAATATTATCAGGGATACTCCTGGCTTTTCTGATGGGTTATAACGATAATAAACAGGAAAGTGCCTGGAGTAAGTTTTTGTCCTATGCCTGCATCTTACTTACGGCGGTAATTTTAATCTGGGCGGTCATCTCTTCGCTGCTGCCGGCCATAGGAATCGTGATCTAGTCACGGGTATGAACCCCAAAGC
>PLNU01000052.1 GCA_003142835.1 Syntrophaceae bacterium
GTTGCCGGCCATTTCTTTTGTTTTTCCCATTTATCATGCAATTTTTTCAGGACTTCGTAATGTTCCTTTTCTTCGTCGGCTATTTGCTTGAACATATTTTTGCCGGCCATGTTCTTTGTCTTGCGGGCATTGGCCAGGTAAAACTCTCGCTCTTTTTCTTCATTTTCCAGTGCAAAAGCTAAAGCATTCATCCTTTTATCCATCGTGATACCCCCTGTGTTGACGCTCAAGTAAAAAACTGATTTATGATGCATTATAGATGATATTGATGATCAGAGCAATACGTTTTTACGTCACTTTTAATTCAGCCCTGAAATTATCATGTCTGGATTTTTTGCAGATTGTTTTCCTTAATGTCTGAAATATATTCGGCAATATTAACACAATGATCGGAAATGCGTTCCAGATGAATGAGCATCTCTAAAAAAACAGGTCCGGCTTCCGCGAGGCATAAACGGTTATGAAATCTTTTGAGATGCTTATCTCTGGCTACTTTCACTTTAATATCGATCTCTTCTTCCCGCCGGATAATATCACTGTTTTTCTCATCGCTGTATAAGTCAATAAGAAACATTGAATCATCAATATTATTTCCAACCAAAGAAATAATTTCCTGCAATTCCTTCTCGCCTATCTCGCTAAATTTGATCTTTTTATCTTCTTTTAGCTTGGCCAGTTCAGTTATTGCAACCACATGATTACCGATGCTTTCAATGTCAGCAGTAATTGCTGTGAAAGAAAAAAGCTTTTTTGAAAGGCGCGTTGAAAGATGCTGTGCCGATATTTTCCATAAGAACTTTGTTATTTGCCTGCGCAAATTATTAACGATCATTTCAATGTACGAAATGTCTCTTTTTCTGCCAGCCTTGTAACAGGTTATCATGTTTACATTTAATGAATACATTTTACAGACCAGACTGATTTCTCTTCGCAGTTCCTTATGCACATTATCCAGAGATTTTTCCACGTTGGATAGATACTTTGGATCGAGGAATTCCGGCCATATGGGCAGAGTTTCATCTTCTCCGGGTAATATTTTTTTCATTAAGCGGGCGAAAGGCCGCAGAAGAAAAATAAAGGCAATTACAATGATAAGATTAAGTAAAAAATGCGCCCAGGCAATTTGTTGCGCAACGCTGAAAGAAAGGCTTTTCAACATTGCTATATAGTAAGGCATAAAGACAAGGCACAGCGCCACACCGGCACATTTAAAAATCAGATGCGATACAGCGGTTCTTTTACCACTAACTGTTGCTATTGCTCCAGCCAGAAGAGCGGTAACAGTTGTGCCGATATTTGCTCCCAGAATTATGGGTAGAGCATTTTCCAGCGAAATTAAATCCTGCTGTGCTAAAAGCGCCAAAATGCTGATCGGTATAGCCGAAGCGTGAACAATACCGGTTACGATCACTCCCAGAATAATCCCGAATGCAGGACTCTTTGTCTGGGCAAAGAAGTTTAAAAAAGCTGGCGAATTCTTTAAAGGCTCCGCTGCCTGACTCACCAAATCTAAACCAAAGAAAATCAAGCCGAATAAAAAAACAATTTCGCCGGCAAGTTTCCATTTATCACGACAGATCAACCACAAAATACCGCCTATGGAAATAAATAGCGGGGAAATTTCCGTAAAGCGCCAAATCACAAATTGCACAGTCAAGGTAGTGCCGATATCGGCGCCCAAAATAATGGCCAGTGAGCTGTAAAAACTAATCAAACCGGCACTAACCATACCTACGGCTAGTGCTGTAGAAGCGGAAGAACTCTGAAAAATAATTGTCGAAATCGCACCGGTAAAAAGACCGTAAACAGGTTTGTCTACGGCATATTTAACATATTCCTTTATTCGGGAATTAATCAAAGTCCCAACGACAGAAGACAGACGGGTCATGCCAATTAAAAATAAAATTATGCCGCTAATAGCGATAATAATTTCTTTCATTACTAAGCCTTAAAACCCCCGCTGCCTCCTTAGTGGTAAAAGCAGCGGGTATTTATTGATTCCTTTATTGATTTATTATCTTGAAGCTAAAAAAATTATTAATCAACTTTTTTAAACATCTTTCCTTTGGCGCCACATACCGGACAAGTTTCCGGCGCCTCTTTCTCCGAAGTATAGCCACATACCGGACAAACGTAATAGCTATAGGATTCTTTCGCGCCTTCCAGATTATCAAACATTTGCTGATAGAGCCGGGCATGAATTTTCTCCACTTCGTTGGCAAAATGGAAAATACGCTCCGCCTCTTTATTTCCTTCGGCCTTAGCCGTCTCAATCATTACCGGATACATGCTTTTGAACTCATGAGTTTCTCCGGCTATCGCTTCTTGCAAGTTTTCCTTTGTGGATCGAATTCCTTTTAATGCCCGCAAATGGGCGTGGGCGTGAACAGTTTCTGCTTCCGCAGCCGCCCTAAACAACCTTGCAGCCTGCGAAAATCCCTCCTGATCGGCTTTGGCAGCAAAGGCCAGATATTTACGGTTTGCCTGTGATTCTCCGGCAAAAGCTTCCTTCAAAGCATCTTCGGATTTAGACATAATTTTCTCCTTTGATTATTTTTATCATAAATTTTAATAATATCACTTGTCTTTGATTAATTAACAAATTATTGAAGATGTCTCAAGCAAATCAATCAGAATAACATGTTTTGTGTATTTAATCTCCTGAGCAATACTATTAACCGTATTGTTCTTTCATCCAACTCTGGTAAGCGCCGGTCTTAATATTTTCCACCCATTTCTTCTGATTTAAATACCATCTCACTGTCTGACGCAGACCGGATTTAAATGACTCCCGTGGAGACCAACCAAGCTCTGCCTTTAGTTTGGTAAAATCAATCGCGTAACGGCGATCATGTCCGGGACGGTCCGAAACGAATGTGATCAGCTGACGCCGAGGCTTTCCATCAGTTGCCGGTTTAATCTCATCAAGAATATCACAAATAAGCTGAACGATTAAAATATTTTCCATTTCGGCATTGCCACCAACATTATATGTTTCCCCGATCACGCCGGAAGTCATAATTGTCCAGATGGCGTCGCAATGGTCTTCGACATAGAGCCAATCACGGACATTTTTACCATCGCCGTAAACAGGCAAAGGCTTTCCTTCCAGAGCATTGAGAATGACCAGTGGAATAAGTTTTTCCGGAAATTGATATGGGCCATAATTGTTCGAACAGTTGGATATTGTAGCGGGCAGACCAAAAGTTTTATAGTACGCACGCACAAGATGGTCGGAAGCCGCCTTTGATGCGGAATAAGGGCTGTTCGGCCTATATGGCGTATCTTCCCGAAAAAGTCCTTCCGCGCCGAGACTGCCGTAAACCTCGTCCGTGCTGACATGATGAAATAGTTTAAATTTATCTCCCCTGGCCTTTGCAATTTCCAGAAGATTAAAAGTTCCAACTATATTTGTTTGGATAAAACTCCCCGGATCTTTTATGGAACGGTCAACATGTGATTCGGCGGCAAAATGGCAAACCGCATCAATATCATGCTCACCAAAGACCTTTTCCAGTTTAGCGGCATCACAAATATCGACTTTTTGGAAAACATATCTTGGCCCAAAGTCCGCTGCAATACCTTCCAAATTTTCCGGATTACCCGCATACGTCAATTTGTCCAAATTGATTATCCTGCCGGAAAAAGTTGTATCATTTAACAAATTACGAATAAAATTACTGCCGATGAATCCACAACCTCCAGTTACCAATAGATTACTGAATCCTACTTCACTTTTTCTTTTTGTCTTCATATTTCGGTAAGAGCCTTTCTCTTTTCTTTATTATACGCAGGTATTCGCCGGAATGACAAAATTGTTGGTTTTATACAGTTTTGCAAAGGTCTCGTTGCCTAAACTCCGCAGATACCTGCATAGCGACTGCCAGGTACTTTTTTGCGACTTAGTAAATGAATAGTGCATTGCCGATCCCTGTTATTTAATTACCTGTAAACTTTTAATACTTTTATATATTTAGTTGCAAGTATTTTCAGTCATAAATTTATTTCTGCTGTAAGTTTAAATATACCTCGTCGCCTCCTCCTTGCCGCCTCGATATCATCTTTTATTTAAAAATGGAATTATATCTCCCCTGCCCTTTTGGGATATCCGGTTATGGAACGAATTTCTTCGTAGAGTGGTTTCAGCCTTTTATACATTTGTTTGTAAACACGTTTATAAAGCTGGTCGTAAATCTTATGTGTAGTCATATTTGGCTCAAATAATTGGCCGATCCGTGTCATTTCCTCCACGGCGGTTTTAAAATCACGATGAAGTTTTAGCCCAACTGCCGCATCTATCGCCGCGCCCAAACCGGATGTTTCATAAATATGTGGCCTGGCTGTGGGCAATCCGAAAATATCCGCGGTAAGCTGCATCGCCGCGTTACTTTGTGAACCACCACCGGATACGCGCAATTCGGTTATATCCACCCCGCTCCGTTTTTCCTCACGTTCCTTACCTTCGCGCAATGCATAAGCCAAACCTTCCAGAATGGCCCGGTACAGATGCGCCCGATTATGAACATCACCGAAGCCGATTACCGCGCCTTTGGCTTCAGGTCCCGGCTCTTTGATGCCCGGCGACCAATAAGGTTGCAGAATCAGCCCCATCGACCCGGGCGGTACTTTGTGTAACAGTTCCTCAATAATTGTTTCTGTCTCTACGCCACGCGCTTCTGCTATTTGTTGTTCCAGCTGGGCAAATTGTTCCTTAAACCAGCTGACCATCCAATAACCGCGATAAATTTGGATTTCCAGACTATAAGCATTGGGCACAGCTGAAGGATACGGAGGAATTAATGGAATTGCTTCGATGTACTTATAGTGAGTAGTGTTGATCGTGGCCGTTGTTCCGTAACTCAAACAACCGATATGCGGCTCAAGACACCCTCCGCCGATCACCTCACAAGCCTTATCCGCGGCAGCTGCAATCACCGGTAGTCCTTCCGGTATGCCGGTTTCAGCGGCAGCGTTACGTGTAATATGTCCCATAACCTCTGCAGGTTCAACAAGCTCCGGTAACATCTCCGGTTCCACCTGAGTTACTTCCCATTTCCAATTCCAGGAAGAAGCCCACCGCTTCTTCTTATAATCAAAAGGAACATAGCCAACCTGACAACCAACGGAATCGACAAACCTGCCTGTCAGGCAGTAAGTCAGGTATCCGGAGAGGAAAAGATATTTGTGTGTTCTACTCCAAATCTCCGGTTGATGAAGTCTGATCCAATTACACTCGGCTTCAGCCTGCAGGTAAGCTACTGTTTCCGACATGCCCGATACTTTAAAAGCGAGACCCCATAGACCACCTACCGGTTTTAATCCGCTTGTGCGCCGTTGATCCAGCCAGACTATTGCCGGACGCAAAGGCTTCCCATTTCTATCAACATTGATCATTGTGGCGCGTTGAGTTGTAATAGTAACTCCAGCAATTGCTTCTTTAGGCACCGGTGTTTCCTGCCAGAGCATTTGACAGGCCTGACACAATGATTTCCAGTAATATTCCGCATCCTGCTCTGCCCAGCCCGGTTCGCGTGATACATAGGGTTGAAGCGGCACCCGTTTCTTGTAAATTAGATTACCCCGTAAATCGAATATTAACGCCCTTACTGATTGTGTTCCATTATCGATGCTGAGAATTAAATCTTTATTCATAAGTCACCTCTCGATACTTACTTTCATATCATTTAATGATATTTATTAAAATAAAGTTTTTATTTTAATTTGGATTGCTGCTCGGCAGAAATATTGGACTAAACTTTATGTGTCATTGTCTGATGATTGTCTGATGATGGATATGCTTGCACAGTTTCATCCCTCAATAATAATTTTTATGGAAATGACTGACTGTGATATTTTGTGCTACTAACAAACAAATGAGCAAACAACAGTAAAGATGTTGCTTGCTCATTTTTATTTCTTAATACTTATTTTCTATTTTTTCTTTGCTGCTTTCTTTACAACTTTCTTTGCCGCTGGTTTTTTTGCCGCGACTTTCTTTACAACTTTCTTTGCTGCTGCTTTCTTCACGACCTTCTTAGCTGCTGGTTTCTTTGCTGCTGCTTTCTTTATGACCTTCTTAGCTGTTGCTGTCATCTTGTGTGGCCTCCTTTGATCAAATTTTATTCTTCTGTTAATACCATTAATGCTTGCTTATAATTTAATTTTACTTCATTTTTATATTCTGGTCAACAAATAATGTAAATAAATAGTAATTTATTATTTTTATTTATTTCTCCATTAGCACTTCTTTTTTGATGAAACCATCGATAACGATCAAAATGTGAAGTTAAAAAACAACTTCTGTCTTATCCATATACTCGCCAAACTTAGAGCTGACGCCGGTTTGCCAATGACATGAAATTATTCAGACGCATTATTGTGATCATCGCGCGCTGAAAGATAATCATTTTCATCATTCATCACAAAATATTAGTAACATTTAATTAGAGATAATTTTGTCCACTGACGAATCTTTTAGCGAAAAATGGAGCAGAAAGGTACTCAACACATATTTTTTTACCATGAGACGGAGCGTGGATAAATTTTCCATCACCGATATAAATTCCCACATGCGAAACTTTTCCTTTGCCGCTTACGGCAAAGAAAACCAAATCGCCCTTTTGTAATTGACTTATGCTTACAGGGCTTCCGGCGTCATACTGTGTTTTGGAATGACGCGGTAAATTCAAACCGTTTAACTGATACACTGTCATGGTTAAACCGCTGCAATCAAATCCTGTCTCAAAAGAAGCACCACCCCATAGATACGGGACTCCGATAAAATCACGGGCAGTTTTTACGAGCGCCTCTCTTAAATAACTTGTGCCATATTGTTTTTGTCTGGCAATAGTATAATCTTCCGGTTTGACAATGTAGAACTCTTCGATGATATGCGCCTCTTTTAAACTTTGCGCTCTTTGCCGGGCATTTTCCTTTGCGGAAAAGTTTCCGAAACGAACTTTAAACAATCCGTCAGCGGCCTTGAAATAGGTGGCACTTAATCCTCGTTTTTTCAGAGTTTCCATCAAACGCACCGCATTTTCAACTTTGGCAAATGCACCGGCCTGAATGGTATAGCCCATGAGCTCTAATGATTTATTTTTTTGAGCCGGTGATTCCGGCGCCAGGCGTGTCGTCCGGCTGGAACAAGATAAAACAAGAAATGAAATAAAAAGAAGAAATATTATTTTCGGAAGTACATTATTCATCGCTTTAATCTTTTATCAATATTTTACAAGCACAAAATAATATTATCAGGAAAAATGACAAGTGCAAATTTATTTTTTTCGGTTATTCTCAACAAATATTTTTGCCTCCTCTCGTGAACTAATTCTGCCTTCCATCTGTTCATCTTCCAGCGCGCGTAAAATGTCACCGATTATTTTCCCGGGGGTAAAACCGAGGGCAATCAAATCGTCACCGTTAAGCAAGCGCGGCGGATGTAATTCTTCCACAGTTAAGTTTTCCAGTTGATTACGGCAAAATTCATAATTATCCAGCATACCGTGACTGGCCAGACAATCAAGACGATGCAACTCCAGATGCAGATCAAAATCCGGCATACGTAAAAATCTTTTGAGCCGGGCAGGACGCATTTTTTGAACATTCATAAAATTCATATGCTGACCAATGAGATTGAGCACTGCTTCCCTTTGCACCCGTGAAAACTTCAGGCGCTGCATTATCTCATCGGCGATTTTTTCACCCTGCTGGACATGGCCGTAAAAATGCACACCGTTTTCATCCTCACTGCGTGAGACTGGTTTACCGACATCATGCAGAAGAGCTCCCCAGACGAGCACTGGGTTCACCCTTGGTCTTTTTTCATCAGATAATATCTCCAGCAGCGTCAAAGTATGCTGCCAGACATCACCCTCAGGATGAAAACGAGGCGGTTGTTCAACACCTTGCATAGAATCCACCTCCGGCAATATCTCCCGCAGCATTCCGGTTTGCACCATTAACTCCAATCCCCGGCGGGCACCACCACGGGTGAGAAGCTTGTTGAGCTCGTCCTGCAAGCGCTCAGCGCTGATTTTTTTGATTTCAGCAACATTTTTATCAATGGCTTCTTGCGTGGAAGAATCAAGGTTAAAATTCAGATTGGCGGTAAAACGAATTGCCCGCAACATCCTCAGGTGGTCTTCTTTGAAGCGTTGATCGGGATCACCAATCGTACGGATTATTTTTTTCCTGATATCGGCAAGGCCGTCAACATAATCCGTGATCTCCCCTGTTACCGGGTCCATCAATAAACCATTGACGGTAAAATCACGCCGGAAGACATCTTCTTTAACGGAAGAGAAATGAACTTGAGATGGTCGCCTGCCGTCGATGTAAACATCATCGCTGCGGAAAGTTGCCACTTCGTATGGATGGCCTTCCACAATAACGGCAACAACCCCAAATTTTGCTCCTATGGCGACAGTACGCTTAAAAACCGCCATGACCTGATCAGGAAGTGCCGACGTTACGATATCGTAATCGTCCGGAATTACACCCAGTACAAAATCACGCACGCAACCTCCGACGAAATAAGCTTCGTACCCCGCTTTTTTCAACCGAAGGACTATTTCTTCGGCCTGATTGCGTTTGTCATCAGCGAATTTTTCATGATTATTAAACAAGCATTAGTCCTCAACATATTATTGCGTGGCCATCTATACACCACTGCTCCTATTGCACGGGTGTTATTCCAATTCTAAATCCTCTTTGTTAATACCATTTCGCTTTCAAAGGATAACGAGGCGGCAAGGAGGAGGCGACGAGGCGTATTTTACATACGTTGAGGAAGCCGACGACGCTGCCAACAAAGTTAGCCGAAGAAAGCGAAGTGGTATTAATTATCTTTTGCCTAATCTAATTGCGCAAAACTCGCCACACATTGTGCAGCCTTCATCTTGTGCGCTTTTACTTTTTTCCAGAAACGCGCTGGTCTTTTCGGGGTCGATCGATAAGGCCACTTGCCCCTGCCAGTCGAATTTTTTGCGGCATTGAGACATTTTCCGGTCTTGCTCCCGCGCGCCGCGCACTCCTTTAGCAATGTCGGCAATGTGTGCGGCAATGCGTGCAGCAATGACTCCTTCGCGGACGTCAGCGAGTGTCGGCAGCCGTAAATGTTCGGCGGGAGTAACATAGCAGAGGAAATCGGCACCGGCTGCTCCGGCAATAGCTCCGCCAATGGCAGAGGTTATATGATCGTAACCCGGCGCGATATCCGTGGGCAGTGGTCCCAAGACATAAAATGGAGCGCCCTGGCAGATTTTCTTTTGCAGTTTGATATTGGCCTCAATTTCGGTAATCGGCACATGCCCGGGACCTTCGATCATCACTTGCACTCCGGCAGCTCGCGCCCGTGAAGCAAGTTCGCCCAGAATGATCAGTTCCTGCAGTTGCCCCTGATCGGTTGCATCGTCGATGGCTCCGGGACGCAGACCGTCGCCCAGGCTCAAAACCATATCATAGCGGTGCGCAATTTCCACAAGCCGGTCATAATCTTCATAAAGGGGATTTTCACGGTTATTGCAGTACATCCAATTGGCCGTCATCGAACCTCCCCGGCTTACAATACCCAGCACTCTTCCCTGCTGCTCCACCACAGCTACGCTTCTTTTATTGACGCCGCAATGCACCGTAATGAAATCGACTCCGTCTCTGCCGTTTTCTTCAATGACGGCAAACATATCTTCCGCGGTCATTTCCGATATCGCTTTCTTTTCCTGCAAAATCTTTACCGCAGCCTGATAAATCGGCACCGTCCCAATAGCCACAGTGGATTTTTTCATGACCGCTTTGCGGATTTGCGCCAGATCGCCGCCGGTGGAAAGATCCATTACGGCGTCGGCGCCCACTGCTGTGGCGATTTTTAATTTTTCCAACTCCAGAGTCAAATCATTATTGTCTTTGGACGTGCCGATATTAGCGTTGACTTTAGTGCGCAAGCCCCTGCCGATCGCCAGCGGCTTTATTGTTGCATGATTTACATTACGGACAATGACGATGGTTCCATCAGCAACACCCTGACGTATATACTCAGGCTCGACGCCTTCATCACCAGCGCAAATTTTCATCTCTACAGTAATCATGCCTTTGCGGGCTTTTTCCAATTGTGTCATTTCTTCCTCCAAAACATATTTATGCATTATTCCCGTCTTCAGGATGATGCAATAATCAATTCGGCAACCTTCCGACCGGACAGAAGCATGCCTCCGAAGATCGGCCCCATTCTTGGCCCGCCGAAAGCCGCGTTAGCCGACATACCGGCCACATATACGCCGGGACAGATTTGACGGGTATTTTCCAGCGTCTGCCTCTCTGCTTCTTCAGCCCACATGGAGCGTTCGCCCATCAACTTTCCCGACGGTGTGGCCAGCCGCATATCAGTTTTCCTCTCGATCACTTTCAGGACTTCAGTAGCATGGCCGGTTGTATCGATAATATCGCGCGCCGCAATCGTCATGGGATCGACATGAAGCCCCGCCATTTCCACTGGCGACCAGTTTATCACCAGGCCTGTGACCCTCCCCTCACGAATCATGACATCTTCCACACTCATACAATTGAAAATAGTCGCGCCGGCACGCAAAGATCGCGAACAAATCGTTGTGACCGCTTCAATCGCGTCGGCGGTATAGTAACCTTCACGATATTCTCTGGTGCGGACGCCGAACATATCAAGAATTTCTTTGGCTTCGGATTGAATAACGATTTCATTGAACATCATGCCGCCGCCCCACATGCCGCCGCCCGGACTCAACTTCCGCTCAAAAAGAACGACTTTTCTTCCTGAAGAAGCCAGATAGTAAGCGGCCACCAAACCCGACGGACCGCCGCCGACAATGGCCACATCCACACTGGTACATTCCAAAAACTTTTGCGTAAACCTCTCCATAATTGCTCGAGTAATCACCACTTCATCCAATGCCATGCTTCTTTCTCCTCCCAATGTATTCATATTTGCCTTAAGATGCTTTGCACCTTGTTCACCACATCCAGTGGATTTTTGCCCAAAACGCGAACCATCGGTTCTTTGCCCCATCCCCCTTTATCAAAGATAATATCCGGAACCGTTTTGGTTCGCTTCAGTACTTCATTGACTCCCCATTCCAAGGATGCCCCTTCTGTGTCTTTCGTTTCGGAAGGCTCATTCACCCGAGCGAAACTTTCCACTGAAAAACCGAGCCTTCTGCAGGCCTCGATAATTTGTTCCGAGTATTTAATATTCATCGCGCTGCGGTATGACGGGTCATACCTCAAAACAGTCAGAACGATATTGGCAATATGTCTGGAAGCGCCAAATTCCGGATCGGCCACGGCGTGCGCCTTATCGCGCAAACAAATGATCCTTCCGGGAAATCCCGCGACATGACGTTCATCCTCGGCGCCCGCTATCGCATAGACCAGATTGGATTGAACCTCCGGGATCAACCGACCGCTTCTGAATGCGGCCAATTGATGGCTCGCCGCTCGAAGCTCCAGCAGGCATTCGTGTCTTTTTCCCCGTGGGTAGAGCGCAATGCCCGCATGAACCGGCCCGTGTCCTTTCCCCAGGCTAAGCGAATTTTCAATCGCCCGCGTTACCATTATCTTCGCTTGTTCTACGGCGTGAAGAATATTTTTGCCCTGCGCAAGGCCGGCAGCAAGCACCGAGGCGTATGTGCAGCCGGTGCCGTGCGTGTCTTTTGTTTCGATCCAGTCTGCTGAAAACTCGTAATATTGTTTCCCATCATAAAGGATATCGATGCTGCCTGATTTCCGGTTGCCGGGCAAATGCCCTCCTTTAATCACAACATTTTTTACACCAAGCCCCAAAATGACGGCTGCGGCGTTCTTCATCGCCGAAATCGACCGAATTTTCATGTGCGTTAGAGATTCCGCTTCCAGGATATTCGGCGTGACAACAAATGTCAGCGGCAGCAACTTTTTGACAAGCGCCTGTCGCGCCTTTTCCTGCATCATCGTGCGGCCACCCTTGGCGATCATCACCGGATCAACTATTAATTTCTCCAGACTATATTCTTTAACCTTCTTAACAACAGATTCGACAGCACCTGCGGTTAGAAGCATACCGGTTTTAACCGCATCAGCGCCTATATCGCTCAATACCGAATCCAATTGCGCCAAAATAAATTTTTTCGGCACAGGGAAAATATCCTGAACCCCGCAGGTGTTTTGAGCAGTCAGGGCGGTGATCACGCTCATCCCGTAACAGCCGCAGGCGCTTACAGCCTTCAAATCAGCCTGAATACCCGCGCCACCGCTGGAATCGGAACCACCCACGCATAATACCTTAACCGGCTTCATAAACTATAACGCCTCCCGGAAAATATCCTTTTGCCAATAACGGATCACCAGAAGATTTCCCGACCGCACGCTGATTTTCGCATCATCTTCATTAATAATGTTGCTTATGCCCCGTGACTCGCCCATCCTTAATATTGCATCATCTGAAGGATATAGAAATCCCCGAAGAGTCATACCTTCAATTTGCGGACTCAATGCGATCAGGGAAACGGTTTGACCCACAGCACTACTAAACTCGTTACTTCCATTAAGAATAAAAGCCTCACAATATTCATCAATCAGATAAGTTTCAATGGATGCATCCTTGCCTTTTATAAGTAAAAACACATTGGCCAGCGTATGATCGAGTCTGCCACCCAACGCAGCCCAGATGTATATTGCCGCAGGCTTAAGGTTTATGGCATAATTGAGCGCCAGTTCCGTATCGGTAAAATCTTTATTGGCCGGATATTTTATTATCTTTATACCCTGACGGGAATAACTTTCCAGTTGGGCAGGATCAATGGAATCCATATCGCCGATGATCACATCCGGTTTAATCCCTGTTTGTTGCAGGTGACGCACACCGCCATCACAGCAAATGATCAGACAATTTTCCATCCGGGCAATTTTTTTCTGAAAAAAAGACTGATCACCCAAGCGCCCGCCACTGACTATGTTTATTATTTGCGACATACTCACTTCTCTAAATCAACCTTATATTTGGATCGATGTATTAATCTTTAGTGTCAACAACTATCGTCTACTCAACTAGAATATTTTGAGTTGTTGAGAAATCGGGGCATTAAGAGTGAATCGAGGATTTTTTCGGACACCCCACCTTGCAAACTTCTCTTTGACATAACCGAAAAAAAACTCTGAGTTCGAATAAACCGATTTATCAACACTCTTCAAATACTTTATATAAAAAAGCCATACCCTTCTGCCTACATAGGATATGGCTCTGATAATAGTTTTTGTGTCGCCACTCCCTACGCCGGCATTATCCAGGTCAGGTTCAAAGGGTATACTCTCAGCCCTATTCGGCACCCCTGTCATAAAATTTATTACATTAGCCCCCAAAAAGCAATCTGTTTAATCATAATAATGGGAATAGTTATCGAATTAGTGAGCTAGTACAGTTTTACTAGCTCACTAATTCGGAAACTTTTGTGAGCTTATCAAACGGTGCTTCATCATTCAATTTGCCATTCCTTCTGAGATGATCAACACTACTTTCCCCCTTCAAAAATGCATCCCGACTCCGGGCTTTCCTGAACGACTATTCTGCTTAGTTGCGGAAGAGTGAGCTGAAGGCGTTGCCAGATCCATTTGGCTAAATTTTCCGATGTTGGATTAGGAAGTCCGGCGATGTCGTTTAAATATTTATGATCCAGTTGATCTATGATGGGTTGGCAGGCGACGGCAATATCGGCAAAATCCATTACCCAGCCGGTGTGTGGATCGGCCTTCCCCCGCACATGAATTTCAACTCGGAAAGAATGCCCATGCAACTGGGCACACTTATGTCCGTGAGGGACATTGGGCAGGCGATGTGCCGCGTCAAATTTGAACACTTTATATATTTCCATTTTTATTCCTTATCGCACCCCCAATATTTTATGCAACTGGAGACTGATCCGCCATTGTGGATGGGCAAGACAGTATTCCAACACCAGCCTGGTGTTTAAATCCCGCTGTGGCCCATCCAGCGGTTGCAAAAAAAAGTGCCTAAAATCGAGATTGGCATATTTCTCCGGCTGTGCCCCCGGCTGCGGAAAAACCAACTTCAACTCATGCCCGCAAAGCTGCAACAATTCAACTCCGCCTTTGGGACTGACACAAACCCAATCAATGCCCGGCGGCAGCATGATGGTGCCGTTGGTTTCCACGGCAATTTCAAATCCTTCTTCATGTAATGAGTTGATCAATTCAGCATCCAGTTGCAAAAGCGGCTCACCGCCGGTGCAGACTACAAAAGGCTTTGCTGATTTTACATCTCTTTGCGGCCATGATTGTCTGATCTTTTTTGCCAGTTGTGGCACACTTTGATACTTTCCACCTTCCGGTCCATCAAAGCCCACAAAGTCAGTATCACAATATTTGCAGAGAGCATCTTCCCGGTCTTCCTCTTTCCCCGACCATAAATTGCATCCGGCAAACCGGCAAAATACCGCCGGACGTCCGGCATAGTAGCCCTCACCCTGTATCGAGTAAAATATTTCTTTGACTAAATAGCTCAAATTTAACTCCTGAAAACTCAAAAATATTTATCATACCTGCAAACACCTAATCAGTATCGGATTCCTACCTTCAAGACTGTGTCGTAATGTCTTTAGCGAATATAATGAGCGAAGCAATCTCATAAGTATCAGAATATATTTAGATTGCCACGGCATCCGAGGGATGCCTCGCAATGACAAATGAGGGATGCGATACATTAGTCTATTAGCCTTTACTTTTCACGTTTCACGCTTCACACCTTATATCTTCCCGGATCACTTACACCGGCATCTCTAAAACCTTTCAAACGCAACAGACAAGAGTCGCACTCACCGCAGGCCAGTCCTGCGGCCGATGGATCATAACAACTATGCGTAAGAGAATAATCAACTCCCAGTTCTATCCCTTTGCGAATAATATCCGCTTTGCTCATCTCAATAAGCGGCGTATGAATTGTTAATTTCTGATGGCCTTCCACACCGGCCTTTGTCGCCAGATTGGCCATTTTCTCATAAGCGGCTATATATTCCTTGCGGCAATCGGGATACCCGCTGTAGTCCAGAGCATTCACGCCGATAAAAATATCGAAGGAACCTATTACTTCCGCCCAGGCCAAAGCATAAGAAAGGAAGATGGTATTGCGCGCCGGAACATATGTAACCGGGATATCTTTTCCCATCTGTTCAACGCTGCGGCTTTTCGGCACATCAATATTTCCGGTTAAAGCCGAACCGCCGATAAGACGCAGATCAATATCGAGAATCAGATGCTCGGCTATGTTAAAATGCTGGGCAATGCGCAAGGCTGCTTCTAATTCCACCTCATGGCGCTGCCCGTAACGAAAACTCAACGCATAGGTTGTAAATCCCATCTTTTGGGCAATAGCCAACGTTGTGGTGGAGTCGATTCCGCCACTCAAGAGGACAACAGCTTTTTTTTTACGATCCGTCATCTCGCAACTCTTTTTTGATATGTTTTATTTAATATTGCTGGAAGCTTCAATGCCGAAAAGATTCATGGTATTGCGAGCCGTGACATCTGCCACTTCTTCCCAGGGCAGACCTTTGATTTGAGCAACTTTTTTTGCAGTATTAATAATGAAAGAAGGCTCATTTCTTTTGCCGCGGTGCGGTGCAGGAGTGAGGTAAGGTGCGTCTGTTTCCAGAAGCAGTGAAGAAAGCGGGACGCGCTGTGCGACATCCTGAATAGTTTTGGCATTATCAAAAGTCACTACACCGGGGATGGAAATATAAAAACCCAGGTCAATACATTGCCTGGCCATAGAATAATCACCTGAAAAGCAATGAAACACGCCGCGCCGAACACCGGATGCCTTAACCATTCTCAATGTTTGCTCATGCGCGTCACGATCATGGATAATCACCGGTAATTTCAGCTGCACAGCCAGTTCCATCTGAAGGTTAAACATCTCGATTTGTTTTTCGCGCGGCGAAATATTACGGAAAAAATCAAGACCAATTTCACCATAGGCAACAACTTTCGGATCGCGGGCAATCTCGCACAGGTCATCAAAAGTTTTACTATCGGCCCTGGCCACATCATGGGGATGGACACCAACGGTCGCATAAATATTTTCATGTTGACGGGCAAGAGACAATGCTTTCCTGCTTTGCGCCAGATTTGTTCCCACGGTAACAATATAACTAACTCCCGCCTGCCGCGCACGTTCGATGACCTCCTCACGATCAGGATTAAACTCTTTCATTTCCAGGTGGGCATGGGAATCTATCAGCATAAGAACCTATTTTTCGTCAGGGTTCTCAATCTCTTCCGCGACATTATCAGCAACATCAGGAAGCTTCTTGAATAAACTCTGCAAATCCTTTTCGGTAATTTCACCGGATAACAATTTACGGGAAATTATTCGTCTGTCGATATTTAACGATTCTGAATTGACTTTTCTGGGCATTTTTAAAAATTCCTCCTTCACTGAAATCAGGGCAATCATTATTAAAAAATGGAATGCAATATTATAAAATCCGACCGGTTAATCCCTTACCGGAAGACATATTTATTTTGTATCGCTGTCGCGGACTACTATTATATTTTTCAAACATAATCAAGCCCGAAGAGTTAATCTGCCTTCAAACCATCCATTATTCAACTAATACCATTTCTAAATCAAAGATGATACCGAGGCGGCAAGGAGGAGGCGACAAAGCGTATTGTACATACGTTGAGG
>PLNU01000035.1 GCA_003142835.1 Syntrophaceae bacterium
TGGAATCAGGCGCAGATTGATACTTTCCTGGTTTGCACAACCTGCGAGCTCTGTAATTTGCGCTGTTCGGCAGCTCTGCCCATAGAGCCTTCCTGGATGAAACTACGCGGTAAGCTGATCAATAAGGAAAAGCGAATGACATTTCCTCCTTTTGAAATGATGGCCGAAGCGCTTCGTTCTGAAGGCAACATTTGGGCCGGCTACCGCAAAAACAGGGCAGACTGGTTTCCTGAAGACCTTAAGGAAAAACATGGTCCCGGTCACAAAGCGCCGGCAATGTATTTTGCCGGATGCACGGCAAGCTATGTGGAACATGACATTGCCATTGCGGCTGTAAGATTGCTCGACAAGGCGGGTGTGGATTTTACATATGCTGGTGAACCGGAGAATTGTTGCGGAACCCCGATGCTGGTAGCAGGCAAATGGGACCTTTTTGCGGATATTATGCGCAAAAACATTGAAGTTGTAAAACAAACCGGGGCAGATACAGTTATTGCCTCCTGTCCGGCTTGCGATATGATGTGGCGTAATGTTTATCCGGAGTGGGCCAAGAAATTAGACATTGATTACAATATCAAAACCAGGCACTACTCTGAAATTATAGCCGAGAAAATCAAATCCGGTGAATTTGTATTTCCCGCCAATAACATGCAGCCGGTAAAGGTAACATGGCATGACTCCTGTCATATCGGGAGGGCTTCCGGTGTTTATGAGCCACCACGCGATTTAATCAGGGCGATTCCCAATGTGGAATTTGTGGAAATGGAGCATAACCGCGCGGAAGGCCGCTGTTGCGGTAGTGTTCTGACTTTGATTAAAGATCCGCCTATAGCTGCCGATATCGGTAAAACAAGACTTGATGAAGCAGTTGATGTTGGAGCCGAGAAGGTCCTGGCGCTTTGTCCTTGCTGTCAGGTGCAATTACGGATAGCCGCGAAAAAGAAAAATATACCGGTGGAAGTTGTTGATTTAGCGCATCTGGCCGGTAACGCTCTGGGGTATGATTTCCCTGATCCTAATCCTGATGTTCATAGTCAGTGGGGAGTATTTGATGCCTTCATATCACTCATGACGCCGCAAGGTTTTGCCAATCTGATGAGTTCGATGTGGCCGCAGTTGATCGATGCCATGCCCTTCGGTATGGGGCCGATGATGCGGGCAATGGGTAAAATTCCCGGCGCCCTCAATTTAATGAAACCCATGTTTCCCGTTTTGTTCCCCAAACTGCTGCCGATGATGCTGCCGAAGGTAATGCCGGTTATGCTCGAGAGAGTCGCAGCCCTGATTCCCATGCCCGATTACATGCGTGAGCAGATGCCGGAGCTGATGCCTAAGGTTATGGACAACCTGATGCCGCACATGATCGGTGATGTTGTGCCGCTGGTAACCCAACCGATGATTGATTATTTGACGGGCAAGAATAGATAGAATGCTGCTTATGGAAAATAAAAAATCACTCAAAGAGTCCCTGAAAAATTACGAGGCCATAATCAATGAAATTGAAGATGGCGTTGGCGAAACTGATCTCAAGGGAAACCTGACTTTTATCAATAACGCCGGATGCAGAATGTGGGGGTATGTCCGTGAGGAAATCATCGGCACCAACTATCAATCGTATATAGATAAAGATGGAGCGATATTTTTACGAAAGGCATACAATCAGGTATATAAAACGGGGATGTCCGGCAGATTCATCCACGAAATAATCAGAAAGGACGGTACAGTCAAGATAGTTGAAGATTCCGTATCCTTGATTCGGAACGCTGATGGAGTCGGCATTGGATTCCGTGCCGTGCAACGGGATGTGACCGACCGTGAGGAATCGGGGAAAAAGCTGGCTGAGCATAGGGGCCGTCTGGAGACTATATTTGAAAACGTCAAAGATGCCATCATTATGGTAAATCCTGAGTTAAAGGTCATTGAAGCCAACAAATCTACGGAAAGTCTTTGTGGAATAGCTGGCAAGGAAATTACCGGTCAGATATTTTCCGATTGTCTCAATCAATGCAACAAGACTTGCTGTGATGTTCTGAAACAGACGCTTGAGCAGAAAATAACCATCACGGAATATCGAATTGAATGCGGCCACCAAAAGCGCGATCAACAACTGGTCAGCGTAAACAGTTCGCCTCTTATTGATAATCAGGGTAATTTCACGGGAGCCGTTCTGGTTATCAGAGATATCACCCTGCTTCGTGATCTCGAAAGAGAGCTAAGAGAGAGGCACCGCTTTCAGAACATCATCGGGCGAAGCAAAAAAATGCAGGACACTTACAGACTTTTAGAAGACTTGGCCAATCTGGAAACAACTGTATTAGTTACAGGAGAAAGCGGAACGGGTAAAGAACTCGTTGCCAAGGCGCTTCATTACAGCGGGCAGAGATCCTTCCACCCCTTTGTAGCGGTAAACTGTTCGGCTCTGGCGGAAAGCCTCCTGGAGAGTGAGCTCTTCGGTCATGTGCGAGGAGCGTTCACGGGCGCTATAAAGGACAAGCAGGGACGCTTCGAAGCAGCCAACGGCGGGACTATTATGCTCGACGAGATAGGTGATATATCTCCTCTCATTCAGCTCAAATTGCTTAGGGTGCTGCAGGAAAAAGTATTTGAACGGGTAGGGGAATCTGTTCCCCGGAAAGTGGACGTAAGGGTTATTGCCTGTACAAATAAAAATCTGAAAGAAAAGGTCAGGAGGGGTGAATTTCGGGAAGATCTTTATTACCGTCTTATGATTGTGGAGGTGGCCCTGCCGCCACTGCGGGAGCGCATGGAGGATTTGCCGCCTTTAATTGATCATTTTCTTCACGCATTTAATGAAAGGTTTCAAAAGGATATTGAAGGAGTATCACAAGAAGTGCTCAATAAATTCATGTTATATTCCTGGCCGGGAAACGTCAGGGAGTTGGAGCATACCATCGAACATGCCTTTATCCTCTGCAGGGGTAAGGTGATTACCTTGGAACATCTGCCTACCGCAATTCGAGACTCTATCGAGGCAGATAAAATAAAAACCAACGGCAAACAATACGCCAAAAAATTTACCGGCGAAGAGAAGATTCTTGAGGCATTAGACAAAACCGATGGGAATAAGGCCAAGGCTGCTCGTCTTCTGGGCATTAACCGTCGTACTCTTTACCGTAAAATCAATAAAAAACAAACCCTCCCCTCGACTTAAACCGTGGCATGTCACACATTGATGCAGCCACACATATGTGTCATGCCACGGTTTAAACAATCCCCCTTTCTTTTTCTTTAGATATTATATTGATATTATTATTTATTATTTTCTTCATGCCTCGAATTATTCTGGCCTGCGTTTTGTATTAAATTACTCTCTTAAATAATATTTTAAATCACAATAATTATTAATGTTCATATACACGGGCAGTTCACTGAACAAAGAGCTATTTTAACAATTAACTTTAAAAGGAAGGAGTAGAGAGTATGCAAGTAAAGTTTAGTGTCTTATTTCAACGGTTTCGATATGCAGCATCATTGATGATTCTGTTTTCGGCTCTTGTCTTGATTGTCGGCTGCGGTGGCGGAGGAGATGATCCGTTGCCTACCAACAAAACGGTCAGCACTGCTTTCGGAGACGTCAGTGGCACCACGGCTGACGATGCTTGGGTATGGAAGGGCGTTCCTTATGCCAAGCCGCCTGTGGCAGAGCTTCGCTGGAAGGCGCCCGTGGATCCTACTCCCTGGACCGGTGTACGTGATGCCACGACATCAGCCAGCGCGTGTACTCAGCAGATATATGATCAATACTGGCGCTCTTCTCCCACCTTTACGGGAAGCGAAAACTGCCTGTATCTGGACATCTACGCTCCCCGCACAACAGCCACGAATCTTCCCGTCTATTTTTATATCCACGGCGGATCAAATAATTTCGGTTCAGCCACGCAATATAACGGAGCGGCACTGGCCAAGCGGGGAAACATGATCGTCGTATTCGTCCAGTACCGTCTGGCGGCTCTGGGCTTTTTAACTCACCCCTCACTCAGGACAAGCGGAACAGACGAGGACAAATCTGGAAATTACGGCACACTGGATCATCTCAAGGCCTTGACCTGGGTTAAGAACAACATTGCCGCTTTTGGCGGTGATCCGAACAAAGTCATTATAGGAGGGCAATCCGCCGGGGCACACAATGTCATGAACCTGGTTGTATCGCCCAAGGGAGCTGGTCTCTTCCGGGGGGCCATGGCACAAAGCGCCGCCATGGATCCTTTTACGGTGACTGCGGCGGATACGATGACCAACACTACCATCAACGGTCTCCTGATCCGGGATGGACTAGCCACCGATGTCGCCTCGGCTAACACTTACCGCGCCGGTATGACCAATGCGCAGATCGAGACCTTCCTGAGGAGCAAAACCGCCGAGCAGATAATGGAATCCCGCAGGGATGGGACGGGCGCCGTCGGCAGCGGCACCATGCCTACACATTCGGCGATTCGGGACGGCGTTGTCATCCGCGACAATACCTGGACCGGCGCCATTGCCGCCGGTACCTATAATAAGGTTCCCGTTGTCATTGGCAGCACTGAATATGAGTGGAAGGATTTTATGCCCGTTTATGGCGCCGCCGTTAAGCTTTATTCAGGCGGTACAGTCCCCTCCAGTTCTTATTCCTGGCTGGATCTGTTCAAGGTCATCGGTGTCGGCGGCACGCTGGCCCTGACCGATGTTCTTCCCACTCAGACTGACAGGAATTTGTATGAAGTTATCGGAAGTTTGAAGTCCCGCCAGTGGAAAGCGACCGGTGTTGATGTTATCGCCCGGGCGCTGAAAACAAACGATACAGCCAACGGTGTCTATGCCTTTTTCTTCAAATGGAAAGGCGGCGGTGATCCCGCCCGGGCGGACTTTGCCACCCTTTTCGGCGCCGCCCACGCCATGGACATCCCCTTCTTCCACGGAAGAACTGAAGATGGCTGGAATTATTCTTTTACCGCGGCAAACAAGGCGGGCAGGGAAGCCCTTCAGGGAGCCATGATGGACTACCTTATATCTTTCGCAAAAACGTTGGATCCCAACCCGGCCGGTTCTACGCTGCTTGCCTGGCCGCAGTGGAGCAACACCGCCGGCGCGACGAAGGCCATCACTTTTGACGCCAATCTCACCAATTATTTGTTGACCTACGATACGACCGAAGAAACCCTGGTTGGTCTGGCTCCGGAGATTGCAGCGGCAAAAGCGGCCTACCCCAATGCCGCATATGTATTTACCATATTCGGTATGTAGATTAATTATCATGATTAAAGCGGGGGGAAGCGTACAACGCTTCCCCCTTTCCTATTGCAACATTTGCCCAATAAAGGTAACGTAAAAATAAGTTTTATTGAATGAGAGGGCTTCCGCCTGCAGGCGGAAGCCCTCTCATTATGGAAGGCGGTTCAAAGACAGCCAATACAGTAATTAGTTCCAACTCACACTTAATACCAGTCCAACCGATTATCAATTATCCGGCAAGCAAAGTAAAAAATAAAACCATGATTTAATAAATCACTTTGGCATAATCACAACAATTATCTCTGATTTCTAACCGGCTGTCATCCCGGAAATAAGGATTGTCATGGCCGGTTATTTTTAATCATGGAAGCAGGTGTTCAATTTGGTCTGTAAAGGAGAGGACAAAAGACATGAATCAATTCAGGAAAATTGCTTTGCTTATTTGTGCTTTAGCCTTAATGGTCATGGTTCCGGGAAGTATAGCCGGCCCTGTTAGCGATAACAGGGAATTAATGATTCTTTTTACTCACGATCTGCACTCTTATTTTCTGCCGCACCGCGTTTTAACTGAGCAAGGTAATCAGATGCAACAGGGAGGTTATGCCAAGCTGGCTTATCTGATTAAAGGGGAGCAGATATTACAGAGAAATAAAATCATCGTGGTTGATGCCGGAGATTTTTCCATGGGCACGCTTTTCCACACATCTTTACTGCAAGAGGCATCCGAACTCAGGCTTATGGGGAAAATGGGCTATGATGTGGTAACGTTCGGCAACGCCATTACCTATGGAGCGTTGTTTATCGGATTTATTCTCCTGTGCGCTTTGGTATTCTTAGTCTGGCTGGTTATTAGAAAAATCAGATCATCGGGCAAGATTAAATAAAAATAAAGCTTGCCGATGAGATGTTTTGTTCCCTGTTGCCGGTACTTGGATTAAAGGTCTTTATCAAATCATGGTCAGATTCCACTGTTGATAACATCTACAAATGAGCAACTATGGTGAATGAAATATTATGATGATTTGTGTTTGAAATGTTTGCTTAACGAAAAGCTAAGCCGGAGCGGCCCAGGGGGCCGCGATCGGCTTTAGCGACGGGTTATACCTGATTTCTCTTCACGCAGAACCTCTTGGTAAAGTTTTGTATTCTTCAAGAACTTCTTACCTTGGAAAACTAATGACTTTATTTTCTTTATCTGCGCCTGTTTGAGATGAATGTAGGTACGCGTGTCCACAGCAAGAAAACGAATAACGTCAAGAACATCGATAGCAATCTTTGGCATACCATGAATTTCAATAGACCATCCCATTGGAATGTAGTGTTCCATTTGATTACGCAAATCCTTTTTTAGCAACCGTATAGAATCTTTTTGAGACTCTGAGAGCACCAAGGGCTGGCTATGCATAAGCATACTCATGCAAGTTGGGTCTTGGCATCGCTCTATGGCTTTATCGAAAGAAATAAGTAGCCGATCTCCTTTTTTTGTTTTTGTAGTAACGTTATCGTAATTCGTTCCTTTACAGGCACAAATTGCGAAACCATAAAGCGCACTGTGCAACGATAAAACAACCCATTTCCATGCTAGTTTATTTTGTTCTGTCTCCCGTATAAAATTTGTGGCCCTTTCAAGATAATCAAAGGCATTAGTTTCTTCAGAAAGCCGTAACCATTTTGATTGAATGCTCATCATTACTCTCTCTTAGTGGTATAACGAAAAAATCAGCCGGNNGCGTAGCGATCGGCTGTATTGCATTGTTAGCATTTAATTATAATTTACAATGCATTTGTTGCATGGTCTGCCAGCATGAGCCTGATTTAAAAGTTCATCAGCACGTTTTATACGTTGATTAGCATCTCTTTTTACATGCTGATAAACAAGACTTTCAAATATGCGTTCCCGATCTTTGACTTCTTGAAATAACGCCCGAAGCTCCTTGTTCTTGAGTCTGTATACGCCATTCATATGTTTTATCATAAGCTCGCTATCACTAAAGGCAGTAATTCGTTTGCGCGTATAGAGTGCACATAAATCTAGACCTTTAATAAGTGCTCTATACTCGGCTTGGTTGTTTGTACAATGACCAATGCATTCAGAAAACTCATAAAGAAGATTATTGGTTGCATCACAAATGACAACCCCAATTGATCCAGGACCAGGGTTTCCTTTGCTGCCACCATCTGTGTATAAATTTATTTGCCCAAAGTAAGCCATGCTACTTCCTATCATATGCTAACGAGCCTGTAGAATAAGTCAGTTTTGCAACGTCATAATCTTCCAACAAGCTCGGATTTTTTCGAATCGTTAATTTTTTATACCCGGTCTATTTTTTCGGTAAATGATTTGTGCCTTTTGTTTCATTTGCCGGTTTTTTACTGCATTCATGAGCCCGGATTGCTCCGGCTTCAGCCGTGGGCGGTTGCCCGTCAGGCATATCCTAACCCATATCGGTGTATCTTTGTCATATTGTGCACAATGCAGAAGAGATTCCACTGCGTATTCACTTTTGTCTTGCCACGTAATGTGAAACGGTCGAGCTTGAGGGCCGACGTGATATGCGAAAACGGCGGCTCGCTGATGGCCAGACGCATCCCGTAAAGAACCCTGCCGACGGTTGAGTCGATCTTGCGCTTCATCCGATCCGTAAAGGTAGAACCAGCTCCTGTCCGACCGGCAAAGTAGGCAGCTTGCCGAATGACGGTTTTTTCCGGATTCCGTATGCATTTTGTTCGCAGTGCACAGGATACGCACGTCGATTGCGTCCCTTTGAATCGATGTGCTTTCGCATCGGCGCCGCTGCGGTATAAGCGCTTGCCGGCAGGGCAGATGCAATGTTTCATGTCCGGGTCAAAGATGAAGTCCTCCGTCCGAAAGAGTTTAGGTTTACCCTTGGCCCAGTCTTTCCGGGCTTCATCCTTATATTTCTCATAGTCGGCAAATCGGGGGTCCCGTTTCCGGAAACGATTGTCCGCTACATAGGCGTCGATTCCTTCTTGGGCCAGCATCTCCATGTTCTTCTCTGTATGGTATCCGCTGTCCGCCAACAACTTCGCTTTTGTAAAGACATCTTCTTCTTTGCCGATTTCTTGAAAGTTATTACGCACGCCTTCAATCATGGGTTTTAATAAATCATGCTCCTGAGCTTCGCCAAAGGCTTCGGCTTGAACAATCACCTGATGCTTGCCGTCCGTGGCGGCCACGCCGTCATAGCCCTGAATCACGCCGCGATGGGTCTTCATTTTAGCGGATTCATTGTCCGTGATATTGCTTTTCCTGGGCTTCCCGGTCTTGCCCGGTTTGTCATCGTTGTCCTTGAGCCATTCACGAATCTTCGATACCCGCTTGCTTAAGGTTGATACAAACTTTTCTTCGCTTTCCTTGACTTTCGATTCCGTCTTGTTTTGATCTTCTTCCCGATGCTTCTTGATGATGTTTTCGATGGCCCTCTCCATCTTGGCGGCCTTCTTTTCAAAGTCGGCTTTCGTGCCGCTCCATTCCTTCGAAGCATTCGACGGCAGCTTGCACCCGTCGATGGCAAACATTTCTTTACCGATCAAACCCAGATCATCGCAGACTAGTAAGACTTCGCGAAAGAGTCTGGTGATTTCCTTATCCATGGTCGAAACGAAATCGGCGATTGTCGTAAAGTGCGGCTTGGTGTCGCAGCTCAAGGCCATGAAGATGATGTTCTCCTCGCAGGCCTGAGCGATTCTCCTGCTGGTTGTGATCCCACGAGAATAGGCAAACAGGATGATCTTCAGCAAGATCTTTGGATCGTAAGCGGTTGCTCCCGTTTCCTCGTTCCTGTAACGGTTATCGAAAATCGATAAGTCCAGTTCATGATCAACCAGATGATTGAGGGAATATTCGAAGGTGCCAGGAATGATTTGTTTTTCAAAGTAGACGGGAATGAATTTACCTTGTGCGTAGGAATACGATTTATATCGGGCCACGGCTGCTCCTCAGGTATGGATTCAATTCAGATGTCTATCTCTATAATAGATTGCCCGTGTTGTTCAAGTGTTTTAAGCGTCCAAACTGACTTTTTCTACAGGCTCAACGCAGAAATCAGCGGCCCCGTCCGCTGGATTGACTTGTTACACATTTTTATATGGAGGCCAATAATGACAGCATTAGAAATTGCACATGAAGCTCTAAAACTGCTTGACCAGTTAAAAAAGGATTTTCCAGATTCAACACAAAGAAAACATATTTTAGAAATAACTGCACAGTTAAACTGGAATGAAGCTATGCAACCAAATACTAAATAATTTATTCTTTTTTTAGTATTTTAATTATTTCTGGGAACTTATCTTCTTTGATAAGACTAACTGTGTATAGGAGTTGAAGAATTGCGCAATCAGGTTCGGGATGACCTATCCATAGTTTGCAATTACCTTCTATACATTTAACTTTAAGGAATGGACACATGTGTATTACCGCCTTTCTTTATTTATTTTTGTGTAACAATTAATATACTTTATAGGTATTTTCCGAAATTTTGTGTAATCCTACC
>PLNU01000074.1 GCA_003142835.1 Syntrophaceae bacterium
GGTTCAACCGGTGGTTTTGGTGATTGGGGTTTCATGATCATGATGGGAGTAATTTTTGTAATTTTCTATTTTCTGATGATTCGTCCCCAGCAAAAGAAACAAAAAGAACTCAAGGCCATGTTAGGTAACCTTGCCTATGGTGACACAGTAGTGACCACAGGCGGAATTCACGGTAGAGTAACCGGTCTTTCTGATTCAGTCATCACTTTAGAAATTGCCGACAAAGTAAGAATCAAAGTCTCCCGCGGAGCAATCGGAACAGTTCTCCAAAAAGCGGGGGCACCTGCAACAAAGGAATAGCATAGAAAGGGGCAATTCATGTTCAAATCTATAAAAATTCGAATGGCAATTACAATCAGTGTCTGTCTCGTTGCTCTCTATTTTTTAATACCGACACTAATTCCCCAGCTTCCATCCCCCTGGAATGAATATTTCCCCAAAGAAAAAATTCATCTGGGACTGGATCTCCAGGGAGGAATGCATCTTGTTTTGGAGGTTGATACGGAAAAAGCTCTGGAATCGCTGATGGAAAGATCGGCTAATGATCTGAAGGAATCATTAATGGAAAATAAGGTGCGCTTTCGGAAAGTGGAAAAAGCAAACGGCGCCACGATTTCCCTTGAGCTGACCGATTCGGCCGGCAAAACGACCCTGGAAAAAGTGCTGCGCGACCAGTATCCCGATCTGGAAATAGCCTCGACCAGCCCGCGCGACGGCGGACAGCTTGTCAGTTTAAAAATTAAGGATAAAAGAGCTGTTGAACTGAAAAAACTAACGGTTGAACATTCTCTGGAAACCATCCGCAATCGTGTGGACCAGTTCGGCATTGCGGAACCGGAAATTGTGCCGGAAGGCGACAATCGCATTTTAATTCAATTACCGGGCATTAAAGATCCGGAAAGAGCGAAAAACCTCATCGGAAAAACAGCCCTCTTGGAATTCAAGATAGTTGATGATGAAAGTTCCCTTGATGAAGCTCTTCGCGGCAATATTCCGGAGGGAGATATAATTGCTTATGGTTTACGCACAGATAAATCAACCGGACAAAAAGGTTCGATGCCTTACCTGATAAAGAATAAAACTCTTCTTACCGGCGCTTCGCTGGAGACCGCCAAAGTGCAAATTTCTGACCGCTTCGGTGAACCGAATGTTTCCATAAAATTCAATTCCCAGGGCTCAACCGACTTTGACCGGATCACCAATGATAATGTCCGCAAACGCTTAGCTATTGTTTTGGATGGTGTAGTCCATTCGGCGCCTGTTATTCAGGAAAGGATATCCGGCGGTCAGGCTCAAATTACCGGTAATTTCACCATGGATGAAGCGCGNNCCGTCGCTGGGCAATGATTCGATCCGGCAAGGCATTCTGGCGACCATTATCGGCTCGCTTTTGGTTATTTTATTCATGATTGTTTATTACCGCCTTTCCGGAGCTATTGCCGACTTAGCCCTTATCATTAACATAGTTCTTGTTTTGGGCGTTCTGGTGTTATTCAAAGCCACGCTAACGTTGCCCGGAATTGCAGGCCTACTGCTCACTGTCGGTGTGGCTGTTGATGCAAACATATTGATCTTTGAAAGAATAAGGGAAGAGCTGCGAACAGGAAAAACCACTCGGCTGGCTCTGGATACAGGCTATAACCGGGCATTCATCACCATTATTGATACGCATGTAACCGGAATCGTTTCAGCAATTCTCCTGATTATCTTCGGCACCGGTCCGATCAAAGGGTTTGCGGTAACAACAATCATTGGCCTTCTGGCCAGTCTTTTTACCGCCGTTTTTGTCACTCGGGTAATTTTTGATTATTTTACCAGTAACTTTAACATTAAAAAATTGAGCATTTAAAATTCAAGCACACGCAGGAGATATAGTATGAGCATGGAGTTGATAAAACCAGGTATTAGCTTAGATTTTGTCGGAAAAATGAAGTACGCGATTGCTTTTTCAACCATCCTGATCATCATTGGCATTGGATCGATTATTTTTCATGGCGGCTTGACTCCCGGTATTGATTTCGCCGGCGGCTCAATCATTCAGGTTAAATTTTCTAAAAATATTTCCGCTGATCAAATTCGGACAGCACTGAAGTCAACAAAACTGGAAAGCAGTATCATTCAGCAGTTCGGCCCCAACGAGTTTTTGATCCGTACGTCGGAATCTTTCTCGGATCAAAAGATGCTGGTCACCAATGTGGAACAACCGCTGAGTGCCGCTTTCAACAAGGATTATGAAATCCGGCGCGTGGAAGTCGTCGGTTCCAAAGTCGGTGCGGATTTCACGCGTAAAGCAGTCATTGCGGTCATTATTTCGTGGCTGGCCATGCTGATTTATGTTGGCTGGCGCTTTGAGTTCCGCTACGCCCTGGGAGGCATTCTCGCTTTGGTTCATGATGTCACGATTACTATCGGAGCCGTTTCCATTATGAATATGGAATTTACCATATCCATTCTGGCGGCACTCATTTTCATTATCGGTTTTTCCATTAACGATACGATAGTGATACTTGACAGAGTTCGGGAAAATGTAAAACTGAATCCCAAACGGAAGCTGGGCGATATCATCAACTTGAGCATTAATCAAACGCTGAGCAGAACCATCTTGACTTCGCTGACCGTTTTTTTCACGGTTTTCGCCCTGTATATTTTCGGCGGAGCGGTTATTCACGATTTTGCTTTTTCAATGCTGGTCGGCGTCGTCATTGGCACCTATTCCTCTGTCTATATCGCTTGCACCATCGTGCTGCTTTTTGAAAATATGCGACTTTCGAAAATGAAGAGGAAGAAATAATTTGTCAACTTTCGCCGCGGTGGGATTGGCAATTTTTATTATAATATTGTTTGCAGGCATTTACCTGACTTTATTCGGCTTGCCCGGAACCGTCGTCATTTTTTTTGATGTTTTGTTTTATGCAATTTTTACCGGCTTTGATCGAATCGGATGGAAGATTATTTTGTTTCTGCTTATTTCCGCCATAATTGCCGAAACAATTGATTTTCTGCTGGGCATGTTTGGAGATTTAAAGCCAATGGATGCAAAGAAATCCTTCCGGGCATCCGCAATAGGCGCAATTACGGGAGCAGTCATTCTCACGCCATTATTTTGGGGGCCTGGCACATGGGTAGGTTTTTTTTTAGGAGGCCTCACCGGAATTCTGATAGTTGAATTTCTTCGCCAATCAAAATTAAAAGCTCCTTTCCGAGCTACTCATCGTGCCATTTTCGCCATGGTCGGCGGAAAGTTAGTTAAAGGTATTATCGCACTATTCATGGTTGCCCTTTCTTTATCCAATATTTATTCGTAAAGGTTTTGTGACTGATTATGATTGAAAATAAGACAAAAGTAAAAATTAAGAATAAGGGAAAATTAAAATCAAAAGTGCATGAATACGCTGAGGCAATCATTATTGCTATCTTGATTGCCGTCGTCGTTCGTACATTTGTCGTCCAGGCATTTAAAATACCTTCCCGCTCCATGGTGCCAACACTGCTTGTCGGCGATCATATTCTGGTTAATAAATTTATTTATGGGGTAAAAGTACCTTTTTTAAGAAAAACAATTATTCCCATTACCAATCCGCAAAGAGGCGACATTGTGGTTTTCATCTATCCTAACGATCGCTCCAAAGATTACATCAAACGTGTTATCGGTGTCAGTGGCGATAAGATAGAGATTAAAAACAAAATTATATTTATCAACGGCAAGCAATATTCTGACGCTTACGGCATTTATAGTGATAATGTAATTTATCCTGGTTCAATGCAACCACGTGATAATTTCGGCCCTGTTACAGTACCTCCAGAATCTTTATTTGTCATGGGCGATAACCGCGATGAAAGTGCGGACAGCCGTTTCTGGGGATTTGTAGATTTGAAAGATGTGGAAGGTAAAGCTTTTATAATCTACTGGTCATGGAATCGCGAAGAAACTAATCTCCGCTGGCAGCGACTGGGAAGTATCCTGCATTGAAATCATCTACAAATATGGCTGATGCCAAAATAAAATCAAAAATAAGGGAATTTATCGAAGGGATCATTGCCGCTGTCTTGATTGCACTCTTGATCACTACATTTGTTATCAAGATGTATAAAATACCTTCCCGCTCCATGGTTCCCACTTTACTGGTCGGCGACCAGCTTGTCGTCAATAAATTAATTTACGGAATAAAGATACCTTATTTCAGAAATACAATCATCCCGATTACTGATCCCCAAAGAGGGGATATCATCGTTTTCATTTATCCGAAAGATCGCTCCATTGATTTTATCAAGCGCGTAATCGGTATCGGCGGAGATACAATTGAAATCAAAGATAAAAAAATCTTTATTAATGGCAAGGTATTTACGGATAACACCGGAATTTATACTGACAAAATTATTTATCCGGGCTCAGTACAGCCACGCGATAATTTCGGTCCCGTAACCGTTCCCAAGGGTTCGCTTTTCGTATTGGGCGATAACCGCGATGAAAGTATGGATAGCCGTTTCTGGGGATTTGTGGATTTGAAAGATGTCCAGGGTAAGGCCTTTATTATTTACTGGTCATGGAATCATGACGAACGAAAAATCCGTTGGCAACGGCTGGGAAACTTGTTGCATTAATAAGTTAGATGTTTCACCGATCTGTGTTTACGCATGCTGGCTAATAATTACAACCTAGAAGATCGTCGAAAACCGCATGCCTTAGGGCTGTTCAAAAATGTTCAGATGCAAGGCGCGCAAAACCGACGGAGTGAGGCGTATTTTTTCATACGTCGCAACGACGGAGGGTGCAGCGCAACACAGCAGGTGAGCGTTTTTCAGCAGCCCCATTGCCTCTAGAAAAAGGCCGATGCAACCATCGCCCCAGACAAGCCAATTAGTATAATAATCGTTGCCCAGGAAACAATGTTCATCAATCTGCTGTTGACAAAATCTCCCATGATGCGCTTATCGTTGATCAAAAGAAGCATAAAAATTAAGATAAACGGCAGCAGGATTCCATTAATAACCTGGGAATAATACATTATCGCGATCAGAGGCACATCGGGCAGAAGAATAATCCCCGCGCCCAGAAAAATCATCAACGAATAAAGGCCGTAAAACTGCGGTGCTTCGACAAATTTAGTGTTTAAACTGGACTCCCAGCCGAACGCCTCACAAATTGTATAAGCGGTGGATAGCGGTAAAATGGATGCGGCAAAAAGGGAAGCGTTGAGTAAACCGAAAGCAAATAACCAGGAACAGTATACTCCGGCAAGAGGAGCCAGAGCCAGAGCGGCATCTTTAGCCGTTTCAATCTTGAGACCGTTCTGAAATAAAGTAACTGCGCAAAGCATTATTATAAAAAATGCTACCACATTAACGGTTATAGAGCCGAAGATTACATCCATCCGGGCATACTTGTAACTTTCAACTTTTAAACCCTTATCCACAATGGATGACTGTAAATAAAACTGCATCCAGGGCGCAATCGTTGTTCCGATAATACCTATGGCCATGGTCAGCATACCGGTATCAAACTTCAGAGTTGGCGTAAATGTGGCAGTCCTGATCTCCGACCAATTAGGGCTAACCAGAAATCCGGAAACGATATAGGAAAGATAAAAGACGCAGGCGAGCAGAAACGCCTTTTCCACCGATTTATAATTTCCCTTGACTATCAGCCACCACACAAAAAAAGCGCCAACGGGCACAGAAATATATTTACTGATTCCGAACAATTCCATGCTGGCGGCAATACCCGCAAATTCTGAAACAGTATTTCCCATGTTAGCCAGAAAAAGAATGATCATAAGATAAAAAGTGACTTTTGCCCCGAATCGTTCACGAATTAAATCGGAAAGACCTTTGCCGGAAACAACACCCATCCGGGCGCACATCTCCTGAATAATAATTAAAGCTATTGTTACGGGAATGAGTATCCAAAGAAGGCCAAGACCATACTGCGCGCCGGCCAGAGAATATGTAGTTATGCCACCGGCGTCATTATCCACATTGGAAGTAATGATTCCCGGTCCGATAAACGCGAAAAAGAGCCCCAGCTTCCACAAACCATTCTGGAGCATTTTCTTCCAAAGCTGTCCTATTTTTTCCGTCATAATTTCTGTCACAAAAGATTAAATTTATTGTCCCAAGTGAGGAGCAACAACTTCTAATAAATTTTTAAATATAATAGTTCCCTGCATGCGTTCATTTTCATCAACTACAGGTATCGCAGTCACCGCATACTTGGCAAAATGTTCGGCAATAGTATCATCTTTGTCATCAAGTTTTACTGAAATAACCCGCTCATCCATAAGCTCTTCGAGCTTTTTATCCTCGGGGGCTAAAATCAAATCACGCAGACTGATGACACCCAGCAAACGTTCATCCTCATCCGTTACATATACATAGTAAACCAAATCAATATCCGCCGCCTCCTGACGAAATCTGTCGAGGGCTTCCCGAACCGAAGTTGATGGACGAAAACTCAGGTAAGATGTAGTCATCATACCGCCTGCTTCCCTCTCCGGATGTGTCAGGAGTTCTTTGACATCATCGGCAATATCTTTTTCCATACCTTGTAAAATTACGTCCGCCTTAGCTTTAGGCAAATCTCCCAGAAGATCAGCGACTTCAGAAAGTGACATTTCCTCGATAATATCTAACGCCTTGGCCAAATTGAGATCATTGATCAGGCTCACTTGAACCTTCGGATCAGTTTCTTCAAGAGTTTCCGCCGCAGTTTCCACATCCAGTGACTGAAATAATACCGATCGCTGTTTAATATCCAGATCCTCCAGAATGTCGGCAAGATCCGCCGGATGGATTTGGCCGATCCTATTTTGGGCAATATTCAAGCGCAACAGGTCAGGTGAATGCAGCGGTTGGGTGAATTTCCAGGGAATAAGCTGATCGGGCAATTTATAATCAAAAAGACTGTTCATTATCGCATCAAAGGCTTTAGTCACGCCTACGCGGCGGATCAGACCGCGAAAACCAACATCAACATGCACCAGATGCAATCCATGGCGCGTCTTTAAAAACTGGAGATCATTTACCCTTCGAATCTTGGCACCGTCGGTATCAACAACCTGCTTATCTAAAAGGGCATCTTTCAGTAAAAGTTCACCTTGACGCAAATGCATGGTTGATATTTCACTTGTTGATTTTATAGAAACGGATATATCCTGATCTATATCGATCACATCTTTCCAGGGCAGGAACATAGGATTTTTTTTCTGGGCAGAACTGAATATTATTCCGGTTACTATAGGATAAGGCTCAACAAATTCCGCAGTAAGATCATAAACGCGGCCAAGTGTATCGCCCGTAGCTCCAACAATATTTTCCCCCAGAATCTGGCTTAAAAACAAAAAAACCTGAGGTTCGCGATTTATCGCCATACTTTTCCCCCATATTCCGTGTTTCTATCATTTATTTTTTTTAAAAAAAAGTCTTTTTGAATGTTTTGATACACTATTTTTTAACCTTGACAAATAAACGCCTTCGTTGTATTAAAAATCCAAATTAAAACCTTTTAATTTAATCCGGCGAGATTGAAAAAGGGATCAGTAATGAAAGAAATTATCTTAAATTTTATAGAGCCTTTTCCCGCAAGGGGAAAGGCTTTTTTATGCCGGTTTACCTTCCTTGGGCTGCCGCTTCCGGCGCTGAATGCAAATTGGCATGATATAAATTAATGATCAGCAATTGAGGTCAGCATCTATGGTGGAAAACAAGAACGTTAAAATAGTAATGGACAAGGACGGTATCGACCGTTGTCTTACCCGGATTGCTTACGAAATTCTGGAAAAAAACAAAGGCGGAGAAAATCTTGTCCTTGTCGGCATTCGAACCGGCGGCGTTTATCTGGCCCAACGGCTGCAGAAAAAAATATCCGCAATTGAAGACAAGGATATACTCTTGGGGATATTAGATATCACCCTTTATCGCGACGATATTTCCACCTCCAGCAAAAAACCAGCTCTGGGCAAAACAAAAATTCCGTTCGACCTTGATGACAAAAAAGTAGTCTTGGTTGATGATGTTCTCTTCACCGGCCGGACCATTCGCGCGGCCATGGATGCGTTGATTGACTTTGGCCGGCCAAAAATGATTCAGCTAGCCGTTTTAATTGATCGTGGCCACCGCGAACTCCCGATTAGAGCCGATTTTGTCGGTAAAAATCTGCCCTCTTCTCTCTGGGAAGCAGTAAGTGTCAACCTCATGGAGAAAAACGGTATGGACGAAGTGATTATTGAAGGGGAAACATAACTGAAAAATATTATTAAGGCCTTATTATGAAATTTGAAAAAAAAGATATCCTCGGCATTAAAGAACTTACGGTTGATGAAATTAACCTCATTCTGGAAACAGCCGAATCTTTTCTGGAGATTTCCACCCGCGAAATCAAAAAAGTACCGACAATGCGCGGCAAGAGTGTAATTAACTTATTTTATGAGGCCAGCACTCGAACGCGTACATCCTTTGAAATCGCCGGCAAAAGACTAAGCGCCGATACTATCAATATTTCCGCATCCACCAGTTCCGTGGTCAAGGGAGAAACATTAATCGACACGGCACGCAACCTGGAAGCCATGAACCCGGATGTTATTGTTATCAGGCACAGCGCTGCCGGCGCGCCGCACATGCTGGCAAAACTGCTCCGTCAATCAATTATCAATGCCGGCGACGGCGCGCATGAGCATCCCACACAGGCACTGCTGGATATGATGACTATTAAAGAAAAGAAAGGCAGAATTGCCGGGTTGAAGGTAGCGATCGTCGGTGACATTATGCACAGCAGGGTAGCCCGTTCCAATATTTACGGTTTATCTAAAATGGGAGCCAAGGTTGTTCTGGCAGGGCCCGCAACTATGCTGCCGCGGAATATCGAACAAATGGGGGTTGTAGTTCACACAAATCTGGAAGATGCTATCATTGACGCCGATGTCGTGATGATGCTGCGTATTCAGCTGGAGCGGCAGAATCAAAGCATCTTTCCGTCGCTGCGCGAATATTCTCAGCATTATTGCCTGAACCGCACCAATATCCAACTTGCCAAAAAAGATGTGATCGTCATGCATCCGGGGCCCATTAACCGGGGTGTGGAAATATCGCCCGACATCGCCGACGATCCATCCTGTTCCGTAATTCTCGATCAGGTTAATAATGGCGTGGCCGTGAGAATGGCGCTGCTGTACTTGCTTACCGGAGGTAATGAATGAAATTATTGTTAACCGGCGCGAGGGTAATCGACCCTTCCCAAAAAATGGATGTTGCCGCGGATGTACTGCTGGAAAATGGAAAGATCGCGGGGATAGCTCCGGAGCTTGTAAAAACCATAAATTCCAAATACCCGGGAAAAGTGAAAGCTATTGATCTTTCCGGAATGATCGTCGTTCCCGGCTTGATCGATATGCACACGCATCTACGCGAACCAGGCTTTGAATACAAAGAAACGATTGCTTCCGGAAGCGCCGCCGCCGTTGCCGGCGGTTTTACTTCGGTTGCCTGTATGCCGAATAGTTCTCCAATTAACGATAACCGCTCCATCACCGAATTTATCAAGAGAAAAGCGGCACAAGCGGCTCTGACTAACATTTATCCTATTGGCGCCATCAGCAAAGACTCCGCAGGCTCTCAACTGACGGAATTCTGGGATCTCAAAGAAGCTGGTATAGTCGCCCTATCCGATGATGGCAAGCCGGTAATGGATGCCGCCTTGATGCGTAGGGCTTTGGAGTATGCCTTTTCACTGGGATTACCGGTTATTTCACATTGTGAAGATATAAACCTTTTCGGCGGTGGCTTGATGAACGAAGGTTATTATTCCACAATTTTGGGGCTGCGCGGGGTTCCCTCTATAGCGGAAGAGGCAATGGTCGCACGCGATATTTTGATCGCTGAATTCACCAAGACATCTGTCCACGTTGCGCATGTCAGCACTGCCGGTTCCGTGCGCCTGATTCGTGAAGCAAAAAAAAGAGGTCTCCAAGTAACCGCGGAAACCGCGCCTCACTACTTTACTTTAACCGATGAATCTTTGCAGAGTTACGATACTAATTTTAAGGTCAATCCGCCTTTGAGGGGCATTGATGATCTTACCGCAATTAAAGAAGGTCTGGCCGATGGAACGCTCGATGCCATTGCCTGTGACCATGCTCCGCACGGACGGACGGATAAAGAGGTGGAGTTTGAATATGCCGCCTGCGGCATCAGCGGTTTGGAAACATCGCTTGGCTTGAGTTTACAACTAATCCGGGATGGTGTGCTTTCCTGGCCGGAACTGATTGCCAAAATGAGCACAAATCCGGCACGTATCCTGAATCTGCCCAAGGGAACTCTAAAGGCAGGAGCGGATGGCGATATCACCGTAATTGATCCCCAAATTCAATGGACAGTTGATGTAAAAGCGTTTCGCTCCCGCGGCAAAAACTCTCCCTTTCATGGACGGGAAATGCAGGGCCGGGCGGTGCTGACAATCGTCGGCGGAGAAATCAAATACGATGGGCGCTAGGAAAAGCTATAAAACTACCGGATTCGTTCTGCGTTGCCTCAATTATGGAGAATCGGATTTAATCATCACTTTTTACAGTCATGAATTCGGCAAACT
This sequence comes from Syntrophaceae bacterium, assembly GCA_003142835.1. GTDB lineage: Bacteria > Desulfobacterota > Syntrophia > Syntrophales > Smithellaceae > FEN-1160. The sequence continues at coordinate 10,580 of PLNU01000074.1, forward strand.
CAAGGGAATTGCCAAAGGCGCCAAAAGAAGTAAAAAGCGGTTTGCCAATGTTTTTGAACCTTTTTCACTGACTAATATCATCTTTACCCGTAAAAGCCGTGATATGCTGGCCTTCATCGAATCCTGCGATATCATCGACCATTATCCTGCCATCCGTAAGGATCTGGAAAAAACTCTAATCGCCTCCTATTTTATTGATCTTGCGGATCATTTCAGCCCGGAAGGGAAAAAGAACGAAAATGTGTTCCACCTTTTGCAGGACTTTCTGCAGATGCTGGGAACGGAAAAAACATCTGAAGCCGCCGTGCGTTTTTTTGAAATCCGTCTGCTGAAATTAGTCGGCTTTGAGCCGGAGCTGAAACATTGCATCAGTTGTAAAACTCCTGTTGCCAACGGCAGCTCCTACTTTTTTTATGCCAACGAAGGGGGAATCAAATGTGGCGTTTGTGCCCGGCCACAAAGATATGAGCAGCCGATTTCTGCGGGTACAGTGCGGACATTGCTTTTGGGCAGAGAAATGGATATTGACAAAATCAAATTGATCGCGCTTTCCGATTCTCTGGCCATGGAATCCCGCAGCATCCTGACCGGTTTCATTGCACATGTACTGGGACGAGAAGTTAAATCACTGAAGGTCATGGAACAAGTGCGGAAGCTCTGTCTGTAATGGAGATAAAATGAATCGCCCGGAGTTACTGATTCCTGCAGGCAATCTGGAAAAAATGCAAACCGCCGTGCTTTACGGTGCTGACGCTGTATACGTAGGCGTTACCGGCTTAAGTCTGAGGGCCAGCTTAGCTGAAATGCCTGTTGCCGATTTAGCCGCGGGAGTAAATGAGGCTCACGCCAAAGGAGTTAAAGTTTACGCGGCTGTCAACACATTTGCCAGAAACGCCGACCTGCAAAAAGCTAGGCAGATAATTCCTGCGCTTGCCGCCATCCATGTTGATGCCCTTATCGTCAGCGATCCGGGAATAATCCGGCTGATCCGGGCTTTAGAGCCGCATCTTCCCATTCACTTAAGCACCCAGGCTAATACGACTAATGCTGAAGCCGTCCGCTTCTGGCGTGATCAGGGAGTAAAACGCATTGTGCTGTCCCGGGAATTAAATCTAGAGGAAGTCGGAGAGATTGCCGCGGCTGTTCCCGAAGTGGAACTGGAACTTTTCGTCCACGGCGCAATGTGCATGGCCTACTCGGGGCGCTGCTATCTATCGGCATACCGGAATCAGCGTAGCGCCAACGAGGGCGATTGCACTCAGTCGTGCCGCTGGGAGTATCTGCTTTACGAATCAACCCGTCCCGTAGAGCCGCTGATTTTAGAAGAAGACAAACGGTATACTTATTTACTTAGTTCCAAAGATTTATGCCTCATTGATCATCTGCCCGAGATATTGGCGGCCGGGGTTTCCAGCCTCAAGATTGAAGGACGGATGAAGTCAACTCATTATGTGGCGGTTGTGGCCAGAACATACCGATGGGCAATTAATACTTTGGTGCACCATCCGGAGAATTACCGTTGCAACCCACAATGGCTTGCGGAACTCAAGAAAATCTCCTACCGTGGTTATACTACCGGATTTGCTTTTGCCGAAGAAAAAATTAATGACACCAGCCCGGAGATTAAATATATCCAAACTCACGAACTGGCCGGAACGGTACTGCAATATGATCCCGTGCAAAAACGGATTCTCCTTGGGGTTCGTAATCATCTGGCCGCGGGTGATGAAGTTGAGCTTTTATTACCAGATGATACAGTCAAAATAGACACTCGCATGATGGTTGATACAAGCGGAAAACAGCTTCAGGAAGCCAACAATTGTAATCAGGTTTATCTTCCTTTTAATCAGGAAGCCCCGATTGGATCGGTAGTACGCAAAGAAGTAAAGTAGCTTCACGCCTGCCGGAGCTGAAAGCAGCACTCTGTTTTTTGTCCCAGCATGCACTGCGAGGCGGACTTTCTTTAACCACATCTTCCGTACTCTGGAAGATGTGGTTAAAGCGGTTTACAAACAAAGCTCCAATATCTTCTGAACCACTTCCGGCGTTACACTCTGGTGCTCGCCCAGCTTAACCATACCGTGCGCTTTGAGCTGTTCGACAACCGCGGGGATTGTCTCGGCAGTAATGCCGTAATCGCAAAGACGGGTTTTAACTTGCATGCTTTCAAAAAATTCTCTGGTTTTGTCGATAGCGGCATCGATGCGCGCGCCCTCATTACCTTTGTTTATTCCCCAGACACGCCCGGCATATTGCAAAAGCTTCTGTCGCTTATTGCTCTCAAGGATCTTGAATATGGCCGGCACCAGAACAGCAATAGTTTGAGCGTGATCCAATCCATACAAAACTGTAAGTTCATAACCGACCCGATGCGCCGCCCAGTCCTGAGGAACACCCGCGCCGATCAGACCATTTAGTGCCAGGGTGGCACACCACATAAGATTGGCGCGCACGTCATAATTCTCAGGCTCAATGAGCGCTTTGGGTCCTTCTTCAATCAGAGTCAAAAGCAACCCTTCCGCAAAACGATCCTGTATTTTTCCATCAACCGGATATGTAATATACTGTTCAAGAACATGAGCAAATGTATCGACCACACCATTGCCGATTTGTCTCACTGGCAGCGTATAGGTCGAGGTTGGATCCAGTACGGCAAATCTGGGAAACAAAAATGGATTCATGATGGCCCGTTTCAGCATGAACGCTTTGCGCGTAATGACGGCACGGTTGTTCATTTCCGAACCGCTCGCCGGCAGTGTCACAACAACTCCAATGGGTGACGCCTGGCGAATAGCGCTGCCTGCGTTATCCAGCAAAAGGGCCGGATCGTCCTTAAAGGGAATGGCAGCGGCCATAAACTTGGTTCCGTCGATCACCGAACCGCCACCAATCGCCAGCAGAAAATTAATTTTCTTCTCACGCGCCAGCGCCACTGCTTTCATGATGATCTCATATTCCGGGTTCGGTTCGATGCCGCCAAACTCCGTTATGTCATAACCATTAAGAGCGGTCTTGACCTCAGCAAGTACACCATTGCGTTTGGCACTGCCTCCGCCATAGGTAATCAGCACCTTGGCTTCTTGCGTAATTTCCCCGGCGATTTGATTAATGGAACCTTTGCCGAAAATAATTTTAGTCGGATTTTGAAATACGAAATTAAGCATTTTACCCCTCTTTACTTCCTCGTGCACTGGCCACAGTTGATAATCACCGTGACTGTATGTGGCTTGCAGACTGAAGCTGGCGTAACTATAGAAACAACGGCATCTGATGTCAATAAAATAATGACTGCAAAACACAAAGTAAGGTTATGCTCAGCAACAGGCGGTCGAAGATTGATGCATTCAACCGCCTGTTGCCTGTTTTTATTGCAGGCTTGAAAACACTAGGGTCTAGATTTTCATGCCGCCATCACAAAATATAACCTGTCCGGTGATAAATGAACTCTCGTCGGAGGCAAGAAAGAGCGCCAGATTGGCAATATCCAGAGGCGATCCCTTTCGGTTCATGGGAACCATGTAAGGCAGCATGGCATCCATTTGTTTAATGGTCTCGGGTGGCATGCTCTTCATCATATCTGTCCAGATCATGCCCGGAGCGATGGCATTGACATTAACGCCCTTTGACCCCATTTCCTTGGCGGCTGTTTTGGTCATTCCGATAACACCGGCCTTGGATGCGGAATAGTTGATCTGTCCAACATTTCCCAAAGCACTGGTTGACGAAATGTTGATGATCTTTCCGTAGCCCTTCTCCCGCATAACCCTGCCCGCGCACTGAATGCCGTAAAACACACCCGTCAGATTAACGGCGATGACCTGATCCCACTGCTCGTCTGTCATCTTATGCAAAATAACGTCACGGGTAATGCCCGCGTTGTTGACGATAATGTCAACTGTGCCGAATTCTTTAATTGCCGTATCGACCATCTTCTGTACCGCTTCCCGGGAGGCTACGCTGCCGATAACGGCCACAGCCTTACCACCACTTGCTTTAACCTTCTCCACAACGCTTTTCGCGTCCGCCTCATTGACGTCATTGACGATCAATTTTGCGCCTTCCTCGGCAAAGCGCAAAACAATGCCTTCGCCAATACCACGTCCTGATCCTGTCACAATTGCCACTTTGTCCTTCAATCTCATAACTAAAACCTCCTTAAAATATTTTATACCATTTCGCTTTCTTTGGCTAACTTTGTTGGCCGCGTCGTCGGCTTCCTCAACGTATCAGTAATATGCTTGCTGAGCCTCCTCCTCGCCGCCTCGTTATCCTTTGAAAGCGAAATGGTATTACTTGTCTTTGCTAAAATTCCAAATTCCAGACAATCCGGAAATACAATGCCGGTTTTCAATTACCAAATCAATGTCATTGACTTAAGCACCATGACTCCCCTCTTTTTTTAAAGAGGGGTGGGGGAGATTTTTCAGATTGCCAGTAAAATCCCCCTGTATCCCCCTTTATACCCTGAAGGGCACAAGATAAAGGGGGACTTGAATTTGAATAAGCTGTTTTCATTGGAGGGAAGTATAAGGAATAACGGCTTTGGATGTCAATGGAATAAAGCTGATGACTGGCTATTTTGCCCTTTCATATTGACAGGGCCTTGCTCTCATGTTAGTTATTCAAGCTATATAAATCAAAAATGATATCGAGGCGGCAAAGAGGAGTGTAGGGAATGGTTTCAAACCGTTCCTTACAAATACGTTGAGGAAGCCGACGACGCTGCCAACAAAGATAGCGCTTTGATTTAGAATTGGAATTATGCAGCTGTTTAAACGCCAAACAATTGGCCATTGCTTCGCTAAAACAGCAAGGAGGAAATTGTGA
>PLNU01000098.1:0-9115 GCA_003142835.1 Syntrophaceae bacterium
AAAATCTCCGGCCATTTTTAATACTTTCGATATACATGACGACTGTCTTCGTCAACTCGTCAACTTCAAAACCTTCCATATAGTCTTCAATGGTAATCATCGCTTCATTGCCGGAACCGCAAAAAGCTCTTATTCCTATATCTTCTTTCGCGGCAAAAGCTAAAAGCTGTGTTCCCAAATTTCCGGACTGGGCAAGCAAAGATGTTTCTCCCGCGGGCGGGCGGACATGTGAACCTACACAATAAAAGGATATACAGGGATTACATATACCCATTGTATTTGGACCAATTATTAATATTCCGGCTTCGCGCGCCTTTTTAACCAGTTCTTCTTCTAAAACCTTGCCTTCGGCACCTGTCTCACCAAAACCGGAAGAAATGAGTAATACATTTTTTATCGCTTTTTGCTTTAATTCATCAATCAGGGGAAGGACACGACCTGCGGGAATTGTAATGACGGCCAGGTCAATCGGGTCAGGAATCTCTGTTACCGATTTAAAAACTTTTCTGCCGGCAATCTCTCTCCCTTTCGGATTTACCAGATAAACCTTTCCGGGGAAATTACCGGCTAATACATTTGAATACATTAACTGGCCCCATTTGCTGACCTCCGCGGAAGCCCCAATGAAGGCAATGGCTTTGGGATAGAATAGATTCCATATAGCCTTCGGATCAACCGGTAAATGTGTTACTTGATATTCAGCCCGCTTTCCCAGCACAATCAGAGCATCTACAGCCGTCACTTTACCTTTGGGATTAACTAATAAAGGATTGATGTCTATTTCTTTGATTTCGGGGATTGTCATGGCTATTTCGGACAGGCCAACCAGCACTTTTACCAGCGCATCCATATCCGGTGCTTTTTCACCGCGGAATTCGCCGAGAAGCTTCTTCGCATGTAATTCCTGAATCATCAATCTTGCTTCTTTTTCATTAAGAGGCGCCAGGCGAAAAACAACGTCCCCGATGGCCTCAGTAAATACTCCTCCTAATCCGAACATCAATGCCGGGCCAAACTGCTCATCGTAAAAAAGACCGGCGACAAATTCTCTTTTACCTTCTAACATCGGCTGGATTAAGAATCCTTCCAAATCATCTCCTGCTGCATCCTTTATATATATAGCGGCAGAATGAACATCTTCCTTATTTTTCAAATTGAGTTTAACAAGACCTTTTTCCGTTTTATGTGTAAGACGAGAACCTAGACCCTTCAAAACTACTGGATAACCAATTGATTGTGCGGCATTTTCCAGCTCGCTGTTTGTTTGTACGCTTATTTCTTTTACTACCGGAATACCATATTGTTTTAACAGATTCTTTGCTTCGGCTTCTGTTAATGCCGTTCTGCCTTCGATCTTCGCTTTTTCAATAATGTCAAACTTTTTCATTTCATACTCCTATAATTATATATTCTGATTATTGCCTATTATCGTATCTATTGTAATAATATCATATATTTACATATAATGCAGCTTGATGTTATGCCCTTTAGTCAGAATTATGTAAGTTTCATGTTTGCCAATTTTATCCAATACTAACACACGGGCACTTTTTTCTTGACGAAATTGCTTTAGATTAATAATACATTAAATACACTTTTTAAACACGCCGTTTTTGAATTATCGGCAAAATTTTGTATTATATCGTCAAGGAGGCCCAATGGCTGAAAATGAAATAAGGCAAGTGATGATTCAAGGCCGGTTAATCGGCATCGTCGGTCTGGACGATGTTATTATGAAGACAGCTCAAACCCTTCAGGGGAGTACAGACGAGGAAATTCAAAATAGTTTGCTGGCAGTATCAATAAATAATTACATACCTGCTACAGCGCGCGAAGCTTATGGACGAGCACTGTTGCGCGAATTCAAAATCGCGCAAAATTTACCCGTTGAGCAAGATTCATTTAATGGATTAATTATTGCTGTATTGGGTACGGGTTGTGCGCGTTGTAGCCAGTTGGAGTCTGATGTTCGCGATCTTTTATCGGAAATGAAAATTACCGCTGATTTGCGTCACATTACCGACCTCAAAGAGATAGTGCGTTACGGTATTATGGGTGCCCCGGCCCTTGTTGTGAATAATAAGGTTGTATCCGCCCGGGGAAGTGCCGCCGAAAAGCAAAATCCGCCAATGGATAATTGATGCGTGCCATCAGTCCGTAGAAGCTGATAAATAAGGAATAAAGGGTTTCTGGCAAATATGATTTTAAACAGACTCAATAAGGCTCTTCGACAGAGTTTAATCATTTTGATCTTTACTGTAATGATCGCCATTGTTTTTAATCTGCTGCGGCCTGCGGGTATTGCCTTGCTCGGCTTTTCCTCGGCAAACTTGATTAAACAGCGGCAAGCGCAAATCCCGGAAATTAGTCTTTCCGAAGCCCATGATCTTTATTTGCAAAAAAAAGTTCTCTTTGTTGATGCCCGTGATCCGCTCAGTTATGAAGAAGGCCACATTGCCGGAGCGCTGAATATTTATCCCGACGAAGCCGCTCTTTATGCCGCCAAATTGAAAACTAACAATTACCGGGGTGTCTTAATAATAACCTACTGCGATGGTCCACAGTGTCCTTTGAGTAAAGAAACAGCCTATGCGCTCTTAAGACAAGGAGTTCCGGAGGCAAAAGTATTAGTCAATGGTTGGAGTCTATGGATAAAGGCCGGATATCCGGTTAAGAAGGGAAGAGAGTGATAATGAGAAATTTTCATCGGATTATTGTACCGCTATGCTCTCTTGCCTGCCGCCTGATATTAGCAATTATTTTTTATTATGCCGGTATAGAAAAAATTGCAGATCCGGGAGAGTTCGCCGTTGCTATTTATAACTATCAATTGTTGCCGGACCTGGCTGTAAATGTCTTAGCCGTTATTTTACCCTGGTTGGAAATAATAATAGCAACGTGCTTTGTGGCAGGTTTCTACGTGAGGGGTGCCGCTCTGATTTCCTCTGCGCTATTTCTGACATTTGCCACAGCCCTGACGATTAATTTAGTGCGCGGGTTAGATATTTCCTGCGGGTGTTTCGGAGCGGCCTCCGGAAATATCAACTGGTTTTATCTTGGACGCGACTTGTCTCTTTTATTCATGTCAATTTTTGTCATGATTTATGATCGCGGCTGGCGCGCCGTGTTTATTTTACGATCTACCAAGTAATTTATTTTTACCCGATGCTGATGTTATCTAAGGTCAACAGCCTGATTACTTCTGGCACTGAGGGCAGTAAAATGTACTGCGCCCCCCCTGCTTTATCCGGAGGATAGTACCACCGCATTTTGAACAACACTTTCCTTCCTGTCCATAGGCTTTTAACTCATGCTGGTTTTCCCCCTTGCAGCCATATAAATCCCGCCAATCGGAGATTGATGTGCCTCTTTTCTTAATCGACTTTTCCAGCACAATTTTGGCTTCCTGAAATATTTTGTTCCAGTCGGTCTTGGTTAATTTTGATGCCATGCGCTTAGGACTTATGCCTGCGCGGTGAAGGATTTCACAGGCGTAAATATTGCCGATACCCTCTATTGCGTTTTTGTCCATAATCAATGTTTTGACTTTTGTTTTGCGGCAGGCATGAGTGTTGAGAAAATATTTAAGGTCGAATGCCTTAAAAATATCTTTGGTGGCATCGCTATCCTTTTTCTTTAACACCTCGACTGTGGCAAAGCGGCGTGGATCAACTAAAAAAACATTTCCATCAGTAAAAGTCATTCTCCAGCGCCCATGATTTGGCTTTACAGAATCCTTCTGCCACAAAAGCCTTCCGGTCATACGTAAATGAACAAATATGGCATAGCCGTTATCAAGGACGATGACGATTCTTTTGCCCTCGCGTTCAACCGCAGTTACTTTTTGCCCTCTGACATTTTTAATTGTGGCTAACTTGTCATCGTATGTTTCTGTAGCCAGTATTTTTTCGCCACAGATTTTTGTCTGAAGCTGGCGGCAAAGGGTTTCCACTTCCGGTAATTCCGGCATGAATCTACCTCCAAAGCTGTAATCAAAATATTTTTATCGTGAAACTCCAATTCCGAAAGCAAAGCGTATCGGAATTGGTAAGTTGAACAATCCCGCGGAGCGGAGGGTATAATATCCCAAAGCTTGCTTTGAGATATTATACCCGTGGTTCATCATTACTAAAATAAATTTTCTTTGCCTACTTATTTTTTAGTCACAGGAAGGCGTGAATAGATTTTCGATTGCCGGTCCGGATGAAATATTTTCGAAGCATCAAAGATTCACGCTCTAGTCCAAGCTGTGTCTAAGTTTCATCGCGACAGGTAAATATATTTTAGCTTCCCGATATGCAAATGAGTCTGAAGAAATCAGTTTGTAAAAAACAAAAAGCGTTCAATTCATTTTTGACGATGTGTTCTCTGTAAAAATTATTTTCATTTTTAACGCAAAAATGCAAAAAAAATGTTGACAAATTATTTTGGTCGGGTAAATACAATAACCAGATTTGTTTTTATTAGAAATAATATTTTAAAAGGAAGGGATACCACCTTCCAGAAGGAGGAAAAAATGGAAAACGAGACCCTGTTTAACGAAGACGCGGAGCCTCCCGGTACCGCGCCTGGTCTTGTTAAAGCAAAAAATGATGTAACAGATTTTTTTTCATTACAACTAGAAACCAGCCAGCCAAACTTGGCTAAACAAAAGCCAGACCGTATTATATTTCCTTTCAAGGATTCACCTCGCGCACGCAGCTTCCGCAAAAAACATTATCCTGACATTACTCGTATCGAATGGTTCGATTGGCATTGGCAGATGCAAAACGCCATACGGGATGTCAAAACACTGGATAAAATGCTTCATCTCTCCGATAATGAGCGTCAGGCGATGATGCATCAATCAGGCGCCCTGCCGGTTGCTATTACCCCATACTATGCCAGTTTACTTGACCCTCATGATCCCTCAGCGCCGCTGCGCCGCTGTGTTGTTCCCGTTGTAGATGAATGTTTGCATACTGCCGGAGAAGCAGAAGATCCTCTTTGTGAGGATGCCGATTCGCCCGTACCCGGCATTGTCCATCGATATCCTGATCGCGTGCTATTTTTAGTCACCGATATCTGCTCTACATATTGCCGTTACTGTACACGTTCCCGGATCATCGGTCGCAATGATCAGCATTTTGTCGATATGGGAAAATGGGAAACAGCGATAAACTACATTGAAAATAATCAAAATATAAGAGACGTACTGCTCTCCGGTGGCGATCCCTTAACCCTATCTGATGAAAAACTCGAATGGCTTCTTGTACGGCTTAAAAACATACCGCATGTCGAACTTATACGTATTGGCACTAAGGTTCCAGTCGTTCTGCCACAGAGAATAACCCCCGCGCTCATCTCCATGCTGAAAAAATATCATCCTTTGTGGATAAGCATCCATATCACGCATACTGATGAACTGACACCCGAGATGAGCGCCGCCTGTATTCGCCTGGCTGATGCCGGGATCCCGCTGGGCAGCCAAACCGTGCTTTTATCCGGCATTAATGATGATGTGGCCACCATGGCGAGATTGGTGCATGGGCTGCTACAAATTCGGGTTCGTCCTTACTATCTCTATCAGTGTGATCCCATTCCCGGCTCTTCTCACTTCCGGACGCCAATTAGCAAGGGATTGGAAATTATCCAGGGTCTGCGCGGTCACACCACCGGCTATGCCGTGCCTACTTATGTCGTTGACGCCCCCGGTGGCGGCGGAAAAATTCCTCTGCTTCCTGAATACGCTGTCGGCTGGGATAAAGGCGATTTGATTTTGCGGAATTACGAAGGCAATATATTCCGTTATCCCGATAATCATGCGGAGTCGAAAGATATACACTAAGGCATGTAATAATTAAAAGCAGGGGGTCAATAGTTCAATTTGAGTAAAGCCGTTAAAAAGTTGAAAGTTGGAATGACCTATGACTTACGCGATGATTATTTGAAAGAAGGATATGGTCTCAAAGAAACGGCGGAGTTCGATTTGCCCGATACCGTAGAAGCGATTGAGCAAGTGATTATAAATTGCGGTTTTCAAACCGATCGTATCGGCAATATTAAAGCATTAACAAGGCGGCTTGTGGCAGGAGAGCGCTGGGATATTGTATTTAATATTGCTGAAGGGCTGCATGGCTTTGGCCGTGAAGCTCAAATTCCAGCTCTTTTGGATGCTTATAATATTCCCTACACTTTTTCCGGTCCATTAGGTCATGCCCTCACTCTGCATAAGGGAATGACCAAACATATTGTCCGCGATCTCGGAATTCCCACCCCTGATTTTGCCTTGGTGCACAGCGAGGAAGATATTGCCGCGATTAATTTCCCTTTCCCACTTTTTGCCAAGCCGGTTGCGGAAGGAACCGGTATGGGCATAAACGCGCTATCGAAAATAAACAATCGCAAAGAACTGATTGACGTTTGTTCTAACCTTTTGCAAAGCTTTAAGCAGCCTGTCCTTGTCGAAACTTATCTGCCCGGCCGTGAATTTACTGTGGGTATATTAGGTACCGGCAAGGATGCCCAGGCACTCGGAGTTATCGAAGTAATTTTGAAGCCCACCGCAGAAAAGAATGCTTATTCCTATGAAAATAAGGAGCATTACGATAAACTTGTCCAGTATGTTTTAGTTAATGATGATGAAGCCAGGCACGCCATGGAAATATCACTGATGGCCTGGCGCGGTTTGGATTTGAAAGATGCCGGGCGTGTGGATTTACGTTCTGACGTCCGTGGTGTACCTCATTTCATGGAAGTTAATTCTCTTGCCGGTTTGAATCCCATACGTTCAGATTTGCCTATTCTATGCAATCTTCTGGGAATAACGTACCATAAATTGATCAGTTCAATTATTTATTCAGCACTCAAACGTGCTAATATAAACAATCAATAATCAGTCGAAGGCGATTGAAATAGGGAATAAATAAGAAAATGGGTAAAAAAGGGAAAATAGTAATTTTACACAGTGATGTTGCGCCTGATGCCAGTGAAGACGAACTGGATTGTCTAAGGCAAGCCGACACCATTGCGGGCGCGTTGCGGCAACTTGGTTATGATCCGGTTTCGATGCCCTTTGTTCTTGATCTTGATCAGACGATCAACACTCTAAATTCGCTTCGGCCTGATCTCGTTTTTAATCTTGTGGAAACCGTCGCCAGTAAGGGCAGCCTCATCTACTTCGCTCCTGCCTTACTGGATCATCTGCAAATTCCTTATACAGGATCCGGCACGGCAGCCATCTTTCTTACATCCAATAAACCTTTGGCCAAAAAAATAATGTATGAGGCCGGTATTCCCACGCCGGCATGGATTACTAAGGCGGGAACTAATTTTGGTTTAGCTCTTACTGAAACATATATAGTCAAGGCATCATGGGAACATGCTTCCGTTGGTCTGGACGATGATTCCATTATTACCTTTTCTGATACAGCAAAGCTTTTGGCCGCGATGGAAGACCGCAGGAAAATAATTGGTGGTGAATTTTTTGCTGAAGCTTATATTGACGGGCGTGAATTTAATGTTGCCCTTATCACTGGACCTGCAGGCGAGCTCAAAGTTCTTCCGCCAGCGGAAATGCTCTTTCTTGATTATGCTCCGGACAAACTGAAACTTTTGGACTATCGGGCTAAATGGGTGGAAGATTCTTTTGAGTATAATAATACCAGACGCACAATGGATTTTCGCCCGGAAGATGCCTTTCTGATTTCACAATTACAGGATATCGCTAAGAACTGCTGGCATCTCTTCGGTCTGCGTGGTTATGCGCGAGTCGATTTTCGCGTGGACAAAGACGGTAATCCCTGGGTTCTGGAAATAAATGCTAATCCTTGTCTGTCCCTTGAAGCCGGTTTTGCGGCCGCTATTGAACTGGCCGCAATAAAATATCATGAAGCGATTGAGTGCATCGTTAATGACGCATATAGATAATTTTTTCGGGAGGTGCTAGATCATTTGCTAAGACTTATTGGCACAGTATATTTTATGTTTCGCGATGCGCTACCGCAAGCTTGAAGTACTTAATATGACCGCAAACACACTAATTTACCGTCAGCAGATCATGGCAGCAGACCCGCATGCAATCTCCAGGATTGTGAAATCGAGCGGATTTTTTTCTACCGAAGAAATTACTTTAGCCAGAGAATTAGCCGAGGAAAAGCTTGATCAAGGCAATGCCAGTTCATACCAGTTTTTGTTTGCAGAAGATGAAGATAGTGTCCTTGGTTATACCTGTTTCGGATTAATCCCTGCAACTTCTGGCAGTTATGATCTCTATTGGATTGCTGTAGATGAACAATTTCGCTCTCGGGGGTTGGGTAAAGAGTTGATGCAAAAAACTCAGCATATCATCCGCGGTATAGGTGGCAGACTAATATACGTGGAGACATCTTCCCGTGATCAATATAAGCCAACCCATGGTTTTTATGAAAGCTGCGGTTATCAAAAGGAAGCTTTCTTAAAAGATTTTTATGCCGCGGGTGACAGCAAAATTATATACGTCAAAACTCTTTAATAACATGCAGTAAGTTCACAAAGCAGGGGTATGGTATTTTTAAACAACTTGCGTTTTTTTTGATAATTGGCTAAAGACTGCCTTACTAAAAACCCTAATGAAACTCGGTGGAAAGAAGGAGGTTTGTCTTATGCGCCTGTTTCCTAAAGAAGAAAATTTCTTTGCCTATTTTGAAGAGCTGGCGAACAAAATTGAAGAAGGCGGCCAGCTTTTTCTCGAAATGACGGAAAAACGCGATTATTCTGAAGCCAAAGTGGCCAAGCTCAAAGAAATTGAGCACGAAGCGGATGCGATTACACACAGAACTTATGAAAAAATGCATAAGACGTTTCTTACTCCCATCGATCGTGAAGATATTTATGCTTTAGTTAATAAGATGGACAGCATCATGGATGTCATTGAAGCAACCGCTATCCGCATTCATCTTTATAAAGTTAAAAAACCTGATGATGAAATTATTAAACAGGCTAAAATCTTAAATGAAGCGATAAAAAAAATCAAAGGCATTGTCCATGGCTTGCGCAATATGAAAAACTCCAAAATGATTCTTGACGGTTGTGTGGAAATAAACACGCTGGAAAATGCCGGAGATGTTGTTTTAAGAACTATTATGGCCAATCTTTT
>PLNU01000098.1:9148-13549 GCA_003142835.1 Syntrophaceae bacterium
TCTACCGTTGTTTCCACCCGTGTTCTTTCGCCGAAATATGCTGTCCTCTGGGCGACTTTTTTTAACTTTGCCGCCGTTTTTTTTGTAGGCACAGAGGTTGCAAATACCGTCGGCAAAGGCATCATCCATTTAGACATTGTGGACAACCTGTTGATCCTATCCGCTCTGGGTGGAGCCATTATCTGGAATATAGCCACCTGGTATTACGGCCTTCCCAGCAGTTCTTCTCATGCTTTAATTGGCGGACTTATCGGCGCTGCTGTTGCCAAAGCCGGCACCGGCACGCTTGTTTGGTCCGGCATTACCAAAACAACTATTTTTATCATCGTTTCCCCGGCGATCGGTTTGGCTTTAGGTTTTGTTTTTATGGTCATTTCCTTAAATTTAAACCGGCATTCCAATATGGCTCGTTCGGATAAACTGTACAGAAAATTGCAGCTTGTTTCAGCAGCAGTGTATTCGTTGGGTCACGGTATGAATGATGCTCAAAAAACCATGGGGATTATTGCCATGGCTCTTTTCAGTAAGGGGCTTCTGGGCGATACATTTCATATTCCTATCTGGGTTATCATTGCCTGCTATACGGTGATTTCTCTGGGAACTATGTTTGGCGGTTGGCGTATCGTAAAAACGATGGGTACAAAGATCACCAAACTACAGCCTATTGGCGGCTTCAGTGCTGAAGCTGCAGCAGCTTGCTCTATTATTGGCGCCTCTATTGCCGGAATACCCGTCAGCACGACTCACACAATAACCGGCGCTATCGTCGGTGTCGGCGCTACCAAAAGACTTTCCGCCGTACGCTGGGGTGTTGCCGGAAATATTATCTGGTCATGGATTTTAACCATTCCCATTTCTGCCATTATCTCCGCAATCACTTATCTTGCTTTAAAATACTTTTTCTTTTAACGTTCTATATTCACCTGCCAGTCCTCCTAACAGAAAATAATATTGATAAATTTTGTTTTTTACCGTAAATCTGTTCTCTAGTAACATATTAATGATATTTACATGCCATTTCCGCACGATATTGTATGTGCGATGAAAATACCTTGTTGCAGGAGAGCCTCATGTCGGAAAAGCTATTGCCTTTTACTAAAAATCAAATTGAAGAAATTATCAAAAAATATCCGACGCCTTTTCACATTTATGATGAGAAAGCTATTCGGGAAAACGCCCGCAATTTTAAAAATGTCTTTGCCTGGAACGAAGGTTTTAAAGAATTTTTTGCCGTCAAAGCCGCGCCCAATCCCTACCTGATGAAAATTCTTCACAAGGAAG
The DNA here is from genome assembly GCA_003142835.1 of Syntrophaceae bacterium. Taxonomy (GTDB): domain Bacteria; phylum Desulfobacterota; class Syntrophia; order Syntrophales; family Smithellaceae; genus FEN-1160. The sequence goes on from PLNU01000098.1 coordinate 10,430, forward strand.
GTTTTGGCGCAGATTGCAGCTCTCTTGCTGAATTGATCATGGCTCAAAAAACGGGGATCACCGGTGAAGAAATCATGTTTTCTTCCAACGATACGCCTGCGCCGGAATTTCTCCTGGCAAAACAATTGCAGGCTATTATTAATTTGGACGATATCAGCCATATCTCTTATCTGGAGCAATACGCCGGTTTACCTTCCTTGATTTGTTTCCGCTATAATCCCGGTCCGCTGAAAAAAGGAAATGTTATTATCGGTCATCCTGAAGAAGCAAAATATGGATTTACGCGTGAGCAACTTTTTGAAGGTTATAAAATTTGTAAAGAAAAAGGGATAAAACGATTTGGCATTCATACCATGGTCGCTTCTAATGAACTCGATGCCAATTACTTTGTAGAAACTGCCGAAATACTGTTTCAGCTGATAGCAGAAATTTCACAAAACCTGAAAATCAATTTTGAATTTGTCAATATTGGCGGTGGAGTGGGTATACCTTACCGGCTGGAGCAAAACAGTATAGACCTTGAAGCAATGAACAGCGGTATTAAGAAAAAATATGAACAAATCATTATTGCCAATGGCCTTGCCCCCATTAAACTTTTTACAGAGTGTGGCCGCTACATCACCGGCCCTTACGGCTATCTCGTATCGCGGGTGTTGCATATTAAAAATACATATAAAAAATTTGCCGGGCTGGACGCCTGCATGACCAACTTAATGCGCCCCGCACTTTATGGCGCTTATCATCACATTACAGTTATGGGCAAAGAAAATAAACCGCGTGATTTTGTCTATGATGTCACCGGATCGCTTTGTGAAAACAACGATAAATTCGCCATTGATCGCGCTTTGCCCAAAATGGAAAGTGGCGATATTGTGGTTATCCATGATGCCGGCGCGCACGGCTCTGCCATGGGTTTCAATTATAACGGCAAGCTGCGATCAGCTGAATTGCTCCTTAGGGAAAATGGCGAAGTTTTGCAAATCCGCCGCGCGGAAACAGTTGACGATTATCTGGCCACTCTAGATTTTAAAAATTTATCAACTTTTAGGGTGTAAAGAAGAAAGGCTGAAGGCCGAAGGTCATCAAAATAGACCTTCAGTCTTCAGTCTATAGTCTATTTCCCTCATTGCCTTTCTGATAAAAGATTATTATAATTAATCTATGCCGAAAGATAAGATTCCCACAACACCGGCCATATTGGCCCTAAAGGCTCAACACGTTGATTTTACACTGCATCCTTATCAATACAAAGAAAAGGGAGGAACAAAAGTTTCAGCCAGCAAGTTGGGTGTTGACGAACATTGCGTGATCAAAACATTAGTGATGGAAGACGAAACAACCCAACCGCTCATAGTTTTAATGCATGGCGATAGAGAAGTTTCCACAAAAGCGCTGGCTCGCAGCTTGGGCGTAAAGTCGATCATTCCATGTAAACCGGCAATTGCTCAAAAGCATACAGGCTATCAGGTTGGGGGAACTTCGCCTTTCGGAATAAAAAAAATAATCACTGTTTATATGGAAAAGTCCATCGCTGATCTGCCTAAAATCTTTGTTAATGCCGGCAGTCGCGGGCTACTGGCGCAAATGTCTCCTGCTGAACTTGTCCGCCTGCTCAAACCAGAGATGGTGAGCGTTGCGATATAATTTGCCTTTTTACGGGGGAAGAGATAATATTATTAAAGGTTGCTTTGATATGCTGGAGAACGTAATCATCAGGTGCCTTAATTGCGGCACAAAAAATCGCATTCCCAAACAAAAATTCCAGGGTCGGCCTGCGTGCGGAAAGTGCCGTGCGCCTTTGGATGACTTGCTTATCCGCTGTCTTAAGTGCGGAACAAAAAACAGAATGCCGGAGGAGCGCCTGAATCATAAACCTCTATGCGGCAAATGCCGCGAACCGCTGGTAACTACCCAACAAAAAACTATACCTGTAGAGGTTACAGATAATTCCTTTGCCCGGGAAGTGTTAATGCCGGATACATCAGTATTGGTTGATTGCTGGGCTCCGTGGTGCAGTCCTTGCCGCACTTTGTCACCAATCATTGATGAGTTGGCATCCGATTACGCAAATGGTGTTAAAGTAGCCAAACTCAATGTGGATGAAAATCCGGTTACGGCATCTCAATATGGAATTCGCAGCATTCCGACCATGCTTTTTTTTAAGGAAGGTAAGTTGGTAGAGCGGTTGGTTGGAGCACAGTCGAAAGAAGAAATCGAAAAACATTTACTGTCAATAATCAAGACAAACTGATTTGGCCTCACCACTGATGAAAAATGATCAAAATAAATTAATGTATCAATGTAAGATTTTTTCTGTGTACGAAGAAAAAGTGCCTCTGCCCGACGGAAGATCAGTTAAGCAAAGCTGGATTGACCATAAGCCTACTGTCGCGGTGGTTGCCGTTAACAACGAAAACAAAGTGCTTTTGATCAAACAATACCGCGCTGCCGTGAAGAATCATCTCCTGGAAATTCCCGCCGGAACGATGGATGGCGAAGGAGAGTCTCCCATAGTCTGTGCCCAGAGAGAGTTGGCTGAAGAAACCGGTTTTAAAGCGAGAACTTTGATTAAGATATTTGAAGGCTATTTGCTTCCCGGATACTGCAGTGAATATATGTACTTTTTTCTCGCTAAAGATCTTTTTTATGAGCCTCTGTCTGCTGATGATGACGAATTCATCGAAGTTTTGCCTACCAGTTTCGTTCAGGCTAAAGAATTGCTGAAAAATGGTGAAATTATTGATGCTAAAACAGCATTAGGTTTAATCATGGCCGAAAACTACATGGACCATGCGTATTTATTATTTTAAATCTCTCCGGGTAATATTCCCCGAAGCTTGCTTCGAATAGATTTGTATGAGATATTGTCTATGTGAGCGAATATATTCATAAGAGTCATAATGTATCGATTTTATTGTATTATCTGGTATGTCCAGCGAAGTATCGGCGCGTGGTGTTTACGGAAGAGGTGGATAAGGAGTTGCGGGACGTATGCTTGGAGATATCTAAGCGTTACGAGATAAGGTTTTTGGAGATAGGGGCGGATATGGATCACGTTCATTTTTTGGTTCAGACCGTTCCGATGTATAGCCCGAAGAAGATTGTTCAGACGATCAAGAG
>PLNU01000058.1 GCA_003142835.1 Syntrophaceae bacterium
GCGGCAGTAATTTTCCCGCCTGAATATAGAAATAAAGAAATTAACGATTCTAAACAACTCTCGGCAACTAAAAGAGCGTATCTCTACGATATAATCAAAAATGAAGCGATTGCTGTCGGCGTTGGAGTTGCGGAATCAGATGTGATTGATCAAATTAATATCCTCAGGGCTTCACTTCAGGCCATGTCCGAAGCAGTGCAGGAACTTTATACCTCACCTGATTATCTTTTAGTGGACGGTTTATACCGGGTGCCTCTTCCTACTCCACAAAAACCAATAGTGAAAGGTGACGCTCTCAGTATTTCCATTGCCGCGGCATCAATTATTGCCAAGGTATCGCGGGACCGAATTATGGAAATCTACCACCGGCAGTTTCCACAATATAATTTTATGCGCAACAAGGGATATGGCACAGAGGAACACCGCAACGCCATAAAACAGTTCGGCATGTGTAAAATACACCGCAGATCATTTCATCTTAAGAATCTGGATATGAACCAAACAACACTGGACTTAACTTAATTTGAGAAAATGAAAGATACTAAAAAAATTATAACCGGAAAAGAAGGTGAAAAGATCGCCGCTGCATATCTTAAAAAAAATGGTTACCGTATAATTGAGATAAATTTTCGTTGTCCCATTGGGGAAATAGACATAGTAGCAAAAGAAAAAGATGATCTTGTTTTCGTTGAAGTAAAGACAAGGAAATCCATGGAGTTAGGGTATCCTGAACAAGCGGTTGGAATAAGAAAACAAAAAAAAATGTCTCAGCTTGCTTTATGGTATCTGCAAAAAAGAAAAATTGCCGATACCAATGCGCGCTTTGATGTAGTGGCCGTAACTCTTATACCCGAAAAAAATGAAGTTAAACTAATCAAAAACGCCTTCGATTTTATTGCATCTTAAACTGATGATTGATCTTCAAAACGGCTTAACGCAGGTTTGCCGATTGGATATACATTAAACCCAATATCAAAACATTTTTTGTGGTCGATAATATTGCGGCCATCGAAAATAAAAGCCGGTTTGACCATTGACTTGTATATTTTCTGGAAGTCCAGTTTTCTGTATAATTCCCAATCGGTGAGAATTGCCAAGGCATGGCAGCCGGAGGCCGCGCTGTATGGATCTTCAATATAACTAATCTTGCCTTTATCCGAAGCCAGATCGATTGCCGCATTTTTCAGTGCTTTGGGATCAGAGATAACTACTTGGGCATGTTCCGCGAGCAGTTTACGTGTGATATAAATTGCCGGACTTTCCCGAGTGTCACCGGTGTCGGCTTTGAAGGAAAATCCTAAGATACATATTTTTTTACCTGCCAGTGTATTAAACATGCTGCCGAGAATGTTTGCTGTAAAACGATCTTGCTGATATTCATTAATTTTAACGACGCTTTCCCAATAATCGGCTACTTCCTGCAAGCCATAGTAGCTGCAAAGATAAACGAGATTAAGAATATCTTTCTTGAAACAAGAGCCGCCAAAGCCGATACCCTCTTTAAGAAATTTGCTGCCTACCCGGCTATCCATTCCTACTGCCCTGGCCACTTCGGAAATATCGGCATCAGTTTTTTCACATAAAGCGGAAATAGAGTTAATGGATGATACCCGCTGCGCCAAAAAGGCGTTGGCGACAAGTTTGGATAGTTCAGAACTCCAGATATTGGATGTGATTATTTTTTCGGCAGGAACCCAGCGGGCATAAATATCGACAAGTTCCGCGCGGGCTTTCAATCCGCTCTGAGTTTCGCGTGAACCGATGAGCACGCGATCGGGTTTTTCCAGGTCGGCCATAGCGGTCCCTTCCGCCATAAACTCCGGATTAGAAAGAACCTCAAAAGTAATTTTACCTTTTGCCGAAGCCAGAATTCTTTCCATAGCCAAGGCAGTTTTTACGGGCAGAGTACTTTTTTCGATTACGATTTTTGGCGATTGGGAATGTTCCAGAATTTGCCGGGCCGTTTTTTCCAAGAACTGTAAATCGGCGGCCTTACCGGCGCCGGCTCCGAAAGTTTTCGTTGGTGTATTGACGCTGACAAAAATAATATCATTTTCTTTAATCTGGTTTTCTATATCTTTGGCGAAGAATAAATTTTTACTCCGGGTTTTTTTAATTATTTCATCGAGCCCCGGTTCATAAACGGGAAGCTCTGCGGAATTCCAGGCGTCAATGCGTGCTGGGTTGATGTCCACTACTGTTACCCGGCAATCGGGGCATTTATAGGCAATCATGGCCATAGATGGACCGCCTACGTAACCAGCTCCTATGCAGAGTATATTCTTCTTAAATTTCATTTTATTATACTGCCTCCGAATTATGCTTTCTTTAGAATATTCCGAAAATATTCTATCGTATGAATTAAACCTTCCTCTAATATTACTTTTGGTTCCCAGCCCAGTTTTTTCTGCGCAAGTGTTATATCCGGCTTGCGCTGGGTGGGATCGTCCGCCGGTAATGGATGGAATTCGATCTCGGAATTACTTTTGGTTAATTTTATTACCGTTTGCGCCAATTGCAAAATAGTAAATTCGCAGGGATTGCCCAAATTAACCGGACCATAAAACTCATCGGCAGAATTCATCATGCTGATCAGTCCGTGAACCATATCATCGACATAACAGAAAGATCGGGTGTGTGAGCCATCTCCGTAAACGGTAATATTCTTGTTCTGCAGCGCTTGAATAATAAAATTGCTCACCACACGTCCATCATTAAGCGCCATACGAGGCCCGTAAGTATTGAAAATACGGGCTATTTTGGTATTAACACCATTTTGTCTCCTATAGTCCATCATCAAACATTCCGCGGCTCTTTTGCCTTCATCGTAACAACTGCGAATTCCAATTGGATTGACCCTTCCCCAGTAGGATTCGTTCTGCGGATGAACGTCGGGATCGCCGTATACTTCTGACGTCGAAGCCTGAAGTATCTTTGCCTTTGCCCTTTTGGCAATACCCAGAACATTTATCACACCCATGACATTAGTTTTAATTGTTTTAATAGGATTGAATTGGTAATGTACCGGTGATGCCGGACATGCTAGGTTGTATATTTCGTCAACTTCCAGATAAACCAGGTTGACGATGTCATGACGGATAAGTTCAAAATGGGGATTTCTCAAAAGATGAGCAACGTTGTCTTTATTGCCGGTAAAAAAATTATCCAGACAAACAATGTCATTATCTTCGAAAAGCAGGCGCTCGCAGAGATGAGAGCCTAAAAATCCGGCGCCGCCGGTAATTAATATACGTTTCATCATAATATAAATTTATCATTCATGGTGGTAATTTCCTCAAGGTTTTGCTATTTAACCTGAAACAGGCTGCATATGTCAACAATAAAAAAATATTTTGTGAAGGTCATATGGACAAAAACACTGGTGATCGTGGATTGCTCTACATTGTAGCTACGCCCATTGGAAATCTGGAAGATATTACATTGCGGGCAATAAGGATATTAAAAGAAGTCGATCTTATTGCTGCTGAAGATACACGCCACACCAGAAAATTACTTAATGCTTATAAAATAACAACGTCGCTAATTAGTCTTCATGAACACAATGAAAGAGAAAAAAGCGCGCTCATCATCGCCAAAATTAAGGGAGGAATGAATGTTGCCTATGTATCCGATGCTGGAACCCCTTGCGTGTCTGATCCCGGTTATCAACTGGTTAAATTTGCTCAAGCTGAAAATATTCGAATCATCCCCATTCCCGGCCCTTCGGCATTGATCACCGCTTTGAGTGCCGCTGGTTTTCCCGCGGATAATTTTTTGTTTTGCGGATTTTTGCCCACGCGGGAAAACAAAAGGCGGCTATTTCTGGAATCACTAAAAGATGAGGAAAGAACAATTATTTTTTATGAATCGCCCGCAAGGTTTTTATCAACGCTTAAAGATATTTATGAAATACTGGGTAACAGGGAAATAGTGGTGGCAAGAGAACTGACGAAAATATTTGAGGAAATTAAACGCGGGGAAGTTATTGATTTTATCAAATCTGACAGTGAAAATAAAACGAGGGGAGAATTTACGGTTATTTTGAGGAGTGTTAAAAAAACTCCCATATTCTATGCAGACGAAGATATTGAGAAAAAACTTCTACTGCTTTGGGAGGATAAAAACGTATCCTTGCGCGATGCTGTTGCTGAAGTAATTAAAAAAACAGGTTTACAGAAGAAAAAAGTTTATGATCTAGCCGTTAAGCTCCGCTTACAAAAAGCTAATGTTTGACCTTAGAACCAGCCGTATATATTGCTTGAACTGTTTTGATCACTGTGGTAGTTCCCTGAAATAAAATTAATAAAATGCGGCTTGTTTTATTAAATGTTGGTTGTTTTGTGGAGGATAAAAATGGACGGCTATTCCGGTTCAGCGGAAGATAAAAAGATTTATGATCTAACGGAAGTATATGAAGATAACAATGGGTCAGGCCGCAAATTATCCGACTCTAGAAATAATCAGGAAGTTATTGTAGTTGATAGAAGAGGTTATGAACGCGTAACGAGGGATAATAATATACACGATCTCACGGATGTAGTTGAAGATGCTAATTCGTCAAATAAATTAAATGAAGAAATAATCAAGCGAGCGACAGAAATAGCTGAAAGAATTGCGCGGGAGATAATGCCGGAAATTGCCGAAAGAGTCATTAGAGAAGAAATTGAAAAAATAAAAAAAATGAGTGACAAAGGATCAGCAAATAATAGTTAGCCGATGAGAAGATTTCTGTTTATATCATTTTTTGTTTTGACGCTATTTTTATCGGTTTGCGTTTATGCGCAGGACGATTCCGCTATTTTGAGTCTTGATGTTGAGGGAAGCGCAGATATAAGCCAAAATGATGTTGCTCGTGCCCGGGAAGAAGCAATTCAAGATGCTATGGAAAAAGCGATACTGGAAGCAACAGCTAAGTTGATGTCTATTCCTGTTAACGATGACAGGTTTCAACCGGCAAAAAGTATAATTATTGACGAGCCGGATAAATATGTTAATAATTATAAAATTGTCGCAGAAATGAAGAAACCGGCTTCTTATGAAGTAAACGTCCATGTCGTTGTAGATTTGGTCAGCTTGAAAAATGATTTGAACAAAATGGGATTTCTGCAGGTAGTACAGACCGAAAAGACCTCTCCGATAGTTTTGTTAGATGTTAAGGGATTAAAAAAGTATTCGGATTTTTTGCGTTTGAAAGAATTTCTGAAAAGCCGGACGAAAATTGTAAAAAATATTTATCCCTGCCGTTTTGAATGGCAGCAAGCTCATTTTGAAATAGAAATAATTGGAGATGCACAGTCTTTGGCTGATGAATTGACCCAAACGGGCAGGTATGCTTTTGAGTCAGGGAAAATCGGCAAAAATCAAATAGAGATGACCTGTCTGCAAAAAAAGGAGGAAGAATGAAAATTTGTAAATTTTCGTTATATTTACCGGTAATTTTTACATTAATTATTGCCGGGTGTTCTTCCCAGTCGCCATATAAGATGAAAAATGATAGTGATCAGCGTGCGGCCAAGGTTATTGCAGTGCTGGCAGTTGATAACAAAACTGCCGATAGCAAAGCTTCCATGATACTGCGCAACAAAGTTCTCGACGAACTATATTTTAAGGGTTACACAAAAGTTTCTCCCGAAGTTATTGACAAGAAATTGGAGCCTTTGTATAGTAAAGAAAGCAAGGGTGGTACTGGTGTTGTTGCCCCGCAGGTATTGAAAGAATTGGTGGGGGCTGATGCAGTTATGTATTGTACGTTGATAGAAAGTAAAAGATCGGTTGGCTGGTTTTATGCGTCTGTGAGCATCGCCGTCCGTTGCGAATTACGAGGCACGCAAACCGGTGAAGTTTTCTGGAGTGCCGGGTATAAATCGACCAGTAGAAATTTTGACATAACCAGCAATCGCCTGGAAATTAAATCGCGTGCGGCTTTTGAAGAAGTGATGGAGGAAGTTGTCAATAAAGTAATGGAAACTCTGCCGGATGGACCGAAATTGCAGGGCTGATAGTTAGAATTATTGTACACGTCAGAGGGACGCTATTAAAAGTATATGATGGAGAAAACTATGAAACAAAATATACAAATCGCTTTAATTTCATTTATTTTGTGTATGTTCTCTGCTTATGCTTATGCCAAACTGCCGCTTACCGTAAAAATGCTTAAAGGTGAAGCAAAAGTTACCGCTCTGGAAGGTACGGCACAGGCATTTTGCCCTGGTCAAAAAAAAGCCCAATATCTGAAAATCGAAGATGTTCTTAAATCAGGTTGTGAAGTTTCCACCGGCGAAAAAAGTCGCTTGGAGCTTGCCCTTCCCGATAATAGCATCATTCGTTTTGCCGAAAATACAAGATTTAAACTTCTGCAGGCAGATGTAGATGATACCGGAGGACGTGATGTAAAAATTTCTGTTACTCTGGGCAAAGTCTGGTCAAATGTGCGTAAGGCTTTGGGTGATAAGGGTGGATTTGAAGTCTCGTGTGAAAATGCGGTTGCCGGGGTTCGGGGTACAATTTACCGGATGGATGTTGAAGCTGATAAATCTGCATTAGTTAAGGTTTACGAAGGTGAAGTGAGCGTAGCCGGCGTTAAGTCTCCCCGGCAACTATCTCCAAAAGTTTCCGGAGCACCGCAGCCTGTTTCCGGGCCGAAAGTTATTGCCGGACCAAAGCCGGTTTCTATGGAAGAATGGGTATATATAGTTAAGTCCATGCAACAGATTCGTATTAAATCGGATGGAAAAGCAGAAGAACCAAAAGATTTTACTGAAGACGAAGATCGCGACGCCTGGGTAGATTGGAACAAGGCGAGAGATAATAAAAAATAGAAAGAATTATATATAAAACTATAAATGAACATACCCAATTTCTTATCTTTGCTTCGGATTATTCTTGTTCCGGTATTTGTTATTTTCCTGATTCAAGACGAATATTATAAGGCTTTGATTATTTTCGTTATTGCTGGTTTAACTGACGTCCTTGATGGTACAATGGCGCGCTTGTTGAACGCTCAAACTAAACTTGGTTCTTATTTGGATCCTATTGCCGACAAGTTACTTTTAGCTACCAGTTTTGTGACTTTGGCAATTTTAGGGATTATTCCGAGTTGGTTGACAGTAATTGTAATGAGCAGAGACTTTATAATACTTCTTGGCATAGCAATCCTTTCGTTGATGTCGGTTACTTTCGAAATTAAGCCGGCTTTCATCAGCAAAGTTACTACTGCTTTGCAAATTGGCACTATTTTCTTTGCACTTATTTATAAGGCTGTTACCCATGATTTAAACTACAATTGGATTTTAGCTCTTTTCTGGTTAACGGCGTCATTTACTGTTGCTTCCGGATTAGTTTACATAATCAGAGGGATCAAAATCATCAATAGAACCAACCCAAAAGAGGTTAATAAATAAGATATTTACTTGACACTGTGGAGTTTTGCTGCTATTTTCGCAAAATTCTCAAACTGAATTCCTTTGTAGGCAAGTAGCTCAGGGGGAGAGCGCCATCCTGACGCGGTGGATGTCCAGGGTTCAAATCCCTGCTTGCCTACCATTTTTGATAAAAAGAGTGAATGCCACAAACGCCACTAACTCAAAGGGCATCAGCGAAATGGTGATGCCCTTTTAAAATGATTTTTTCGACAATGGCCAAGGCATCTTAGTTAATAAAATTATGAATATTAAAATCAATTTTCCCGACAATGAGGAAAAAGTATTTAAGACAGGCATTACCATAGCGGAAGCTGTCAGTACATGGAACAAGACGGCATTGGTTAATGCCGTGGCGGCAAAAATCAATGGTGTATCCGTAGATTTGAGCCACGCCCTGAAGGAAGATTCAAAAGTTGGATTGATTGACATTTCTTCCAAAGATGGCTTAGCTGTTTTGCGTCATAGTATATCCCATGTCATGGCTCAGGCTGTTCAGCATGTTTTTAAAGGAACTAAAGTCAGTATCGGACCATCTATTGACGATGGTTTTTACTACGATTTTGAATATAAAGAACCTTTTACCACAGAAGATTTTGCCAAAATAGAGAAAAGAATGAAGGAAATTATCGCCTCTGATTATCCTTTTATCCGTGAGGAAGTTTCTCGTGCGGCGGCAGTGAAGCTGTTTGAAGAAAGAGGCGAAAATTATAAAGTAGAATTGATTAATGATCTTCCAACTGATGTTACTGACGTCAGTATTTATAGGCAGAATGATTATATCGATTTATGTCGTGGTCCGCATATTCCTTCTACGGGTATGATCAAAGCTTTTAAGCTTCTGAGTGTCGCCGGTGCTTACTGGCGAGGCAATGAAAGAAATAAGATGTTGCAGCGCATTTACGGTACGGGATTCGCGGATGAAAAAGCCCTCAATGTTTATTTGAATTTGCTGGAAGAAGCCAAAAAAAGGGACCATCGCCGTTTGGGTAAGGAGCTTGATCTTTTCCAGATAAACGAAGAGGCCGGGCCGGGTTTGGTTATCTTTCACCCCAAGGGCATGATGCTACGTTACATCATTGAAGATTGGGAAAGAAAAGAACATCTGAAGCGCGGTTATGGTATGGTTATGGGTCCCCAGATTCTCAAAGTTGATCTGTGGAAGAAATCCGGCCATTTTGATCACTATCGCGATAATATGTATTTTACTGAGGTGGATGAACAAGTTTATGGCATCAAGCCCATGAATTGTCTTTCACATATGTTGATCTATAAATCGAAAATTAGAAGTTACCGCGATTTGCCATTGCGCTACTTTGAGTTGGGCACAGTCCATCGCCACGAAAAAACAGGCGTTTTGCATGGTTTGATGAGGGTAAG
>PLNU01000179.1 GCA_003142835.1 Syntrophaceae bacterium
TTCGGGACCGATTCATCGGCCGGAATCGAAACGCGATACTCGAAAAAATTGGGAAAAACATCCATATCTCTGGAATAAACCGTTGTTCAAACCTCTCAATACGTCTCGCTGCCGCCTCCTTGCCGCCCCGATATCATCTTTGATTTAAAAATGGTATCACAGCAGAATATTGTTATGTTTTTTCCCTGCTTGCAACTAAGTAATCATTTAGGCATCCAGCCCAGCCCTTTGGCGTGCAGGCTCTGGATGTAGAGCCGGTCAGCGGTCTCCGTTACTGCCGTCGTTTCCGGGTAAGCGCCGCTTGGGTCCTGCAAATCAGCCACCACCTTGCCGTCTTCCGTGAAGGCAATCACATGGCCGTAAGATTTAGGAAGCGGCCACATCGAGCGCGGCAGGCGCAGTGTGAGCTTACGCATAAACGGCTTGGCGGCCAGTTTATCTATGGTGAGGTTACGCGGCTTGGCGAAGCCCAGCCAGATTTTCCCGTTGAGTCCGCGCATCAGGTTGTCCGGATAACCGGGCAGGTTGTCAAACAGCACTTCGGCCTGGTCGCTCGGGATAAAGATATCCAGATCTTTAGCGCTTACTGAAATTTTCCACACCCGGTATTTACCGGTTTCATTAACGAAAAGCGTTTGTTCATCACTGCTCAGGGCTACGCCGTTGGCAAAACTAAAACCTTTCGCTACGATACGGGTAGTTTTATTTGCCGGGTCGTACTCCAGAATACGGCCTGTTGATGACTGCTCCAGGATGTCCAGCACGCTGGCTTCAAACGTCCCTCCCCAATCTTTGGGCGCAAAGCGGGCTGAAGCGTCACTCAAATACATCTTGCCGGATTTGGCCACCACCACCGCGTCGGCATAGCGGATCGGATCTCCGTTTANNAGGTTTCCGGATGCGTCAAAGTCAAAACCAAGCACCCGACCGCCGGTGTTTACAAATACTTCTTGCGCGCTGCCGTCCGGATTCATGCGCAGGATGTTGCCGCTGGCAACCGTGGTGTAAAGCTTACCGTCTTTACCGATGGCGATGTGCTCTGGTCCTTCTTCCTTGCCCAGAGAAATTATATTGAGGTTGGCTAGCTTGGTGTTGACTGCGTGAAACCCGACGTAGCCGGGCGGCATGGGCGCATTCCAACTGACAGGCTTAATCGGCACTGGCCAGAGAGTCAAATAAGCGGCCAGCAGAAACAAAATGGCAACAATCGTCAAAACAATTTTTTTCATAATGCCTCCTGAATAATTATTTTAGGTTATTAAGAGTGTTAACACTATATCCTACAAAGGTATGTTGTTGTGCTTTTTGGAGAGCCGTGCTTCTTTCTTATCCTGCATGGCCTCCAATACAGCGATGATTCTTTTTCGTGTGTCGCGCGGGGCAATAATTTCTTCAATAGCTCCCAGCGAGGCGGCAAAATAAGGATTATTGAACTTTTCTTCATAGCCCTTAATCAATTCAGCTCTTTTGGCCGCGGGATCAGCTGCCGCCGCAATTTCGCTGCGGTAAATAATATTGCACGCGCCTTCCGCACCCATCACGGCGATTTCTGCTGTCGGCCAGGCCATGACATAATCCGCCCCTAATTGCTTGCAGCACATGCCGATATAAGATCCGCCGTAATCCTTGCGGGTGACAACGGTAATCTTGGGCACGGTCGCTTCCGCGTAAGCATGGAGCAGCTTCGCGCCGTGGCGAATGATGCCCGCCCATTCCTGATCCGTGCCCGGCATATATCCGGGAACATCGGCAAACGTCAGAAGCGGAATATTAAAGGCGTCGCAGAAGCGAATAAAACGGGACGCTTTGTCGGAAGCGTTGACGTTCAGAACACCGGCAAAAAACATCGGGTTGTTGGCAATCACGCCAACTGGTTTGCCCATAATCCGAATCAGCGCGACAATGATATTTTGCGCCCACTGTTCGTGCAGTTCAAACATTTCGTTATTGTCGGCAATGGCTTTAATAACATTTTTCATATTATAAGCGCGGGCAGCCTTATCGGGAATTGCCTTATCCAGTTCGGGACAGTCCCGGTCAGGAATGTCGGTGGAGGTGACAACCGGCAGGGGAGAGTTGCAGCTGTCCGGCAGATACGAAAGCAGAACTTTTATTTTATCGATACAGTCAGTGTCGTTTTCCGTGACTACATGGCAGACGCCGCTTTTGGAGGCGTGGGCAACGGCTCCGCCCAATTGTTCCTGGGTTACTTCTTCGCCGATTACCGCCTTGATGACTTCCGGGCCGGTGATATACATATAGGAAGTGTTTTTCACCATGAAAACCCAATCCGTGAGCGCTGGCGAATAAACAGCGCCTCCGGCTGTTGGTCCCATGATGGCTGTGATCTGGGGAATGTAGCCGGAACTGATGGTGTTGCGGTAAAAAATTCCGCCGTAGCCTTCCAGCGAGGGAACGCCTTCCTGAATGCGAGCGCCGCCGGAATCATTGATGGCAATAAATGGTTTCTGGGCGGCAATCGCCATATCCATCACTTTCCAGATTTTCTTGGCGTGCATTTCGCCCAGGGTACCGCCCGTGCTGGTGAAGTCCTGAGAAGCGGCAAAAACGATACGGCCGTTGACTTTGCCGAAGCCGGTGATCACGCCATCGGCTGCTATTTGTTTTTTGTCCATGCCAAAAAGGGTCGAGCGGTGCTGCACAAAAAGCTGCACTTCCTGAAATGTTCCTTTATCGAATAAATGATCCAGACGTTCGCGGGCAGTAAGCTTGCCGCCGTCATGCTGTTTTTTAACTTGTTTTTCGCCGCCCATGAGCAGCAATGCCTGAGCCTTTGCTTCAAANNATGTTGCTAACATCTTTAAAAAAAACTGGCAAGCAGGATTTGTGAAAAATATTGATCAAACTACCCCGGATTTATATACAAAAAACTACGAGGGCAGACAATAATAAAGTTCAGGATAAACCATGCATAACTTTAAAATGATTGTGGAGTATGACGGCGCTGCTTATTGCGGTTGGCAAAGGCAAAAGAATGGCGTTTCGATTCAACAAATACTGGAGGAAGCCATCGCGCTTATTGTTTGCGAAAAAGTGACATTAATCGGTTCCGGGCGCACTGATGCCGGTGTGCACGCGATCAATCAGGTAGCCAATTTCAAAAGTTCCACCTTGTTGCCTGCTGAAAAAATATTCCGGGGAATCAACAGCGTTCTCCCGCAGGATATTGTGGTCAAATTGCTTAACGAAGTCCATGTTGACTTTCACGCCCAGCGTGATGTCCAAAGCAAAATTTATGTTTACCGTATCTGCAACAGGCGCTTACGTCCTGTTCTGGGACGTAATTATTTCTGGTTTATTCGTTTTCCGCTTGATCTGGAAATGATGAAGAAAGCGGCGCAATATTTAATCGGCACGCAGGATTTTTCCTGTTTTTGCGCAACCGGCACTGATGTTAAAGACCGAGTGAGGACGATAACCGGTATTGATATCAAATCCGGTGCGGATGGCTTGATCGAAATTACTGTGGAAGCCCGCGGCTTTTTAAAATATATGGTTCGCAATATTGTCGGAACGCTGGTGGAAGTTGCCCGGGGCAAAAGAAAGCCTCAAGACATGAAAGAAATTATTGATTCCCGTAATCGGAATATCGCTGGTGTAACTGCGCCCGCGTGCGGTTTATTTTTAAAGGAGGTTAAATACGATCAATGAAAATATTATTACTGGGGCATAAAGGAATGNNACAGCACCGCAAATAGTCATCAATGCCGCAGGCTATACTAATGTTGATGGCTGTGAAACTGCAAAGGAAGAATGTTTTGCCGTCAATGCTGAGGCGCTGAAAAATATTGCCGTGGCCTGCCATCGTAAAAATATTCGGATAATTCATTTCAGTACTGATTATGTTTTTAACGGGACCGGGAGCGCTCCTTACAAAGAAGACGATGATTGCGATCCGATCAATACTTATGGCGCTTCCAAGCTTGCGGGTGAACGCTATCTGCAAACTCTTGCTCAAAATTATATCATCATTCGCACGGCCTGGTTATATGGAGTAAACGGAAAAAACTTTGTGCGGACAATTTTGGAAAAGGCAAAAACTACACCAAGGCTTACAGTTGTTGACGATCAACTGGGTTCGCCCACCCATACGAAAGATTTGGCGGCAGCTGTTGATCTTCTAATTGAAAAGAACGCTCAGGGTATATTTCACGTGACCAATAGGGGCAGTTGCAGCTGGTATCAGTTTGCCGTAAAAATATTACAGGAGGCGGGAATTGATGATGTTGAAGTCAGTCCGATAAAATCAGATCAACTCGCAAGACAGGCAAAGCGCCCGGCCTACAGTGTTTTGAGCATGCAAAAATTTATTCAGACAACAGGAAAGGCAATGCAGCCCTGGCAACTGGGATTACAAGATTATCTGGAAAGCGTTAAAGCTCGCCTGCACACTTTGACTTGAAGAGAATGGCTCTAAAGTTGATGAAACCGAAAAAGTCGGGAAACCACAGCTGTGTCATTCCGGACTTGATCCGGAATCCAGTTGTTTTGTTATGTTCTGGATACCGGCCTTCGCCGGTATGACAATTATTGAGCTTTTGAAGAGAACACCAACTACTGGAGGACTACTTTCATTAATAAAAAAGCTTCCCACAACAGGCGGTGGGAAGTTTGGATAGCGTGAATAAAAATCAATCCCAATTTTCAGGGTTTATCATCAATTCATTGCGAAAAAGATCTGGCGAATAATCCCTTGATCGCTTTCTTGCCGTTTTCTTCGAGGAAGCGGGTTCCCGTTCCGGTGAAATGAACCTGGCTTATAACCGGCTCGTCTCCTTTTTTACGTTCAATCCATTCCAATTTATTCCAGATGAACCACTTGTTTCTTTTTTGGTCAAAAACATGCAAGGGTTTGTTGCAAATCTTGCTGAATTCGGCGCCCCAGCCGGTGCCGCCCTTGACAGTCTTATCGTCAAGTATTTCGCCGATTACAAAAATTTCCTGACCGCTGTTAATCTGGTACCAGATACTCTGGAGGATTTTGCGAAAAGTAGTATTATCAGTGTAACGGCGATTCATTAATTTGGACACATATTCCAGACTCACATCGCCGTTTTTCAGTTCTTCGTGATTGAGGACACGCAATCCCCGTTTGCGGATGATGGTATGTCCGTTAAATGTAAAGTTTACTTCTTCAATTCCAAAGCTCTCCGCATTTGCGCCAAATTCTGCTTCAGCCCCCTGAGCTCCGCCACTAAAGAGTATACAATTTTCTTTTTTCATGTTTTTCCCTTTCTTCAATTTGCTTGTTTTATAAACAATCAAAATAAATTCTAATGTTTAAAATTTATATCAAAGAAACAAAATAATAGCTAATAAATTAGAGTTCGTCGAAAAAGCCGGGTCAACATCAAAAGCACTTTTGTACCCAAAATACTTTTGACCGGCCATTGTAACCTCTAATTTTTCCTCAAAGTTGCTGTTCTTGGTTTGCCGCAATATTTATTTCGTCTTGACAGTATCTGGCAAATTAAGTATATTTTTTAAGTATTTAAATAAATTTACGCGTTTAAAATGGAGGATCTTTCATGCAGAAATATTTTAAACTGCTGTTGATTTTTACATTGGTGCCGGTCCTTTTAGTGTTGCAAAGTTGTCTTGTGGCAACACAAAATACTATTATAACTCCGGAGATAACATCTCTGTTTGAAGGAGAATACAAAGTTGATCCGTATATGAAAGATCATATTCCCAAGTCAGTTGCCGTTTTGCCTTTTGTCGATCTGTCTAAAAGCAAAGAAGCCATTGATGTGGTCCGGCGCGGTTTTTACAACCATTTTAGCTCTCTGCCATATACGGACATGGAGCTTTATAAAGTTGACAGCTTACTTACGAAGGCGGGACTTACCGATGCCGAAGCAATCAGGAAGACCTCGCCGCAGGAATTGGGCAGGATTCTGGGAGTTGATGCCATAGTCTTCGGTGAAATATCCAATTTTGATAAATTGTTTTTGGTTATATATTCTCAAGTTTCCGTGGGAGCGGAAGTTAAAATGTATGATGCCAAAACCGGCAATTTTCTCTGGAGCGGCAAGCATACGGCGAGAAAACATGAGGGGGGAATATCTACAAATCCGATAGGTATAATTGCGGTGGTGATTTCTACGGCATTGAATATGCGTGATATTCAACTGCTGCGAGCCAATGATGATCTTTTCCGCGATATGGTCAAAACAATTCCTGTGCCTTCCATCGCGGAGGCATTGCGGCCACCCTCCATTACCCTTCTAACTCAGGATTCCAAAGGTCTGCCGAAAAAAGCGGGTGATGAAATCAAAGTAGTTATTCAGGGAACGCCAAAAATGCAGGCCTATTTTGATATCGGCGGTTATAAGAAGCACATCGATATGAAGGAAGTGGAACCGGGCGGGTATTACGGCGTTTATAAAGTGCTGCCGGGTGATAATATTGATAAAGCAATTATGACCGGTTATCTGACGGACGATTCCGGCAATACAGGACAATGGGTAGATGCAACCGGATCAGTGACCCTGGATACGATTCCGCCGGATAAGCCGAAGAGCCTGACCGCGATTGGACGCAACAAGCTTGTATTACTTGGTTGGGAAAAGCCGCAAGCAGCAGACCTCGCCGGTTATAAAATTTATCGTTCCAATACGCCGCTGAGCGGCTATGTAGAAATCGGCAAAACGGAATTAAACGAATACCGGGATGCTGAAAGTGTACTGGCTAATTCCCGAAAATATTATTATCGTGTTGCCGCTTTTGATTTTGCCGGCAATGAAAGCGGATTAACTCAAACAACAGGAATGCCTATCGCGCCCGGTCCGACTCTTGTCGTAGGTATTATAGAAACAAACACCATCTGGTATTCCGGCGCAAGCCCTTACATCTTAGAAGGAGATGTTACCGTCAAAGACAAAGCGCTTTTGACCATTGAACCGGGAACAGAAATTAAATCCAGGGGTGGCGCGCTTGTTATTGAAGGTCGGATAAACGCGCAGGGAGACGATGATCACATTATCAATCTGGACACGGCGCAGGAGGGAGGGCTCTGGGCAGGCATAACTTTTGTCAACGTCAAAGACAAAGAAAATCTGGTTAAATTTGTCCGCGTTAAGAATGCCCGGACGGCAATAACTTGCCAGTCTTCATCACCAAGAATTGAAATGTCCGAGTTTACGCAAAATAATGAAGTGCTGAAGATTAAGGGTGCGTTTTCCAAACCATTGATTGCGAATAATTCCATATACAAAAATAAGGGTGTGGCGGTTCAAATAAGCGGCGGAGCGGCGCCTTTAATCAAGGAAAATTCCATACAGGATAATGATGGCACAGGGTTGATGGTCCAATCGGCATCGCCGGAGATTATGCAAAATACAATTGCCCGAAACAATAACACCGGTATTGTCGTGAAAGGCGCGGGAGTAAATATCACGCAGAATAATATTGTCGATAACAGGCCTTACAATATTATTGGAAACATGACCGGAACTTCCGTCAAAGCTCTGGATAATTGGTGGGGGAGCTCTAAGGCTCTGGAAATACTGGCCGGCATGCAGGGAAAAATTGATATTAGTTTTGTGCTGGATGCTCCCTATCCACAGGGAAAAACTCAGGCAATAACTGTGCTAGGCAAAAAGGCTGGTGGCGCTATTAAAGCCGATGCTTATATGATCTTGTCGAACAGCCCCTATCGTATAACTAGAGATGTGATTGTTGATAACGGCGCGACATTGTATATTGAGCCTGGCGTAGTGCTCGAATTTGAACAAAAAACATCATTGATTACTGAAGACGGAGGTATCATCGCCCGCGGCACCAAAGAAAATCCGATAATATTTACGGCGGCGGCTTCGTCACCAACGCCTGGGTTTTACAACAATGCCGTGCGTATTTCTAAAAAGACCAAAGTGAACAGTTCGTTTGCCTACTGCATAATTAAATACGCCACAACAGCGTTTGATATTTATACCGGAGCTCCGGAAATTTCCTATTGCTATGTGGCTAATTCTTCGCAAAATGCCGTATTTTGCCGCAATGATGCCAATCCATCATTGTTTTACAATACCTTCACCGAAAATCAGGGAGAAGGAGCGGTTAAGTGTGTTGGCATGGCTAATCCTAAAATTAATTATAATAATTTTATCGACAACACTGTAGCGATACAGAGTTTTTCCACAATTTACATTGATGCCCGCAATAACTGGTGGGGCGCCGACCCGCCGGATCAGAACGCTATCTGGGGCGAAAACATCAATCTCAAACCCTGGCTGCAAAAAGAAGAAGCCAGAGCACTCCAGGAAAAGAAATAAGAATTATATTTTATTAATTTTTATTGCAACCTGGAAGATATTTTGTTATTTTTGGGCACAAAATTTAACTGGTTTTAATTTGTTTCCCCAAGAAAGTTAGTTTTCAGGTAAACATCCAAAGGAGGATATTATGAAGTCAAGATTCATTTCCATAGCGGTAATTGCCGGAGTATTGTTTCTTTTTGCCGGAGTAGGTTTTTGTCAGGAAAAAGTCAGTATGAATGACTGGGTCGAAAAAGTTGGCCAAGGTTCTGTGAATTGGTCGGCAGGTTACATTGAAGCAGTCGGCATCGGCGCTCCGTCCGATAAGTCCATCGGCAAAGCTAATGCCCGTCCTATGGCTATGCGTGCGGCAAAAGTTGATGCCTATCGTAATTTACTGGAAATCACCAAAGGTGTGCAGGTTGATTCGGCAACCTCGGTAAAAGATTTTACCGTGGAAAGCGATGTTATTAATACTCAGGTGAGCGGTATGGTGAAAGGCGCAGAGGAAGTCAAAAAGGAATACATGTCCGATGGTACAGCAGAAGTTACATTAAGAATTTATCTTTACGGTAAAGGTAACCTGGCTAAGATAATTATGCCGTCGGCGATAGCAAATCCACCAGCGCCACCTGCTCCGTCAGAACCAGCAGCTCCAGCCCCGGCTGCACCCGCACCGCCGGTTCCTATTGCTTACACAGGCATGGTTGTTGATGCCCGCGGAATCCAGGCCCGTCCGGCAATGTCGCCTCGAGTATTTGATGAGGACGGCAAGGAAGTTTACGGCTCTGCCAATGTTGACCGTGAATATGCAGTACAGCAAGGCATGAGCGGCTATGCGCGTGACCTTACCGCGGCACAGAGCAATCAGCGCGTAACAGCCAGTCCTATAACGGTTAAGGCATTGAGAACAAACGGCCCCGGCAAATCCGATCTCATCATCAGCAACGCGGATGCCCAGCAAATCAGAGCTTCTGCGGAGAATATGACTTTCATGAAAAAGTGCCGTGTCATGGTTGTTTTGGATTAAACTAGACCAGAAGAATAATGATAAATGAGTGGCCGCAGTCACACAAATACTGAGTGGCTGCGGCTTTTTTCTGGCACGAGATAGATGTCATTGACTTAAGCACTATTACTCCCCTCTTTTTTCGCGTGCCCTTTAGGGTAAAAGAGGGGTTGGGAGAGATTTTCAGGATGCAAATAAAATCCCCCTGCATCCCCCTTTACAAAAGGGGGACTTGAAAGAGGAAACAGGTATTGTCTAAACGCATTGTTGTTTTATCCGAAGAAATAGCCAACAAGATTGCCGCTGGTGAAGTGGTGGAGCGGCCGGCGTCCATCGTTAAAGAATTAGTGGAGAATTCCATTGATGCCGGGGCTACGGATATTAGCGTGGAATTGGAAAAAGGCGGTTGCCAGTCCATTAAAGTAATTGATAATGGCGAAGGAATTGAAAGAGAAGATGTCGCCCTGGTTTTTGAAAGACATGCCACCAGTAAAATTCGTAATTTTGAAGATATATATAAAGTAGCCTCATTCGGTTTCCGTGGCGAAGCAATGCCCAGCATTGCTTCCATCGCGCGCGTGGAATTATTGACACGTCGCAGGGATAATTTAGCCGGGACAAAGGCCATTTTGCGGGCAGGTTCGATTCAGGAAATTGCGCCCGCCGGTTGTCCTGCGGGTACTCAAATACTGATAACGGATATATTTGCTAATGTTCCGGCACGCAGGAAATTCTTAAAAACGGAAGCTACGGAACAAGGTTTATGTCTGGATGCAATTACCCGTTTGGCTCTTGCCCATCCGGAGGTTCGCTTTAAAGTTAAAGTCAACGGACGCGATGCCTTTAGCGCTCCCGAAGCCAGGGATTCGTCCGAGCGCATTGCCATGGTCATGGGTGAAGATTTTTCCAATCATTGCGTTTTAATAAACGCGCAAAAAGAAAATGTCAGTTTGACAGGATTCATCTCGCGTCCGGAATTCACCAAATCAAATTCCAAAAGTATATATTTATTTGTCAATAAACGCTTTGTCCGCGATAACAGCGTTACTCATGCCGTATTATCGGCATATCGACAGATTATCGAGGCCAGACGCTATCCCGCTGCCGTGTTGTTTCTTGATCTGCCTCCCGAAGATGTTGATGTCAATGTTCATCCGGCCAAAATGGAGGTACGCTTTAAAGATTCGCGCGGCATTTATGATTTAGTATCCAAAACAATTGCTCAAAATCTATCCGGAGTGGAATTGGCCAGCGGTAATTTTGTTTATCGTTTAAAGCCGCGGGAGAAGACGACAACTTCATCAGGCTTCTGGCGTCCGAAAGAATCATTTACGAGGGAGTCCGCCGGATTATTCTCCCGGCAAAATCTACAGCGGGCAATTAGCGATGATTTGCTTACGCGTTCAGTAAATCAAAGCGATGCTGATGTTGTCACTGATTATGCCCGTTCAGAGAAAAAGATAACCTTTACCAACTCCAGATACCTCGGTCAATTTGCCGATACCTATCTTGTCTTTGCCGGTGAAAATGGACTGGTGCTGATTGATCAGCATGCCGCTCATGAGCGGATAATTCTGGAGCGATTGAAAAAAACAGCAGCGCAAAGAATTATCAGCCAGCCGCTGCTCATGCCGGAAGTTGTCAGCCTAAGTCCCGGCCAGGTAGCTCTATTTTCCGGCTACATTGATTTCCTGAGGGAAATTGGTTTAGAAGTGGAAATATTTGGCCGGGATGCAATAGTCGTCAAAGCTTTTCCCGCAATGTTGCCGCAAATTCAACCACGTGAATTGATTTCTGACATTGCCGACCAGCTGGGCGAACAAACTTCAATGCCTTCTTTGCAGGAAAAGAAAGAAAAGATATTGGCCGCGCTGGCTTGCCGGGCGGCAATCAAAGCCAACCATGTTCTTTCCGGTGAAGAAGTCGCGGCTCTTTGCCGTGATTTGGAAGAAACCCCTTTTAATCTTACCTGTCCGCATGGCCGTCCCATCAGTATCAGTTTTTCACTTAGTGAAATCGAAAGACTATTTAAGAGGAAGTAGGGCATGGGAAAATTTCCTCTGGTGATAATTTGTTCGCCCACGGCGGCAGGAAAAACCGAATTGGCTATAGAACTGGCGAGTGAATTCGGTGGCGAAATCATCAGCGCCGATTCTCTGCAAGTTTATCGCTATCTGGATATCGGCACGGCGAAACCGTCTAGAGAGCAAAGAAGCAAAGTTAAACATCATATGATAGATGTTGTTGATCCCGACGAAGAATTCAACGCTGCCATTTATACCGGGCAGGCTCGCATCATCATTGATAATTTGATTCGTCAGGGGAAGCCTGTTTTTGTTGTCGGGGGAACCGGACTCTACATCAGAGCGTTGCTCAGAGGAATAATTGATACGCCCGCAGTAGATGATAAAATCAGAAATCATTACCGGGAACTCCGTAATCTCCACGGTAAAGAATATCTTTTTAAATTGTTGCAGCAGAGGGACGCGCAGGCGGCACTAAAGATTAACCCTAACGATTCCGTCCGTGTAATTCGGGCTTTAGAAGTTTTAGAGCAAAGTGGTGAGTCCATTATCGAAATGCAAAAGAGACACTCTTTTGCCGATTGTCCTTATGCTACATACAAAATCGGCCTTCAATTTGATCGTGAAGAATTAAAAAACAGAATCGCCAGACGAACAGAAAAAATGATTGCCGCTGGACTTTTGGACGAGGTTAAAAGTCTTTTGGACCGGGGCTACAGTGAAAAGCTGAAACCATTACAATCACTGGGCTATAAGCAAGTTATTGAATTCTTGGGGGGTCAGTATGATTGGGAACGTGCCCTGCATTTAATTGTCCATGATACCTGGCATTATGCCAAAAGGCAAATGACCTGGTTTGCCGCCGACAAAGAAATAAACTGGTATGATCCCGATAATTTAGAAGATATTAAAAACAATGTAGAAACGTTCTGGAAGGAAAATAGCCTACGTTGAGAATTTGCAATATTGCTTGACTTCAGCTGGCTATAAAGATAATTATATATCATTGTTTTAAGAAAGAAATGGACCAAATTGGTCTTTTTTATGTTAGCATTCAGGACTTAACAAAGGGAGAATTATATGTTGTGTCGAACTAGGATTGGCAAGGTATTTGCTATCTTCATGCTTTTTGCTGCTGTAATGCTTATAGCTTCCTGCGGACCGAAGGCGCGTGTTGCGACCAGTCAGATGGATACTCCGGAACATCATACCTATACCGGCTTGAAGCTGTTGGGTGAGGAAAAATACGCTGATGCCCAGAGAGAATTTGAATTGGCGATTCAATTGGATGCCAAATATTCCAAAGGCTATACAGGCATTGGATTAGTCAAAATATATACAGGAGATTTTGACGCCGCGTTGGATTATCTTAAGAAGGGCTGGAATAAAGCCAATACCGATGAAGACAGAATATTTGTTTATGTCAGCCGCATTCGTTACTATACTCAAAGTAAAATTGAAAAGAAATGGTTGAAGCTGGCCAAAAATCAATTTGACGATGTCATTAAATTGGATCCCAGACATGCTCCCGCTTATTATTTTATGGGTTTGGCATATAAGGCCGGGCTCGATTTTAGCATGGCCGGCCAAATGTTCACCAAAGTTCTGGAGTTGAAATCAGAATATGTCGCGGAAGCTGATATCCAATGGAATTTTTTGCAGAAAGTTCAACGGGCTATGCCCGGGACAACTACGGGAAAACAGATTGCTCTTGTAGAACGTCTGACGCGTGCGGACGCGGCAGCATTATTTATGGAAGAATTAAAAA
>PLNU01000059.1 GCA_003142835.1 Syntrophaceae bacterium
GTTGTCCAAGGAATGCTGGAAGACGAATACGCGCGCTGCCGGGAGGTCATCGAGGCCCTTCTCGCCAAGGCGGAAAGCTACCCCAAAGGCGCCCTCAATGTCCGCAGGAAACAGAATAAAGAAAAAGAGTACGCCTATCATTACCTTGTCCGGCGAGACGGGAAGAAAGTCGTCAACCGGCATATCTCCGAAAAGGAACTGCCGGAACTTCAGAAATTGATCGAAGGGCGCGAAAAATGCAGGAAGGAGATAAGGGCGTACAAGAAACGCATGGCCTATCTGCAAAAGCTTTTGAAAAAACCGAATCCGGGAGGTGGTCGTCACGAATCTGCTGCCCGATAATCTCTTCCCGTCAAGTATCCATGGGCTCCTTCGCACGATAAGCCGTGCAGGATTTTTCGACCGTTCCGTGATGATCGGCAGTTGGGTTATGCTGGTCTATCAGGAACTGTATGGCGTCCGGTACGCTCTGCGGACCATGGATATCGATTTTGCCGTCCATATCGCCCACACACGAAGCCAACTCCGGGCAGACCTGAAGCAGCTCATCACCGGTCTCGGATTCACGGACTACCTGGCCGCTGAAGGGGTACAAAAATTCACCGGCGACGGTTACGAGGTGGAGTTCATCGGACAGCGTTCCGGCGGTCGCAATAAGGGTTTCCTATCCGTGCCCGAATGGAACGTCACCGCTATACCACTTCCCTTCATCAACATCCTGATGGACTTTACCGATGTTGCCGAACTGGATGGTTTTACCATCCGGTTCCCTGTTCCCGAGGCTTACTTTCTCCATAAGCTCATCATTGCCCGGAAGCGGCAGTCCGGCGCAAAGCGCGGTAAGGACCTTGAACAGTGCACCGTCATCATGCAGGTCATCAATGACGAGCGAATGCTGCAGGTAGCGCAGGCGCAGCGGTTCGGCAAAGAGTCCCGACGTCACATCACAGCATCCTGTGATGCCATAGGTTTTCCACTACACCGAATTGGATTATCATAAGTCGTAGCGGAAAAAGGACAGAAAAGATCGCTTAAAAGATCATAGTGCCTCCTGGCGATGATTTCCGTCCAGACCAGCGATTGGAGATTGGATATCCGGGCGGAGAGCTCAAACCAAAATGAAGAACTTCTCAAAGCATCAGTATAATAAGATAATTTGAGATTTATACTTTAACCTCATTTTCAAAGATAGGGAGATAGGGATGAGCTTCAAAGAAATCAGGGTAACAATTAACGGCAAATAGAGTCCACAGATAAACGTGTCGTTGGGGAAACGTGTTCCCAAATCAATCTTTGACGAATGCGGGATTGATCCGTAGTCAAAAATACCGATTGAAGAGCAGAAACCTGGGCCGCTGCCGGATCGGGCCGAACTGGACAAAATCGTTTTTGACGCACGATTTGACGTCTGATGAACGCAAAGAAGTCTATCGCGCCGTCTGCCATTTGGTCTGGAACCGCATCAGTAAAGCTAAAAGTGTATAGAAATATCGGCGTGTTCAGCAAACACGCCCTACGATCCGGACAAATAAAAACGAGCGTGCCTTACAGGCTTTTTGCGTCGAAGCTCATGCCAACCGATAGATGGGAGCACTCCGAACAACCTGCAACGGACTCACCGCTCGTGGGTAAACTGACATGCTGAAAAGCACTTGTCAAGAAGAATTACAGAATTACAGGAACCCAAATTACCCATTGCTGAAGATCAATTCGCATGTTATAAATTTATCCCCAATAAATGATCGGAAAGCTGGTGCCTTTGGAGCATTTATCCTCAATAAAGAAACGAAAAACAAAAAAGATAAATCTTGGTAATGTGCAAATAGGTGGCGGGGCGCCCGTGGTAGTCCAGTCGATGACTAATACGGATACACGCGATGTGGAGGCAACTGTAGCCCAAATCCACGCACTGGAAGAACTTGGTTGCGAAGTCATCCGTATCGCCGTGCCCGATAACGAAGCCGTGGAGGCGATTCCATTAATTAAGAAGAGAATTCACATTCCGCTGATTGCTGATATACATTTTCATTACCAATTGGCTATTGATGCCATAAAAAATGGTGCTGATGGAATCAGGATTAATCCCGGTAATATCTCCAAAGATAAAATACGTGAAATTGTTAAAGTGGCCAAGGAACGCGAAACTGTAATCCGTATTGGAGTGAATGCAGGTTCTTTACAGAAAGATTTAATTCTGGAACATGGCGGGGTTACCGCAGAAGCTTTATTTATTAGCGCATTGCGCAATATTGAAATGTTTGAGGATATGGGGTTTAGCCGAATTAAATTGTCATTGAAGTCATCGGATGTAACCACTATGATTGAAGCTTATCGGGCAATTGCCGCAAAAACTGATTATCCACTACATCTCGGTGTTACCGAGGCGGGAACATTAGTCGATGCAGCAATTAAATCTGCGCTGGGTATCGGAAATCTTCTGTACGATGGTATTGGCGATACAATTCGAGTTTCAGTTACCGGCAGTCCTGTATTAGAAATTCCTGTTGCCTATAGTATTTTACGTGCCTTAAAAATAAGACAGGTTGGTCCGGAACTAATTTCCTGCCCCACATGCGGACGTTGCGAAATTGATCTTTTAGGACTGACCCAAAAAGTCGAAAAGGCGCTTACCGGCAGAAAAAAATATTTAAAAGTCGCTTTGATGGGTTGTGTCGTCAACGGACCTGGTGAGGCTGCTGATGCGGATATCGGTATTGCCGGTGGTAAAGGTTTCGGTATGCTTTTTAAAAAAGGAGTGGCGTATAAAAAGGTTGAAGAAAACGAGTTTGTTTCCGTTTTGCTCGAAGAGATAAAAATGATGGATGAGGAAAAGAAGGAGGTTTAATGCGTTATTCGGAAATGTACTTGCCCACAGCAAGGGAGATTCCTTCCGATGCTGAGGTTGCCAGCCACCAGCTGATGATTCGGGCTGGAATGATCAGGAAATTAACCAGTGGTATATATTCGTATCTTCCTTTGGGCTATCGGGTTATTCGCAAGGTAGAACAGATTGTGCGCGAAGAGATGAATAAGGCGGGAGCGCAGGAAGTTCATTTGCCGATGGTCCAACCGGTAGAACTCTGGCAGGAATCCGGCAGATGGGTACACTATGGCAAGGAACTTTTGAGATTTCGTGATCGTCATGAACGCGAATATTGTCTTGGGCCGACTCATGAAGAAGTAATCACCGATTTAGTCCGCAATGATATAAAAACATATCGGCAATTACCGCGTAACCTTTATCAAATTCAGACTAAATTTCGTGATGAAGTACGTCCGCGCTTCGGTGTGATGCGTTGCCGCGAATTCGGGATGAAGGATGCATACAGTTTTGATGCTGATGAGGCAGGTGCGGAAAAAAGTTATGACAAAATGTTTGTTGCCTATAATAATATTTTCAACCGCTGTGGTTTGAAATTTCGTTCAGTGGAAGCTGATTCGGGCAGCATTGGCGGGAAATATTCGCATGAGTTTATGGTTATGGCCGATTCCGGTGAAGATGCCATCGTGTTTTGTGATAAATGTGCTTATGCAGCTAATTTAGAAAAAGCCGAAATTAGAGAACCGGAAAAGAAAAATATATCCCAAAAAGATTGGCTGCCTTTAGAATCTGTTCATACACCTGAAGTCCGTACAATTGAAGAAGTCAGTACATTTTTAAAAGTAAAACCGCGGGATATTGTGAAAACGTTAATTTTTAATGCTGACGGTAAGGCTTGTGCGGTGCTCATCCGCGGTGATCAAGATGTCAACGAAATCAAAGTTAAAAACTATCTGGGAGCCGCAGAGTTGGAACTGGCCGATGATGAAATGATCATGAAGGCAACCGGGGCTCCACGTGGATTTGCCGGAGCCGTGAAAATTAAAACGCGCGTAATTGCCGATTTTTCCGTAATGAACATGATCAATTTTGTAACGGGTGCCAATAAAGAAGACTATCATTTAAAAAATGTTAATATTGGCCGAGATTTTAATGTCGAAGTCTTTGCCGATTTGCGCGTTGTTAAAGAAAATGATTCTTGTCCCCGTTGTGGCGATAAAATTAAATTTGCGCGGGGTATTGAAGTAGGCCATGTTTTTAAGCTGGGAACAAAGTATAGCAAAGCAATGAAAGCTGTTTATCTGGATAAAGATGGTCAGGAGAAGATCATGGTTATGGGATGCTACGGAATCGGTATCGGACGGACGGTTGCTGCCTGCATTGAGCAAAATTTCGATGAAAACGGGATTGTCTGGCCCATGCCTTTGGCGCCATATCAAGTAATTATTACTCCGGTAAATATTAACGAAGTTGATATAATGAAAGCCGCAGAAAGTATTTATTCCTCGATGCTGAATTGCGGCATAGAGGTAATATTAGATGACCGTGATGAGAGAGCCGGCGTTAAATTTAAAGATGCTGATTTGATTGGAATCCCTATCAGAATCACTATTGGACAAAAGAGTCTTGCTTCGGGAAACATTGAACTGAAAATTAGAAAAACCGGGGAAAACAGGCTTTATCCATCGCAGAAGATAGTTCAAGAAGTAAAAGCATTGATCGATCAAGAACTAAATCCGGCCGCTAAGTAGCCGCAATCGAAACTAGCTGGGAACCTTCATGTTACGCATCACTGATATTCTCGATAAAACTCAATCTTACCTGCCGGTTGAAGAACTGGAGATGATCGAGAAAGCCTATATCTATTCGGCTACAGTGCATCAGGGTCAGGTAAGATTATCCGGTGAACCGTATCTTACACACCCGATGGAAGTCGCAGGAATTCTGGCTGATATTAAAATGGATGCCGCGACAATAATCAGCGGGTTATTACACGATACAGTCGAAGATACTCTAACCACAACCGAACAGTTGGAAAAAGAATTTGGCAAGGATGTCGCTTTTCTGGTGGGCGGATTAACAAAGCTCAGTCTCATCTCTTTTGGATCTCAGGAAGAAAGACAGGCGGAAAATTTCCGCAAAATGATTTTAGCAATGTCCGCCGATATTCGAATTCTGGTGGTACGTCTTGCTGACCGCATTCACAATATGAGAACGCTTCAATATCAGCCACCGGACAGGAGAATTTATATTGCCAGGGAGACAATGGATATATACGCGCCGCTGGCCAACAGACTTGGAATTAACTGGATGAAGATGGAACTGGAAGACTTAGCTTTCCAGTATATTTCACCCGATGCGTACAAAGAGCTATCGATGCGTATCGATAAAACAAATGAATCCCGTAGTCGTTATACAGAGGAAGTTAAAAATATCATTATTTCCGAGTTGGAGAAAATATCCATCAAAGGAGAAGTCGAAGGAAGGGCAAAGCATCTTTATGGGATTTACATGAAGATGCACGAGCAGCATATTAATTTTGATGAAATTTATGACTTGATTGCATTTCGAGTAATACTCGATTCCGACAAAGAAAAAACTTGTTATGAAGTGCTAAGTATCGTGCATGCCTTATGGAAGCCGGTTCCCGGCCGGTTTAAAGATTATATCGCCATGCCCAAGGCGAATAATTATCAATCGCTGCATACCACAGTGATAGGGCCTTACGGGGAAAGAGTGGAAATCCAAATTCGAACGAAAATGATGCATGAATGGGCGGAAAAAGGCATTGCTGCTCATTGGCGTTACAAGGAAGGGCGTGCCTACAAGGATAATGAAGAAAAACAAATAAAAAAACTTCGAGAAGTGCTGGAAATCCAGCAGGAAATAAAAAACCCGAAGGAATTTATGTCCAATTTGAAATTGGTGTTATTTCCGGAAGAAGTTTACGTTTTTACGCCCAATGGCGATGTCAAGGCGTTTCCCAAAGGGGCAACCCCTATAGATTTTGCATACAGCATTCATACTGATGTAGGTAATCAGTGTATAGGCGCCAAAGTAAATAGAAACATAGTTTCATTAAGGTATGTGCTGCATAATGGTGATCGGGTAGAAATTATAACAAAAGCCGGACACCATCCCAGTAAAGACTGGTTAAAATACGTTGTCACATCGAGAGCAATTTCTAAAATCAGGAATTGGATAAATTTGAAAGAAAAGAAAAGCTCTCTGACCCTGGGACGTGATTTACTGGAAAAAGAATTTAAGCGACACAGTTTAAAATTCGGCAATTATGTTAAATCCGACGAGATTAAAAAAGCATTTACGGAATACTCAGTAACCTCCCTGGATGATTTAATCTCGCTGGTGGGCTATGGCCAGATTTCACCCAGGCAAGTAGTCAATTATTTTCTGGCAGAAGACGCGCCCAAAGAAGCAGAGCCAATAATAGAGAAAGTCAAGAAAAAAGCCCCCGCTTCTCCATCTCTTGGGATTTCATTAAATGGGATTGATGATGTTATGGTCAGGTTTGCTAAGTGCTGTAACCCTATCCCGGGAGATGAAATCTCAGGCTACATTTCCCGTGGGAGAGGCCTGACGGTTCATACACAAAAATGTCCTCATATTAAAAGGCTGGATACAGAACGCATAGTTGAGGTTAATTGGAACGTACAGGAAAAGCATGCTTATCCCGTAAATGTAAAGGTTGTGTGTACCGATAGAAAGGGAGTGCTGACGGAAGTTAGTTCCACTATTTCATCATTCGATATTAATATCAGTTATGCGCAGGTAGCAACTACAGATATGATTGCTACGTGCAAT
>PLNU01000187.1 GCA_003142835.1 Syntrophaceae bacterium
TTGACTTTGAAAGGAATAACTACAAAACTGGATTACCCGGTCGAGACGGATAATGGCAAAGAGACGGCGCGTTTGGGGAATAACCTAATACCCTAAAGGGCACGAGAGGTTACTCGACGCGCCCTACACCATAACGTAGGGATTGTTCCCCGAACAGTCCGAATACTTGATTCCGGTACTTGTGCCCTCGCGTGACTTTAGGTTATCAGGGTAAAAGCGTTTTGTCCAAATCCCGGGGACGCCATATCAGTTTTCTGTCAGCCTTTTTCTATGTGTGATTTAGCCGTTTTAATCGCTAGGTCTTTGTCCTTTGTCAACATCCACCATTGCGGTTTGGTGGTGTGCGGGCCTGCTTCTTTTCCCCGTCCACGGCAATAATACCAATGGCCGAATCGCTCGACGGTAGAAAAAGGATGGCTGTCAGTGCAGAGGATGCCGCAAGTATTAATCTCTTTAAAATAGATCGTCTCGTCGGGAGCTTCTTCATTTACCAAATCATCAGGCAACACGATTTGAGAAACATCAATTCCTTCGGCTTCTTTTTTATCCAACCACTTTGAAATATTCATTGTTCCTTTTCTCCTTTCGGGAAACTAGTAACAGCGGGGTCGTTGAAAAACCCCATGTTTTGGGGCTGTTCAAAAATGTTCAGATGCAAGGCGCGCAAAAAACCGAACCGCGAGGCGTATATGGATATACGTTGAGCGGTGCGGTTTGCAGCGCAACACAGCAGATGAGCTGTTTTCAACAGCCCACAGCGCCTGTTATTCCATTTCTATATCAAAGCACTATCTTTGATTTAGAAATGATATTACGAGAAGAAAAGCGAAAGGACAAGGGATAAAAAGCTGCCCTGTAGAGACGTTACATGCAACGTCTCTACAAAGACCTAATGATAAGTAGGGAAGCATAAGTTCAACGCTGATGAAGAAAGCAGATTCAGACTTGCAGAGCTTGAAATCTACTTTGGCCTTATGCCCGATTGCTGTAACAGCAAAAACGGTTGCAGCCGCGGGCCTTGGCCCGGTACATGGCGATATCGGCTTTTTTCATGAGGGTATCAATGTCATCGCCGTGAGTGGGATAGATGGCCATTCCCAAACTGGAAGTAACCGCCAGGTTGCAGGCATCCAGCCCAAAAGGCTCTTGGAATGACTTGATTATCTTCCGCACAATCAGCAAGGCGTCTTCCTTTCGATTAATGGACGGCAGGATAACGGTAAATTCATCTCCCCCATGGCGGGCAACGGTATCGGTATCACGGACCATCGCCTGCAGCCTTTGGGCAACTGCCCTCAGGAGGGCATCTCCGGTTGCGTGGCCCCAGTGGTCATTGACTTCTTTGAAGCGATCCAGATCAAGGATGATTACGGCAGTCATCTTTTTATCCCGTCTGGCACGCTTAATCGCCATATGCAGACGGTCATAGTAGAGTTTCCGGTTGGGAAGGCCCGTCAAATAATCATAAAACGCCTGCTGCCGGATCACTTCATCCATTTTATGCCGCTCGGTAATATCACTAATCATACCCCGAAATCCCTGGGGCTTTCCTTGGCCGTCGTAAACCAGAGTTACGGAGAGCTCCACGTTTTTCTTCTCCCCTTCCTTGGTATTAATCTCCCATTTCATCTTTTTTGCCGGTTTTCCCGTTTTAAAGACCTGATGAAAAACGCGAAAGGCGATATCGGCGTTCTTTTTATCCGTATATTGCCGGTAATTGTTCCCTTGCATTTCCTCTTTGGTGTAACCACGCAGTTTCAGGTAAGCATCGTTGAACATCAGCATATTTCCCGCCAGATCGGTTTCATAATAGGCATCCGCGATGGTATCGATAATTGTACGCGAGCGTTCCTCGCTTTGCCTCAGGGCATCCTCCGCCATTTTCTGGCGCGTGATATCCATTTGGCTGCCAAGAGTGGCACGCCTTCCATTGAAATTGATGGATGTAACAGTTTCCATATACCATAAAATGTCCTTCTTTTTGGTAATGATCCTGTATTCATAAGGAAGGATATTCTCGCCGCGAAGCATGGCAATGGCGCGCATTCTTACAAGCTGCCGGTCATCTTCGTTAACTAAAGACAATGAGGGCAAACCCAATATTTCATGAGCTTTATATCCGACATTCTCTTCAAACCGGGGATTCACCCACTGAAAATGATCGTCTTGAATTATAAAAAGACCGATGGGTGATTTTTCAGCCAGAGTGGCGTAAAGATGTTCGGCACGTTTCCATTCCGTAACATTTTTGGAGATGACGGATACCGCCGTGACTTCCTCACCGCTTACCGCTGTCCGTACCGGACTGAATGTGCGCAGAAATTCGCTTCCATCTCGCCCAGAGTGATGTTCACGCTGAAACGATAAGCCTGTTTTAAATACTTCGGCCACATTCTCGGTAAATTCAAGTGTTTCTTCAGGTGAGTGAAAATCTTTATAGCAACTGCCCACCAGATCATCCTGGGGCAGACCCAGGCGCAGGCAATGTCTCGGGTTGACATACATGAAACGGTACTGGCGATCAACCATATAAATGGAATCTGTTGTCGCTTCTACCAGGTCCCGGTATATATCGAGCTTCCGCAGCAGCTCGGCATTTTTTTCTTTCCGGTCAGTAGTCTTGTGCTCTTGGAACAAACTTTTTTTCATGCTTTTACAGGGAAAAGTCTCCTTCATATAAGTCACCCTATGAGTATCTAATTACACAAAGGCCATAACTGTCAGGAGATGAGGTATTATCGCAGCGAAAAGATAGAAGGCGGCTTAGGGGTTAGTCGCCTTCTATCCAATGCTGAACCACTGATCACACCGCCTGCCGCGATGAATTGCCGGCATAAAAAAATAGCCGGAGTCATTGTGTTTATCTTTATTCGCTGTATGTTTTCTCCTGACTTTGATCTCGTCTATTTCGCTCTTTTAGCCAACTCTTCGGCCCGCAACTCTTTGCGCAGAATCTTGCCGACTGTGGTCTTTGGCAGATCTTTGCGGAATTCGATTTCCGACGGCAGTTTATAAGTGGCAAGTTTTGCCTTGGCGTATTCCAATAATTCCGCCGCGGACGCCGTTTCACCCTCTTTCAGAACGATGAATACTTTGACATTTTCCCCACGCTTAGGATCGGGAATACCGATCGCACAAGCCTCCAATACTTTCGGGTGTTCATAGAAAACCTCATCAATATCACGCGGATATACGTTGAAGCCACCGGTAATAATCATATCTTTTTTACGGTCCACAATATAGAAGTATCCGTCCTCATCCATAGTCGCGATATCACCCGTATAGCACCAGCCATTACGCAGTAGGCTCGCGGTTTCATCGGGTTTTTTCAGATAGCCCTTGGTTACCTGGGGGCCGCGGATAATCAGTTCGCCCGGCTCACCGACAGGCATATCTTTTTCACCGGTGTCCAGATCGACAATCCGGCATTCGGTATCGGAAATAGGCAGGCCGACGCTGCCGATTTTCCGGACGCCGCCGAACGGGTTGGTATGCGTAACTGGTGTTGTCTCCGTCATGCCGAAACCTTCGACGATCACTGATCCGCTAGTTTTCTCAAACTCATGGATAACTTCGACCGGCAGCGGAGCACTCCCGGAAAAACAACCTTCAAGGGAGGTCATATCAGTTTTCTTCAAATCGGGATGACTCAGCATGCCGATGTACATAGTGGGAACCAGGGCGGCAAATTTAGGATGATATTTTCGAATAGCTTCCAGAAGCGGTTCGGGCTGTGGCCTGGGAACCAGAACGTCTCCCCATCCTTTGATAATAGAAAAATTCATCGCGCAAGTCATTCCGAAAACATGGAAAATTGGCAATGCTCCAAGATTGATTCCATACTCGATATTTGCAAACATCGGGAACCAGGCGATAAGCTGTTGCACCTGCTTGCTTAAATTGCCATGAGTCAAAATAACCCCCTTGGAAACACCTGTAGTGCCGCCTGTGTACTGATACATTGCCGTATCTGTGAAACTTAAGGCTACTTTCGGCGGAGTTGGCTGATATTTGGCCATCAATTCCTTCCATTTGTAAACATCATTGGCCGGTTTGACATCAGCGCCAAGCTTTTTCTTCTTGGCCACAAGGGGGAACAAAATATTTTTCGGAAAAGGAAGATAATCTCCCAAAGTTGTATAGATTATCTGCTTAACGCCTGTTTTTGGTCTTAAATCAATCATTCTATTGCCCAGAAGATCGAGCGTAATAAGAATTTTTGATCCGGAATCTTTGAATTGGTGTTCCAGTTCACGATCGGTATAGGTGGGATTATTTAAAACAACAATGGCGCCTAGCTTTAATATAGCATAATAAGCAACAACACAGGGGATCATATTAGGCAAAAGAATGGCGACAGAATCACCTTTTTTGATGCCAAAATCGGTAAGGCAAGTGGCAAAACGGTCGACCATTTCCTTTAACTCTGTGTAGGATACATTATACCCCTGAAAATTGAGGGCCATACGATTGGCATTTTTTGCAGCCGACCTCTCCAAGATAGCGGGCATACAAATTTCTTCATAGTTAATTTTCTCGGGAACACCTTTGTCGTATGACTTCAACCACGGTTTTGACGCATAAGATAATTCTCCAGCCATTGTCACATTCCTCCTTATGTAGTTATTATGTTATTAAATTATTACATAGAACATAGAAAACTTTCTCCGTGCGGTTTTTTAGCAGTTTTTTTTGTCAAAAGCTATCAAAAAAATTATTTTATAATCAATATTGATGCTCTCGTCAAAAGTCCAATAATCGTCATACCGGCGAACGCCGGTATCCAGAACATATCGAAATGATTGGATTCCAGATCAAGTCTGGAATGACAAAACAGTGGTTTTTCGACTTTTTACGGTTTCATCAACATTCCATTTTTGTCCTCTTTTTTTGTTCTTGACGAATAAGTAAATTGCTCCGTATACTCAATAAATTCCATTTATAAATCAAAGATGATATCGAGGCGGCAAGGAGGAGGCGTGTAGGGAACGGTCGCGACCGTTCCCTACAAATACGTTGAGGAAGCCGACGACGCTGCCAACAAAGATAGCACTTTGATTTAGAAATGGAATAATACCCAAAAGGAATTCGTCTCTAACATGGCTATTATCGAAATCAAATCTCTGACAAAAACATATGGCAAGATACAAGCTGTGCGGGGCATTGATCTTAATATCGAAAAGGGCGAAATATTCGGACTGCTCGGCCCTAATGGCGCAGGCAAGACCACAACCATCGGAATGCTCTGCACTATCATCANNACCGTTCTTACCGGACGCGAAAACCTCGAACTTCACGCGCGTCTCTATGGCATTTCTGCCGCTGTACGGCAAAGTAGAATAAATGAAATGCTGGAACTTGTCGATCTGAAAGAACGCAGCAATGATATAACCCGCACTTATTCCGGCGGAATGCGCAGACGGCTGGAACTGGCGCGCGGCCTTTTGCATAAACCGGCTGTGCTCTTCCTGGATGAACCAACACTGGGGCTTGATCCGCAGACAAGAGCGCGTACCTGGGAATACATCAAAAAGATGTCCAAAATGGAACAGACCACTGTTGTACTCACCACTCATTATATGGAAGAAGCGGAACAGGTCTGTGATCGCGTGGGTATTATCGATCACGGCCAGATAATCGCCCTGGGCTCTCCGGAAAATCTCAAGGAATCAATGGGAGGAGATTTGGTCGTAATCAGGGCCAAAGATCCACCCACAGAAAGGATCAAAGCGCTGTCTTATGTCAGTGAAGCGAAGCTAAGCGACGGAACTATAGAAATAACCATGAAAGAGGCTCATCTGCATCTGGCCCAGTTGCTCTCGCTGATCCGGGATGTTGAGTGCGTGGAGGTGAGAGTGCCCACACTAAGTGATGTTTTTATCAAACTGACCGGACGTGATATCCGGGAAGATTCTTCAGAAGACTCCGGCAGTTGGGTTGATTCCGTGGCCAGGTACCGTCAGAAAGGTAATTGATGCAATGGACGAGCGACGTCTCCAAAAAGAATTGATGGGTATTTCCGCTGTCTGGTGGCGGGAGTTCAAAGTCTTCCAGCGGGAAAAAAGCAGAATCGTCTCCAGCATTGTTCAACCGCTCATGTGGCTTTTTCTCTTCGGCAGCGGGATAGGTGCCAGTATCAATATCAGCGATGTCAATTACCGGGACTATATCTACCCTGGAGTGCTAACCATGTCGGTACTTTTCGGGTCCGTCTTCTTCGGTCTCTATATTGTCTGGGACCGCAAACTCGATGTGCTTAAGGCCGTGCTTGTGGCACCGGTATCACGTTTGAGCATATTTCTGGGTAAGGTTCTGGGCGGCTGCACAGACGTCATCCTTCAGGTTCTTATACTCTTCATCTTCTCGTTTTTGTTTCCGGCGGTTAACCCCTGGGGCATTCCGCTGGCGTTANNTTTCTTGTCTTCCCGCTCTTCTTCCTCTCCGGCGCGCTCTTTCCCGTTGATGACAAGCTCCCCGCCTGGCTGCAAAGCCTGGTAAAACTAAATCCGCTAACCTACGCCGTGGACGGCGTCAGAGGCGCTCTGCTCAATGTTAACATTTTCCCCTTTTATGTCGATCTGGCTGTCATCACTTCTTTCGCGGTAGTTATGTTTTTGTTGGGGAGCATTCTGTTTAGCAGGATGAAATGATTTTTCCGGTAAGTCACAAAATTATCTTTTACGGCTGAATGGTGTTTAAACGTCGATAAATTTTTGATAAAAAAACGGCGCTGACAAGCAACTCTTTAGAATATGGAGTCGCCGGTCATGCGCCGTTGATACAGCCAATCTTCTTTTTTTATTCGCCGATGAATTTCGGTTCGCGTTTTTCCATGAATGCCATCATGCCTTCCATGGTATCCTTGCTGGAAGCAAGTTTTGGCGCCCATTCCTCATCTTTGCGCAATCCCTCTTCAATCCCTTTATCCAGACTCACGCTCATACCGCTGAGTACAGCAGCCACGGCCAGTGGCGGACGTTTGGCCAGTGCGGTGGCAAGCGCAGTGGCTTCTTTTATTAAATCTGCTGCCGGGACAACTTTATCTACAAGACCTATCGCCAGGGCTTCCTGCGCGGATAGTCTCTTACTGAAAAGAATAATGTCCAGAGCCTTT
The DNA here is from genome assembly GCA_003142835.1 of Syntrophaceae bacterium. Lineage (GTDB taxonomy): Bacteria > Desulfobacterota > Syntrophia > Syntrophales > Smithellaceae > FEN-1160. Next base: position 7,115 of record PLNU01000187.1, read on the forward strand.
GATTTTCCCACAACTCTGGGCAGGCGATGAATACCGCCCCAGCCGGGGGTAATCCCAAGATTCACTTCCGGCAGGCCGATGAACGCCTTGGGATTATCGGTCATTAAGCGGAAATGGCAGGCCAGCGCTGTTTCGCAGCCGCCGCCCAGCGCGTGACCATTGATGGCCGCAATATAGGGCTTTGTCGAACCGGCGATGGCGTTCATGATCTGGTTGCCATTAGGACCTTTTGCTATATTGGCAAGATCCGACACATCCATGCCCGCGGAAAAACCCTTTTCACCGGCTCCGGTGATGATAACGGCTCTGGTTTCCTTGCTTTTTTCCAGTTCGGTCACGGCATGGAAAAACTCTTCCCGGATACCGAGGTTTACCGCATTCATTGGCGGACGGTTGAGAGTGATGGTGGTTACGAAATCTTTCGTTGAAACAATAATATTACTGTAGTTCATATATCCTCCTATTGAAAATTTATTACCGTTTTTAAAACGGTTTCATTTAAAAAAACCGGGCATTCCTTTTCTTTAAGATTTGTGGCGGGCTTAAATTACTTAGCGCCTAATCTCCGGGAAATTATCCTCATTGCCTGTGATGATACCTGCTTCTCAATAAAAATGACAAGAATTATTTTTGACAGTATTGTATATATGGAAACTGGTTTTTCCTGTCAAGCAAAAATGATTGCCATTAAATATCAGCCAACCTGATGAATTAATCTGGCGCCGGAATAAGGAACTTCAAAATAGGGAATATTTGTGCCGCCCAGGCTGCCGATAAAGGCCGTCTTCCTGTTTTCCCCGCCAAAGCAGATATTGCTAGGTCCTCGTATAATCTTCCCTTCCGGATCTTCCAGAAATATTCCCAATTCTCCACCGGGATCGATATAACCGATAGCGTTTGCTGTAGGAAACGCTATCCAAAGATTCCCGGCTTCATCAAAAGCAATACCGTCGGGGAAACCCTTGCGGCCAAGAAATTCCGGGCCGTAAACTTCCCTCTCGCCCAGAGAACTATCCTCTTTTATAGGAAAACGCAGGATGCGTCTCATCATGGTCTCAGCCACATAAACAAATTTTTCCGCCGGATCAAGAGCGACACCATTGGCAAAGCAGATGCCATTGGCGACAATCTGCGGCGGTCTATTATTGGTAATAAGGACAAGACAACCATCAGGGATAGGAGCACGCAAAGAGGCATCGATATCGGGATCATCCGTCGAGTTGGATACCCAGAGCCGCCCATGAAAATCAATGAAGGGGAAATTGGGTGTATACATTCTTTTGCCCTGTGCTTCAGTCATCAAAACTAAATGACTTCCATCGCCGGATAATGATTGAACTTCACCGTTGCCGATATTAGCAACAATACAGTTTCCTCTCTCATCAATACAAATTCCGTTTGGTGTTCCACCTAGCTTTCCGAAAAAGGAAGTACGGCCATTTTTTGCAATCCGTGAACAGCGTCCCCGTGCGTCTGCCGTGTAAATATCACCGTTATCCATCGCCATGACCCCTTCGGGCCGCAGTAAGCCAACGCCTACTGTTTTGACCTGTTCAATATTTATTTTCAAGAAAGCCTCTCGAAGATTGTGGCCAAACCTTGACCGCCGCCGATGCACAGCGAACAAATAGCGTATTTGCCACCACGCCGCTTCAGCTCATTCATCGCGAAGATAGCGATGCGTGTTCCGCTCATACCGTTGGGATGGCCGAAGGCGATGGCCCCGCCGTTGGGGTTGACTTTGTCCGGATCAACTTGGTGTCCCTGAGCTTCCAGCTCTTTGATGTCGGCCAGAACCTGAGCGGCAAAGGCCTCATTGATTTCGATAACATCCATATCCTTCATTTTAAGTCCCGCGCGCTTCAGAGCTTTGGGCATGGCGTAAGCAGGGCCAATACCCATGATCTTGGGATCAACACCGGCCACCGCGCAGGTAACCCACCGCGCCTGCGGAGTGTAACCCAGCTCTCTGGCCTTATCCATAGTCATGACTAAAACGGCAGCGGCAGCATCATTGCGTCCCGATGACGATCCGGCGGTGACGGTTCCGTCTTTGAGAAAGGCCGGAGGCAAAGCGGCGAGCTTCTCCATGGTTGTTTCTCTTGGATGTTCATCGGTATCGAAGATGATTTGCCCCTTTTTCTGGGGAACTGTAATGGGAATAATTTCTTCTTTAAAATAACCGGTCTTGATAGCCCGGATTGCTTTCTGCTGGCTTCTGAAACTAAAAGCGTCCTGTTTTTCGCGGGAAATATTATAGAGTTTGGCCAGGTTTTCCGCGGTAATACCCATAACGAGACTATCTTCCGGATTGGGAGCGGTTTCGCGCCGGATAATCTGGGGCGGGGTTAGAGAATAGGCGGCATCAGCGCGAGGCAGCATCCAGGGAGTTGAACTCCAGCTCTCCATTCCACCGGCAATGTAGATATCGCCCAAGCCCGCCATGATCTGGGTGGCGGCAAAGTTGATCGCCTGCAATCCCGATGAGCACTGCCTCTCTACCGTCACACCCGGCAGGCTATAGGGCAGTCCGGCTTTGAGCACAGCCCAGCGTGACGGGTTGTAGGCTGCATGCCAGGAGTTGGATAGGCCCATGACGACATCCTCGATAAGATTGGGATCAATACCTGTTTTATCAACTAATCCCCGAAGGACAAAAGCACCGAGTTCCTCAGGGCGGAATCTGGCAATGGTGCCTCCTACACGGCCAATAGCTGTTCTTACACCGGCGACAATGACAATTTCTTTCATGATTGATACCTCTTTTTTTAGTATTTTTGTATATAGTTTCTTAAATTATAGAATAAAGCATTTCTATCGCGTCTTCTTTTTGGGATCGGTAACTTTTTTGAGTAACCAGGCCATATTTTGTCCCAGAGTTTTCATGGTTTGCAGCCCTTCTTCATCCTTGAGAACTTCCCCGATATCCCTGCCTATACCGATACTCCAGTAGCTGGAACCGGGCATGACCATCTGCATGTAATGCAGAAATAAATTCATGCCGGAGAAAGCGGGAATGGCACCAGCGCGGCGAACGGCGACAACACTGGCTCCTACTTTACGCTTCAGCATATAATCGTTAGCCCGGGCGACAAATCCGCAGCGCTCGATTACCGCCCGCATATTGGCCGTGACATCGGAAAAATAAGTAGGTGATCCCAGCAGGATGCCGTCGGCGGCAACCATCTTATCCAGAATATCATTGAGCATGTCCGATTTGACCACACAGTGTTTATCGGTATTCTCAAAACACTTATAGCATGCCCGGCAGCCTTTGATCGTCTTTCCACCCAGCTGGATCAGCTCTGTTTCAATGCCCTCGGTTTTTAGTTCATCCAAAACCGTATTGAGCAGTATGGCAGTATTGCCATCTTTGCGAGCGCTGGCGTTTAATGCTATCACTTTCATAAAATACCTCCTCAATTTCTTATTCCAATTCTAAATCAAAGCGCTATCTTTGTTAGCAACGCAGCCCGGCAGGGAACCCCGGCGAATGAGACTGTGNNGACATTGCGACACAGTCTCGAATGCCTGGGCATGCCTGGGGCGTCGTCGGCTTCCAAAACGTATCTGTAGGGAACGGTTTGAAACCGTTCCCTACATGTCTCCCCCTTGCCGCCTCAATATCATCTTTGATTTAGAAATGGAATAAGATTAAAAGGCGGAGGACTATGAACAAATTTTTTCGTATAGCGATTCCGGAGCTATGTCAGCGCTATTGGGCCAGGCGATTGTTCCACCTTCTATTGTTGCTTTACTGAAAAAAGAGCAAGTATTTTAAAGTTAAGTGATATGATATCAAAATGTTATGTGTAGTCAATATTTTTATTGTGTGATAAATTAAGCCTTAAGCAAGTTAAAATATTAGGGGAACAAAATCTTTGCTGTGGATGTCTAATATAATAGATAACAAAAGAGTGACGACTGAAGATGACGATCTGCAATATGTTGTCCTATGCCAGAAGGGCGATACAGAGGCATTCACCGAACTGGTTGAGCGGCATCAGAAGAAAATGCTCAATATCGCTTACCGGATGCTGGGCGATTACGATGAAGCCTGCGATGTTGTCCAGGAGGCGTTCCTTGCAGCCTATAAGTCTATTAAAAAGTTTAAGGCGGAGGCAAAGTTTTTCACCTGGCTGTACCGCATTGTGGTTAATTTTACGAAGAACCGTTTAAAGCAAAGGCAGAGCCTTACCCGGCATGAAAGCGCCTCCATGGATGAATCCGCTGACGGGCAAAACGGCTGCGCAGCTTGCTTATCCGCAGCAAGTACCGGCAATCCGGCGGAGCTTTTGGAACAGCGGGAGCGCGCAGCGCATGTACAAAAATGCATTACAGCGCTTGATGTGGAATATCGGGAGGTGCTGGTGATGAGAGACATACAGGGCTTCTCTTACGAAGAAATTCGGGATATTTTGCAGATACCGGATGGAACGGTAAAATCCCGGCTGTCTCGTGCCAGAAATGCTCTTAAGGATTGTCTCATCAAAGTGATTGGTGATTTATGAAAAATTGTAAAGATATTGAAAATAGCCTGCCATTGTATTCTGAGGGTTTACTATCTGAGGCCGAAAAAAAGGCTGTTGAAGAGCACTTGGCAGAATGCGCGGATTGCAGCAAGGCACTGGCCGATCTGAAAAAAGCGGCTGCGATAACACAAGAGCTCTCAGAAGTGGAGCCGCCGCCCTGGTTCAGAGAGAAAATCATGGCCAGGGTGCGTGAGGAAGCCGAGAAGAAAAGCTTTGCCCAAAAATGGTTCTATCCGCCGCGGATAAAGATTCCTGTTCAGGTAATGGCCACAATTGTTATCGCGGTACTTGCCGTTTATATTTACCGTTCCGGTGATGAACAGATGAAAGCTGTTCTGCCCGGAGCGTTGCAACCGGTTATGGAGGCCAAGCAAGAGCCGATGCCTGCCGTAATACCAAAAGCTAAGGAAGCCGCACCTGCTCCGGTCGTAGAGAAAAAAGCAGCGATAATTGGAGTGGCAAAGAAAGATCAAATATCAGAAGAAGTATCTTCCGGCGGAAGTACGCCAAAAACGGGAATGCAGAAAAATAAGCTGGCAGGCGCAAGTGACAAATCCCTAACTCTGAAAAGTAATTTTGCTGCCGAAAAAGAAGAGAAAAAATATACAGATCTTCCGGAAAAGCAGGAAGCGCCGCAGAGATATCCCGCCCGACAGGAGAGCATTAGAGAGCGCGGCGTGGAGGATTCTTCTTTGTCCGGTGCTGCTAAAAAGAGCAAGTTATTTAAGGCAGCAGCTCCGGTGGCACCAAGGTCTATGGCCGCATCTGTAAACGCTCAGTTACAGGCCGGTATTTCTGTGTATGTTGCCGATATAAATAGCGCGGTGTTTGAAGTAGAAAAGATATTAACAAAACATGAAGCCAGGAAAGTTACAAAACAACTGATTGATGGCAAAGCGATTTTACAAGCCGAGCTTCCAGCTAAAAACTTAAAAGATGTATTGTCGCAATTACGCAGCCTCGGGCGAGTTGAAGAAAAGAATATGCCCGCAGATGGCGGCGAGCGGGATATCAACGTGGTGATAGAAATTCTTAATAACTAATCCGTTGCCCATCATCTGTCATTGCGAGATCACGACAGTGAGCGTGGCAATCTGTCTATATCATACGTCTTGATATTGCGTCGTTCGTTGTACTCCCTCGCGTGCCCTTCATGGTATTGGGAGTAAATTCAGAAATCCATCCATCCTCTGTCATTCCCTGGCTAGNNCTAGGAGACTTAGTCGCAATTCACTTTTTATGTCATTTCGAAGCGAAGCGAGAAATCTTGATTTTAATAAATTCAGAGATTTAAGATTCCTCACATACGTTCGGAATGACATTTTTTACTATTGCGACACAGTCTCTAGACCGGGGCTTGTGCCCTTCAGGGTAAATCCAGAAATCTTTAATACCATGAAAGCTGGAATTGGTGAAGGTTTGCGGGGTTCTTTAGTGACAAATTTCAAGAGTAAAGATGCGACCCCGTTTCTTGTCCCGTGAACAGGTAACCGACTAAAAAATTGTCAAGAAAAAGATTTGATCATCATTCTTGACTGATAAGTCATTGACAATCAAATAGTATTTCAACCATTATTGATAATACTTGACCGTAACAAGTTGTAAGAGTAAAAGTAACAAAAGATTATTGTCCAGGGAAATACATAAGGAGGGTATGGGGATGGCGAAATATCTCTACAATCAGGAGGCGGTCGCGAACCTCAAACTCAGCGATATGTCCGTTCTGGACAGGTTGGTTGATTTCGAATCGGCGCGCGCGGCGCATTTAAAAAAGGAGCATGCCAAGAAAGATAAACGTATGTCGCTTGCCGAAGCGGTCTCGACCTTTGTGCAGGATGGTGACGTCATTACCGACGCAGGCTTTTCTTATGTAAGAACACCCCACCAGGCCTTCAACGAAGTCATCAGGCAGGGTAAAAAGAATCTTCAGATGATCGGGGCGCCCAATACCAATCAGAGCTTCTTTATCTCGTACGGATGTGTAGCCTATTCCCACAACTCATACAGCGGAGCGGAGATGCGCGGGATTGACCGCAGCTATGATCGCATGCTCAAGGCCGGGCGGGTCAAGATTCTATCCGAGTGGAGCCATGGGGGAGTCGCACAGGGGTTCAAGGCCGCTCAGCTCGGCACCCCGGGCGTTTTCAGCAAACAGATGCTTGCCAGTGACATCGTTCGCTATAATCCTTACCTCAAGGTCATGCAACACCCCTTAAGGGGTGATCATGATCCCGTAGTATTCGTTCCGGCTTTGTATCCAGACGTGGCTATCATCCATTGCCATGCGGCGGATAAGTACGGCAACGCCTATATCTATGGTCCGGCCGTCAATGATCTCGCTGTGGCAGCCGCGACGCGCAAACTCATTATCACGGCCGAAGAGATCGTCCCCGAGAACGACATCCGCTACAACAAGAAAGGGTCCATCATCCCATTCTTCTATGCCGATGCCGTGGTCGAGCTGCCCTTTGGAGCGGTTCCCGGCAACATGCCCGGATATTACTACTGGTCGCGACAGTGGTGGGAAAAGCTCATGCGTTTCGGCGGCGCTTCCGACGAAAACATGAAGTCATTCCTCGATGAATGGATTATGGGCACCAAGGATCAGTTCGAGTTCATCGACAAGCTGGGAGGTGCGAAGTGGATCGCCGAGGCCCGTCGTCAGACCAAGGCCGCCGAAGGCGACAATGAAGACATCGATTTTTCTTACGAAGAATATACCCTGAAGCATGATTCAGGACTTTACTACTAAGACAGGAGAATGTTATGCAAGACCTGAATGTACCGGCCAATCCATTGGAAACATTGGCCTATATCATCGCACAGCAGATTCACGATCATTCGATCGTGTATATCGGCACCGGGATCCCCATGGTGGCCGGGATTCTGGCCAAGAAGACCCATGCCCCCAATATTACCATTGTCTACGAATCCGGGGGCCAGGATCCGATCCAGGGTGACATGCCCTGGTCGGTAGGCTGCCCCTTTACCTGGCGCAAATCCCCTACCATTATGGAAATGTCCTATTCTTTCGCGCAATGTTACAACGGGTACGTGGATATCGGCTTTCTTGGTTTTGCCCAGGTGGATATGTACGGCAACGTGAACACCCATATCATTGGCAAAGATTTTCACAAGCCCAAGGTCCGCCTGACAGGCAGCGGCGGGAATAACGATCTGTCTTCCCTGACCGAGAATATGGTGCTGGTTGGACTCCAGACGCCGGATAAATTTCCGGAGAAGGTTGATTTCATTACCTCCGTTGGACATCTGACCGGCGGCAACTCACGCCAGGAGGCCGGCCTCATAGGCAACGGCCCGAGCGCTGTGATCAGCCCATGGGGTGTCTATGACTTCGAGCCGGTCAGCAAACGCATGCGGGTCAAAACCCTGACCCCCGGCGTCACCTTTGATATCGCCCAGCAGCTCACCGGCTTCGAGCTTCTCAGGCCCGCAGGGGAAATCCCCGAAACAAAGTTGATCACGCCCGAAGCCCTGAAGATCGTTCGTACCGAGGTTGACCCGCGCGGCGTTTTCACTACCATGCCAACCGCATAAGTATTGAGAAGAATGGACACATCATCAGGGCGGTTTTTCCGTGATAATTGAAAATACACGTGGATGATGTCACGCGTGATACTGTGCCGGGATAGAGAGATTTTTATTCCCTCCTTTTCTAAAGAAGGGTTAGGGTGGATTTTATAAACATCCTCAAAATCCCCCCCAATCCCCCTTTAATAAAGGGGGACTTAGAAGTTTGAAACTTTTCCTCATACCCCTCCTTTCCTGAGCAGGGAGAGTAACGACATTGCAATACAATCTCATGATCCGGGAATCCAGTAATCTTTAATATGCTGAAAGCTAGAGCTGGTCAAGGTATGGGTGTTTTTTTAGTTGCAATTGTCAAGAAAAAAGATTTAATTCTCATTCTCATTCTCTTTATCTATTTCATAGTGAGCTTCTTTTTGAACATTTCAACAAAGGGGCCATCCTCACGCCAGGCGTGGCATGTATTAACAAGAAATTGTAAGATCATCTTTGCGCGAACAGGATCGAAAACGGATGACTTCCTTGATTGATATGTCGCAAATCCCTGGATGGCAGCCGGGGCCATCGCCAGAATAAGTTCCACCAGGTGAGTGCAGCCCTTCTTGCCTCCGGCCAATTTTTTTACTTTTGCCGTAAAACCTTTGGTAATAGTCAAGCCCTTTATGGGCGCGAGACAGTCGATCGTTTCCCGGCACACTTCCCTTGGAACAGATATCAGATCGACATCAATATTCTCAATCAAAAGAGTAGAACAATTAACCAGCAGTCGTATGGTCATGTGATGAATTGCGCCACTTGGAAACTTTTCACCGGTTATCGCATGAGTTTCCTGGAAACGATCATCTTTGAGGAAGCCTTCCACAATTATTTTTTGTCCGTCATAAGCATATGTCGTTACTTCTATGTTTCGTGTATGTAACTTTTTACCTTTTGATTTACAAATGGATAGCATTTTATTATGATTCTCCTAAAGATATTTTACTAAACTAATATTGTCACAGGTTAAATTCAGAAGTCAAGTCATCCTCTGTAATTGCAGCCCAGCATGCGCCGGGTTATACTCCGGCCGGTCTTGCGCACTCGCGCCACCTCGCGTGACCTTTAGGCTATCAGGTGGTTAGGGTAAATCCACTATCTTACAAGAAGGATAAAAACCAGAATTGGTGAAGGTACACGGGTTCTTGTCAAGAAAAAACTAGTATGGTGTCCCCGGAATTATAAGACCAGATAAAACAGGCATTGGCGGGATATCTTCATTATTTCAATTGATCCGCAACAGCCTCGCTCAATGCTTTTTGCGCTTCAATGAGTTTTTTATATTTGGATTTTATTTTTTCCACATTACCTGACAGAATCGCCTTCAACAGGTCACCTTCCATTTCAGCGACATCGATTCTCCGGTAGTAATCCATGGTTTCCTTAAGATGGGCCACAACGATCTTTCCGGTAAGGATCGGATGATTATTGGTGATATTGGCATCACTGAATCTCGTCCCATGCTCTAGTTCCACCTCCAGTCCCATGCGAAAATCTTCGAGGGGAATAGCCATGCCTTCCGTATTGACAATGGCGAGGATTTTGGACGCGTCTTGTGTCGAAACTAATGCTTCTTTGCGTTTTGACCAGTCATCCAACCCGATCTCAGCACACACTCTTCCGACCTCTTTAGCTGTTACATACTCCGGCAATATCATAATTTTCTCCTTTCTTAATAAACTTGTGACCGCGCTGATAAACGATTTCACCTGCGCGCCGTTTCTCTTCCCTATCTATTTGCAGCAGTGCCACTATTTCGATCTTGAGTCATATTCATTTGGTCCAATTATAGTTCCCGTATAAAAACAAAGCATCTTACAAATTTATTCTATATACAGCGGATTGTGCAAGTCAAGCCATCCTTGTTCTTCAATTAATTAGTGAGCATTAACAACCATCCTCATTATTTACATTTACATCTCAAAGTGTGAAGACGCCCCTGTCGTATATGATGACTTTCTTGCCGCTTATCAGATGAGCCGTCACCGTCTTTTGCTCGGTATTAACAAGATCCCAGTGGAGAGCGGAATCGTTAAACCCCAGTTTTTTCTTGAGCGCCTCGGTCAGTTTTGCCGGGTCGCCGCTGTAGGTATCGCTGTAAGATGAACCAAGCGCTATGTGGCAGTTCCCATCTTTGCCGCCGAAATTTTCATCAAAGAGCGTTTCCGCCATGAAACGGTCGATCCGGGAAAACCGCTTGTCCGTCAGCGAAAATTCTCCCACCCGGCACGCGCCCGGGTCCATGGCCAGTTGTTTTTTTACAAACTCTTCTCCCTGTTTGGCCTCGATCTTGACGGCTTTTCCTTTGGTGAAGGTGATGCGGACGTCCTCGATGTAGTTTCCGCTGCGGAAGGAGGGGAGATTGGCAAAATAGACCCCTTCCGTCCCGCGCCAGTCGGGGGAGACAAAGACCTCGAAACTGGGCACGTTATGGCCGGAGACGCCTGCCCACTTGCGCATGATTCCGGGTGTAATCCTCAAATCCATCTTGGACGATTCCATGTGGAAATATTTAACATTAAGCGCACTGAGGCGGCTTTTGATGGCCGTGATCTCCTGGTGAATCTTTCTCCACTGGGCAACAGGATCGGCCTTATCGAGGTAGCAACCCTTGATGACCTGCGCCGTATATTGCGCAAGGGACATTTTTGCCTGGCGGGCTAATTCCTCCGTGGGGAGGATACAGAGCGTCCAGCTATACTTACGCAATTCTTCGCGCTTGTCGAGAATATCCTTGAGGGGTTTTCGGGCGACGATGGCCTTGCCGATCTTTGCCGGATCGATATCCTTCAGGTGCGTGAGCGACTGAGGCGCGTGCAGATAAATTCTCCCGTTGATGCTCCCGAAAAGTTCTTTGTCGCCGGGGGCGATAAAGGTCAGTTGCTTCGGGTTGGCCTTCTGATAAAAGCTGTGTTCCATGCCGAAGGTGGCGGTCATGCGCTGCACCGGCCGCATGCCGCAATCGAGGAGCCGCCCGTAGAGGATCTCAGCGAGCCTCAGCGCTGGCAGATCGTACTGGATGAGGACGATTTCATTGCGTTTCATGGAGACTTTCTTCGCTGTATTCAGCGCCCAGAGGAGCACGTCAGCATATCTTTCCAGTGTTTTTTCGGTGAGCATATTTCTTGTTTCCCTTCGATTGTTAAAGACTTGATAACCTTTCTACCAAGAAACTTCACTGACGGCAAGGATGATTCCCCTCTTTAATAAAGAGGGGGTAGGGGAGATTTTATACCAGTTATCATTCCGGCGTAGGCCGGTCTTGTGCCCTTCAGGGTAAATCCAGAAATCCATCTATGTTCTGTCATTCCCCGGCTTGACCGGGGAATCCAGGAATCTTTAATCACCTGAAAGACGCAACTGGTAAAGGTTTGTGATGTTTTTTAGTGCCAGTTGTCAAGAGTATAGATTCGACCCGTTTCCTTCAGCACAAGTTTTTCACCCAAGCCATTCTGGATTGTGCGCCGTACCGTCAAAATGAGTATCCGTCTTGAATAGTTCATACCTGCCGGTTGCCGCGGCTTGTGCCGTACGGGCAAGCAACTCCTTCACAGCCGCATCGCTCAGCGGCTTAAAGATACGGGCTGCTTCCAATGCCTGACGCAGGATAGTCATGTTGTCGATGCCGGTAATCACGACCGAGGTTGGCAGATTCAGTGCATAATGCAGACATTCTATCGGGGTAACCGTCTTGCTTTGTAAAATGAACGGATCACCCATCGATTTCATTCCCAGAATGCCTATCTGCTCTTTTACCAGCCGGGGCAGGACCTGGTGCTGAAAGCTGCGAAAGTGAGCGTCCATGACATTCAGAGGCATCTGCACCGCGTCAAAGCGGAATTGATGGGCCGCGGCGGTTTCCAACATCCGCAGATGGATCATCGGATCCTTATGCCCTGTAAACCCGATGTAGCGGATCTTTCCCTTCTGTTTCGCATCGAGCATGGCTTCCATCGCGCCGCCTGCCGCAAAGATTCTATCCGGGTCTTCGATCCGGATGATCTCGTGAAACTGCATCAGATCGATGCGATCTGTCCGCAAGCGCTTGAGAGATTCGTCGATCTGGCGCGCTGCTGCCTTCCGGGTTCGCCCGTCAATTTTGGTCATGAGAAAGACCTTTTGACGGTAACCGTCGCGTAAGGCCTTTCCCATACGTACTTCACTGCCGCCGCCGTTATAGTCCCAACAGTTGTCCATGAAGGTAATGCCTCCGTCGATTGCACTGCGGATGAGTGCTATGCTTTCCTCTTCATCATTCTGCATGCCGATATGAAAGCCGCCTAAACCAATGGCCGAGACTTTCTCTTCTGTGCGTCCGAGAACGCGGTAAGGCATTGAGCCCTTGTTTTCCGCTGCCGGCGACGGGCTGCCGGCACCGGCCAGAAGTGTTGCGGCGAGCGTACCTTTCATGAATGTTCGCCTGCTCATCCCGCCATTACTCCCATTGGCTGGATTTCCCCGACTGGCCTTGCTGCCCTCTGTTCTTATGTCCCTCTGTGCCTGCATAGTGGCCCTCCTTTTTGAAAATATATTCCGGCTTCTTCTTTGGTTCCTTTTGTTATAAATAGGCAGGGGGATGGAGAAAGTCAACAGGGGGCAGAACATTTGTCGGTAAATACTTGCGCTATGCGGGCAAGGGTAATCTTTTAATAGCTTTCAGTATCATTTCCCAAAAAATAACTAATACGGTGTCCCCGGAATTTGTCTAATAGCATTAATCAAACTGAAAGATCAAGAAATAATAGGGCGCTGTCCCTAATAACTCCTAATGTTTCATATCCTTCATATCATCCGCTGGTTTATCAGGGCTTGTTTTTTTCGGACTTGGTTTATTCATCATCTTCTTTTCCGATTTTTTCTCGCCCATCTTCATCATGCACATCTTATGCATTTTTTTAAACTGTTCGTCCGTCAAAATAGCCCGCATATCTTTCATGGCTTTTAACATTTCCAAATGCTGGGCGGTTTTCATATCTTCAATTTTTTTAACCGCAGAGGTGGCCTTATCAAGATCAAAATCTTTCACTTCCATGATTTCCATAAGTTCGATCTCGGCAATCTTCAGATCAGCTTTGGATCGGATCTGCTTCTTTTGCATTTCCCTGTGTATGGGCTTCATTTTCATCATCTGATCATCGGTTAGGCCCATCTTATTTGCATGTTCCATGCACATCATGTTCATATTGCCCATTTCCATCATCTGTCTATGCCCTCCCTCATGACACTTCATGGGCATATCCTTCATCTGCGAAAAAGCGGGCACAGCAAAAGCAATCGTCAACAACAATGAAAGCAATATTTTTTTCATAATTTCCTCCTGTTTATTTGGTTTATATAAATAGGGCACTGACCCTAATTATTCCCCGTTTTCATCATTTCCGCTTGTTCCCATTTGGCGGAGGTGACTTTCCAGTCACTCGATTCTTTTTTTAGTGTTACGTCGAAGTCCCAAACGCCGAGCGACTGCGGGATCACGTCGGTTACGGAGCCGGTCTTTTCTCCACTGGTCAGGACAGCCTGAAATACAGCCCTGGCCGATGTGTTCTCAACGGATATTGTGAGACTGTTGATATAGACCGATATCTTCGGGTAGCGAAAGAAATAGCCGAGCAGCAGCCCTTTGATACCTTCGTAGTTGAAACCTTGAGGATCGCTGTAGGTTTTCGAGATGTTGCTCATGATCTTCTTGATATCCTTCTCATCACCAGCTGACTGGATGTCAGTAATGACCTTTTTAACCTTGTCCTGGTCGGTCTCTTTGTGACAACCGAGGACGGTCATTGCTATAACGAAAATAAGGAAAATCGTCACAACACGTCTCATGGCATATCCTTTCAGTTACATATACAGAAAAGTAACTTAGAATTTTAAGGGCGTCCCCCACGAGTTGATTAAATTTTTAGTCTCGTCAAATGACCCATTAAAACCAGATTTTTAAAATAGGGCGCTGTCACTAATTACTTTTATTTGCGGGATATTTTTCGCTTGACAGGTGTCTTTTTAATGGGTGACTCTGAGTTAGTCATTATTTTTTGCACTTCCTTAATATTTTTCTTTGCTTCTTTGAAATATTCTTCTTTTAATTCTATCCCTACATATTTTCTTTTATGCAAAACAGCGGCAATGGCTGTTGTGCCAGAACCAAGAAATGGATCCAAGACAACATCATCTTTCTTTGAAAATAATCTTATAAACCATGTAGGTAATTCCAATGGAAATATTGCACTGTGATTTTTATTTGATGAATCAACTGCTGTTTCAACAACATTGCTTAAATACAAACGATGTTCTTCTTCGAAGACTATTACATTGTGTGGATATACTTTCTTTTTGTCTAGCCAATTGGAAACATTACGCCCTAAATGGCTATTGTTTTTTGAAATGTGTCTAATAAAATCGTTTTCGCTCATAGATTTGAAACGCTTTGCAGCCCAATCGCCAATCGGCACTTTTACTGCATCTTGATACATTTTAAATTCTTTATCTTTTGTAAAATGCAGGCATCGTTCCCAAGAATCTCTAAATCTGTTTGGCCACTTACCAGGAAATGAATTTTTCTTATACCAACAATATTCTTCAATCCAAAACCATCCTTGTTTTTTTAATGCTAAAATTAATTCTAAAACATAAGTACCCCTTTCACCATTTTGGGGATGTTCTTTGATGTTTAGAATAAATGAACCATCATCTTTTAATACTCTGTAAAGTTCTTTTGCTATAGGCAAAAACCACGCAACATATTTGGCAGGATGCACGCCATCATAAGATTTTTTTCTTTTATCTGCGTATGGTGGCGACGTAACAATCAAGCCTATACTTTTATCTGGAAACAATGCAGCGTCAGCTAATAATTTCGCAGAATCACCGTTGTATAAAATGTTTGTATTTATTTTATTTCTCTTCATCATATTATTCATGCATAGTTTTAGTCATGCAAATTATTTCCTCATCCTTTTCCCATTCTTTCCGATTTGAATAGACATTTTTAAAAGGGTTATTTATTATCAACAAATTGTCAAAGTCAAATGTATTGTTTACTTTTACAGGCAATAAATATAAGAAATACCTTGCACCAAATATTTTTGATTTCGCTATTTCGTTTCTACTCCAATAGAATTTAAAATTTAATACTGATACTGCCTTCACTTCAATGTATCTCTCTATCCTATTTAAACTATCATCAAGATAATTCTCAAAGCTTTTTATATCATAACCAGCATTAACGTTTTTTTGAGAAGTGTGTTCAATCTCGTCAGGTTTTATCGAAATATTTGTAAAACGTTTTATTTCAAAATCAATTATTGCTCTTTCTGCTGCTAATCCTAGTTCATCCTTTGCACATTGGTTTTTTTTAAATGCCTCAAGTGATATTCCGTCATGATCAATTTTCTTAAAAAACAAATCATTAAATTTACTATTTATTGCGTAGCATGAATTATCTGATTTGACAGAAATATATTCTAGTTCAAGCAAAATATTCCTAGTATCGCTATATTTAATTTTATCTATTGGCGATGCATTGAAAATAATTCCTTCTGATTCAATCTTAAAGTTCAATAGAAAATCGGCTAACTGGTTTGAAACTGCTCCTTTAGCATAAAATAATTTCTCCAATAATTTTATTTTAAAATCTTCAATAGAATTTGCAAAATCAAAGTTCTCGTCAAATATCAATCCTTCGGTGTTGTTGTGTATAATTTTTATCTGTTCAAGAAATGTTAATGTTTCGTCAAAACATAAAGCACTGTCTAGATATTTACTTCTAATATAATCTTCATTTCTTAACCCTGATTCTGCAATAATTTTGCAGAGACAATATAATTGAGCAAGCTTAATATTTTCAAATTGTTTTTGCATTTTTACCAAATAATCTGTCATATGCTTTCAATTCATCATCGCTATCATCAAACATATCTAAGGAATAAACCTGATAATCGTCATCGATTATTCGGTACATCTTTTCTGCTTTACGCCTAAGACTAATCAATATGTCTTGATCTATTGTATTCGCATACTGAAGAAAATAGTAGTTTGCTTCAATTTTTTCTGAACCACCAACCCTATGGATTCTGTCCAGCGATTGCAGATATTGCGCACAATTATAAGTTAGATCGTAGTATATGGCATTATGGCAAGTTTTGTGCAAAGAAATTGATTCGGCACATGCTGCAGGATTGGCGATAAGAATATCTAAACCACTTTGCTCATCCACGAATTCATGCCTTATTTCCTCTCTTGTCAATTCATCGGAGATTGAAGTTTTTTCAATCGGTGTTTTACCATAAATGGTACGGCAATAAATTTTTAACTCGCCTGAAATATATTTTTCAAGCTTCTTAATTGTTCCCACGAAGTTTGTCCATATAACAACCTTTTCTTTTTTGGCTTGTAATTCTCTAATTTTTTTTGTCAAGTACTCAAATTTCGCTGGCAATTCAAGTTTATCATAATGGCTGATAATATATCTTAAATCTTTTTCCTTATCGAACATCTCCTCGTCATAGTTATCAATAACATGCTGTAAGAGGTTTACGTATGAAACACTTTGACGCAAACGTATCATTCTCCCTCTTTTTAATTTATCGATAAAATCAATATTTTTCAAATAATCATCCATAGCATAGTTTCTGATTTTATTTTCAATAGCACTGTAAATGATTTGCTCATGCTTATTCATTGTGAGCATAATTGGCGCGTGATAATTAGCTGCCTTCAAACCAAGATCTTTTTTCCGCACTCTGTAAAATAACGGGCCTACTTTACTTTCTAAAATATTTTTTGCTTCATCAATGCTTGTGTTCTTTTCTAATGTCTGAAGCTTATTTCTTGCACTTGACTCTATCGTATCGTTTTCGGGCCATAAAAAATCAAATAGATTGTAGATGTCACTGTAACCATTTGGAATTGGCGTGCCCGTTAAGATGCAACGATACTTTGCATGTTTAGAAATATTCAAAACAGCAGCGGCCCAATTACCGCTTATTTGTTTTATATAATGCGCTTCATCAATAACCATAAATATATTTATACCTTTTTGAGTAAAGAATGTCTTTATTTCTGATTGATCATTAATTAAAGTTTGAAAAGTAGTCAGATACAATTCTGATTTGTTGTCTTTGTTTGTAAAATATTCTGCCTTACGTGCAACCTTGTCACCACCTGCCATAATTCTATAATTTGCTTTTCTTCCTATGGTCTCGTTAAATTCATTTTTCCACGGCCCGAAGCAAGCAGGCGGACCAACAACAAAAAGTACATTAACCTTGCCTTCTGCTCTTAATTTTTCAAAAACACTCAATACGACAGATGTTTTCCCGCTACCAGGCACAGAAAAGTTTGCCCCGTTGTGAATTAAATACAAATGGAATGCAGATTTTATTTGATGTTGTTTTAATTTTCTTGGTAAGTTCTTTTCAAAAAACGAAGAAACTTCTTTGAACAATTGTTTATCATAGACGCCATTTTTAAAATCATCGCCTATTTTTTTTATATTTTGAAATTCATTTATTCTACTAATTATTGCATTAATTCTTTTTGAACATTCTTCTGTTACTTCAAATTCAATTTTTTCCTTTTTAAAGTAGTTTATGATTTTTAACAGCACTTTGTCTAAATCTGTGCCTGAAAAATCAAAAATATTCTCGCCAGCACTCTTGAATCCCCAATATTTTAATTGACTTGTTTGATAGGATTGAAAAGCAATATTTCTTATACATAATTTATTATTTTGTAAGTCAATAATCATTTTTTATTCTGTAGTTTTTTAAGCATATTCCTTTGTTCCCAAAATTCTTTTTCCAACTCATGTGCTCTTTCTTGAATTTCTTTAGCTATTTTCCAGGCCTCATCTGACTTTAAAATATCCATACTTTCTGGTTTCATATTTTCATGGTTAAGCTTCTTCAGAGCTTCAGTCAATAATGTTAGGGGGTTCTCCAGTTCCTTTACATGATCAACTCGTCTTATCGACTCCATAACTCTGCCAACAAGCATTGTTTGATTTTTGTTGCCCCACTTATTGTCAATAGTTTTTAAATCATCAACTTCTTCATTGTAATCATGTTTTTCCAGTTCATGCGAAACATTTTTAATTTTCAATATTTCTTTTTTCGCTTCTTTATCTTTCAAAATTCTTGGTAACTTTCTAATAACTTCGTGTGTTTTTATATTTTTAAAATTTTTATATCTAATGATCTTGAATGCTATATCTTCGATTTCCCCAACTTCATCTTCTTCAATTCCAAAAACATTATTTCTTGTCTTTTCATTTTTTAGAGGTTTATAAATCAAATTATAATATTCAATAAAAGAATACCATCTCCCTTCTCGGTCTGTTCTACCTTCAGAAATATTGTCATAAAGCCCTTTTCTGCCTAATTGCTCAAGATAATTATCAATGCATTCAAGAGGCCCTAAAAATTGATCTTGGTATATTTGCAACACCTTCTTAAACTCCTTTTGATTCATGCTAATATAGCTTGGATCGTCCTTTAATTGTTCCTCTAAGGACATGCCTGCACTAATTTTTCTCTTTATTGTAATTGCTCTGTCAAAGTTTGTATATTCTGCTTTACCATCGCTGTGCAATTGGCAACGGTTTTCGATTTGCTCAATTTCTATAATGGTTGGTGGCCCGCCTTGATCATTTCTCCCCGGCAGTACAACTACCTTCATTGTCGCGTACTTTTTATCTTTCGTATCTTCAAATAACTCCTCGATGATCATTTTTCTTCGGTTGCCATTTATTAAAAATCCATCGCAAGTAATGATAGCAGGGTCAGTCTGTCCTGAATGCAATATGCTATTTTTTAATTTGATGTTATTATCTTTGTCTTTTTCTTTTAAGAAATTACGAACTATATCTCGCGTTGCATCGAGTTTTTCGTCCAATATACCGTTTAGTTTTTCATAACTCATCACATCAGATGCAATTCTGCCGTTGTCTTTTCTGAATCGCAAAATTTTTGTTGGCACAAGATATATTTCCCTTGTCCGTGGAATTTGACGATCATTTCTAAATTCAATAACTGTATTTTCTGGCTTAGGTCCCGGTTCTTTTCTGGCAGATATTTCTTTCGCAAAATCATCTATGATTCTTCGTTCTTGGTCAGTTGACATTTTACCAGTCATAATTCAACCTCCTCAAAAATCATTAGCTATAGTTTAGAACGCGTAACGGGTCTTAAAAAATAAGTTTTCCGGCTTCCAGTGGTAAATTAAACTTTTTTATTAATTTTGGACATTAACAATTCCTTTTCAAATATTTACTCACTGCGTTGTATCTGGAAAATAGAAATGCCAACAAAAAATATAATCTGCAATTGTTCTTGCAGCTGCAATTATAAAAACAAGCCATGTTTTGTCAATGTTAAAAAATTTAAAAAAGAAAATTAACAAAATAATTATAATAGAAATTAAATTAATAATTCCCCAAATGATTGGACCTTCAAACTTACGGTAATGTATACAATGAGACACAAAACCCCAAATAGTATCAAATCCAAGCAATATTACAAGGACTATGACATAATTCAGTTCAGGGGATTTGAGTGTTCCAGCTAATGCAAACAAGATCATTGATTCAACAAAGAAAATCACAAAATCAATTAAAAGAGCAAAATTTAATGGCTTGCTTCCTTTTTCAATATAGCACCTATCAAGATGTCTATTCATTCCATGGAAGAAAGGTACTATAATAATCGAAAAAGTAAAAAACTGAGGTAAATATTTAATTATGTCTTGTCGGTTACCCAGTTGCCCATTATCAAGAAATACCACGCTGATCGCATGAGTTATAGCTAGAGCAACGATTATTGCATAAATTCTTTGAAGGCTATCTACAGATCGGCGATAAAAATCAGAGTTCATAAGATACCTCAGATTAATGATAGTATTCTATAATATCTTTAATCGAATAAAAAATCGGCATTTGAAGTGATTTTGCCAACTTCTCTTCCTGATCAGCTCCTTTTGATATACCTGAAAGTCTAAGCACGCAATTGCACGAACTTAAAAACTCTTTATCAAGCTCTAGCCAAAACTCATAAGGTCTTGGAAATAACAAATGCCAAAAGTGAGTGTAGTGGGGTACATATGGTGCAAACCCATGATCGGATAATTCATTTGCGGCTTCAAAAGCTTTTTTTACATTGATTGCTACATCACCATGTGTGTATGGGCCAGCAATGTAAACTTTTGCTTTCATAGATGACCTTGTGCGTATTCCGTTTGATGTC
>PLNU01000122.1 GCA_003142835.1 Syntrophaceae bacterium
GTTCACTGTCGTGAACTCGCAATGACAAATTAGGATTCCGACACAGTCTCTTCAGATAAGTTCCAGAAGAAACATTAAGATATACTTTTTGAATTGGCCAGTTGATCATTGGGCAAAGCGCTGCCAATGATGACATCTATTTCCGCAGTGTTTAAAACTTCCTTTTCCAAAAGTTCTGCAACCATCTTGTGCAGTATTTCAATATGATTATTAAGGAGATCTTTTGCCTTTTCATAATTTCGCTTACAGATAGAAACAACCTCAGCGTCAATTTGCTTAGCCGTCTCTTCACTGTAATCCTTGTGAGTGGCAANNTCACTCATACCCCATTCACAGACCATTTTTCTGGCCAGATTGGTCGCCCTTTCGATATCATTGCCGGCACCGGTAGTAAAGTCATGCAGAACTATTTCTTCGGCAGCTCGTCCTCCTAAGAGAATGGCTATATTATTGTCTAAATATTCGCGCGGATAGGTATGCTTTTCATCAATTGGCAGTTGTTGCGTTAACCCCAGTGCGCTGCCTCTGGGGATAATTGTTACTTTATGAATAGGATCAGTTCCGGGAATCAGCCGCGCAACTATTGTATGGCCGGCTTCATGATAAGCCGTGTTGCGTTTTTCCTGATCGCTAATCACCATGCTCCTTCTTTCCGTGCCCATTAAAACCTTATCTTTGGCAAATTCAAAATCGCTCATGTTGACTTTTTCTTTATTTGCCCGTGCGGCATTAAGCACTGCTTCGTTGACAAGATTTTCTATATCTGCTCCGGATGTTCCGGGGGTTCCCCGAGCTAAAATAGCAAAATTGACGTCTTCGGCTATAGGTGCCTTACGAGCGTGAACTTCAAATATCTTTTCCCGCCCTTTGACATCAGGTAGAGGTACTATTACTTGCCTGTCAAAACGTCCGGGGCGTAATAATGCCGGATCAAGAACATCAGGACGGTTGGTGGCAGATACGAGTATGACTCCCTCATTTGATTCGAAACCATCCATCTCTACGAGAAGTTGGTTTAGCGTTTGCTCTCTTTCATCGTGCCCTCCCCCAAGACCTGCGCCTCGATGCCGGCCGACCGCATCGATTTCATCAATAAATATTATGCACGGGGCATTCTTTTTTGCCTGGCTGAACAAATCACGAACACGCGAAGCTCCCACACCTACGAACATTTCCACAAAATCAGAACCGCTGATGCTTAAGAAAGGCACATCGGCTTCTCCGGCAATTGCTCGTGCCAAAAGCGTCTTACCTGTTCCCGGAGCTCCAATAAGCAATAAACCTTTGGGGATTCTGCCTCCCAATCTTGTATATTTCTTGGGATCTTTCAAGAAGTCAATCACTTCTTCCAATTCGGCCTTTGCTTCATCAATTCCGGCAACATCGGCAAAAGTTACTTTCTTGGATTTATCGGTAATCAAGCGAGCTCTGCTTTTGCCGAAAGCCATTGCTTTGCCGCCACCGGACTGCATCTGGCGCATAAAGAAGATCCAGACACCGATGAGAAGAATCATGGGGAACCAGGAGACTAAAAGGGTCATATACCAGGGAGAATCTTCCTGTGGTTTAGCGGTAATTTTCACGCCTTTCTCTCTAAATTGTGTGACCAGCTTATCATCCTTTGGTGTATACGTTTTAAAAACATTACCATTGGTCAGCTTCCCGTTGATATTCTCACCTTGAATAGTTACTTCACTGATCTCGCCTTTATCCAGAAAGGCGATCATCTCACTATAAATTAACTCTTTGGTGACTGTTTTCGGTTGATTAAAGAGCTGCCAAACAAGTAAAAATACGAGCAGCATAGTAAGTACCAGAGCAATATTCTTTTGAAACGGATTCAATATTTTTCTCCTTAAAATTAGTTCTACAGTATGACCTTTATAATAATATCTAACATAACTCAAATAATTTCTGACACCATCCGGCAAAGTTCACTTCGTCAATATTTCATATTTTTTTATGAATTTATAATTTCCAAGCCAAGAATATTTATTGTTTGAGGAGATATTTTAACCCGGTCACTCAGATGCATATTTTCGATCCAGATCACAGAGTTCTGATCTACAAGCAGCATAATTTCATTGCGCTTGTGCCGTGGAATCTTCCGATTAATAAATAACGATTTTATTTTTTGCCGTCCTTTCATGCCCAGTGGTTGAAACCTGTCTCCATCTCTTCTGTTGCGTAATATAACAGGTTGTTGAATTTTATCTAAATCTAAATAAACTTTATTTTTACTGTGCCGATCCATTTTATCTCTTGATGTCTTTTCTATGCTGATCGTCCGGTTTGTTTCTTTAACATGAATTATACCGGGAATATTAACAGGATATACATAGTCAACTTGTTTCAAACAAGCTTTATCCCGCTTAAGGATTAAATTATCATACTCTCGTTTCGCTTCTATTCCGAGAGGGAGGGAAAATCTTTTCCCCGACTCTGTAATTTGCGCCAATCTCTCCAGAGCTTTGATATTGCTAAACGAAAAACCATTCTTTTCCGGATTCAGGCTTTCTAATATTTTTTTAAACAACCGCGACCGGATAGCTGGCGCCAATCCCTTTACATACTCAATATTTAAAGATATTCTATTAGACTGATTTTGAATATATGTTGATTTCATAGCTTCTTGGACAGAATTCCCAATGTAGTCATCATCCTGACGCAGTATCTGAGCCATTTGCGCCAGATTTTCTTCAATTCTCGGATTAAATTTTTCTTTCAAATATGGAATTAGTTCTGAGCGTATTTTATTGCGCAAATAAATCTTACTTTCGTTAGAGCTATCCTGACAGTATGATATTCTTGCTTCACTTAAGAAGGCAATAATTTCACCTCTGGATACTTCAATTAGAGGACGGATGAACTTCCCCTCACGCATGGGCAGAATACCCTTTAAACCCTCTAAACCGCTGCCCCGCAATAGATTTAACAAAACCGTTTCGGCTTGATCCTGAATATTGTGGCCCAGCGCAATTTTTTGCGCATTGTAATCTTCGGCAACTTTATTTAAAAATTGGTATCTCTGTTGCCTGTAAAAATCCTCCGGTGATTCGCCTTTTTGCCGCAGCTTTTGATCCATTTTTCCTGATACAAAAATCAATCCCATTTTTTTTGCTAATTCTTGAGAATATTTTTCGTCCTCATCTGACTTAGCTCCCCGCAATCCGTGATTGAAATGGGCAACAATAATACTAAAATCCAGTAGCGAAGCTATTTGAGCAAGAACTACCAAAAGTGCAGTGGAGTCAGGCCCTCCGGATACCGCTGCAACGACCCGATCTTCTTTATTGAGCAGCTTATATCTTTCTATGGTTTTTATAACTTTTTTTATCATATCTAACAAAACAAAGCATTTACTTCCAAAAGGTTTTCAATGTAATAATCAGCCTTTAAGCTTAACAAGTCCTGTCTTCCGCCCAGGCCATTCAGATAAGCGCAGCTTAATATTCCTGATTTTTTTGCCACAACAATATCGTTTACACCATCACCAATAATGACGGTTTTTTCTTTAGCTGTGCCATATTTATTCAATATATAGTCAACTACGCGGTGATCCGGTTTTCTATAGGATGTGGAATCAGCACCAATAATTTCTACAAAATATTTTTGAATATTTAATCCTTGCGCTATCGCTAATGTGAAGTTATACCGCTTGTTCGTCAGGATTATCTTCGTCTTACCGGTATAATTCATTAATACATCTTGAGCATACTGACACAGTTTTGTATTGTCCAATAGATGAGTACTGTAATATTGAGTAAAAATGTTGAGCGCTTCTTCATGATACTCAGCATTATCCTGCCCCAATGCTTTCTCGATGAGGTTATTAATTCCATCTCCGACGAAACTGATAATTTCCCTTTCCGTCCGTTCTTTAAGAAGTAAA
Organism: Syntrophaceae bacterium; assembly: GCA_003142835.1. GTDB lineage: Bacteria > Desulfobacterota > Syntrophia > Syntrophales > Smithellaceae > FEN-1160. Next base: position 3,893 of record PLNU01000122.1, read on the forward strand.
GTTTTTAACATAAAATTGACAGCGTGTACTAAATCAGTGCCTGTTTCAACAAGGGTGCCATCGAAATCAAAGATGATCAAATCTACTTTTCTCATTATTTCACCTTGGATACATATAGCGAACTGACTCGTTAAACACAAGATTGTTTATTTATAATTTGCCGCTTTCAATACCACGTCCCTTATACCATTTCTAAATCAAAGATGATATCGAGGCGGCAAGGAGGAGGCGCGTAGGGAACGGTCGCGACCGTTCCTTACAAATCCGTTGAGGAAGTCGACGACGCTGCCAACAAAGATAGCGCTTTGATTTAGAATTGGTATTAAATATAGTTTGACTACCATCATAAGCTGTGTTAGTTTGCATTCATCAACCGCTTGGATCCCTTATATCGACTGAGACGGTATTGTTTATTAATTAACTGTCGGACAAAGGTCTTCCTCATCGCGGAAGGCCTTTTTTATTCGTGAGACTCAAATATTACAAATACCGTGCAGTAATATTTGTAAGTCGAACAATCCCGCCATACCCTAAAGGGCACGAGTAGGCGGAGGGTATAATATATACCCGTGGCTTGAATATGAAGAAAAGACATTTGAATAATTTTGCCATAGTTGGCGCCGGCATGGTGGGAACAGCCATAGGTTATTTATTAAAAAAAGCCGGCTACGAAATTGTGGCTATTGCCGATAAATCCGCCGCCGCTTTGCGAAGGGCACAGTCTTATATCGGCGGGAAAGCTTACCGCAAACCGCAAGAAGTTTTACGTGAAGCCGACTGTATCTTAATTACTACTCCTGACGATATTATTTTATCCGTATGCAAGGATATTGCGCTTTCTCCGTTAATAAAAGGTAAATATATTTTCCATATGAGTGGCGCAGGTGGGCTGGATCTTCTTGAGCCGGCAAAAAAAGCCGGCGCGGCGGTTGCCAGCATTCATCCCCTGCAGAGTTTCTCTTCCATTGATAATGCTATACAAAATATCCCCTCAAGTTATTTCGGAATTACAGCGGATGCAAAAGCCAAAACGCGGGCGGAAACCATAGTCCTTGCTTTAGGAGGTAAACCCATTTATATTTCCTCCAAACAGAAATCTCTCTACCATGCCGCGGCATGTGTTGCCTCCAATTATTTGGTTTCTTTGCTGAACGTAGTGGAATCCATTTATCAATCTATCGGTATAAGTGAAAAAGATGCAAAAAAAGCATACTTGCCTCTTATCTATGGCAGCTTGAAAAATATTGAGTTTTCCGGATCTATTCAAGCGCTAACCGGCCCAATCGTTCGCGGCGATTCCGGCACTATTCAAAAACATGTTGATGCAATCAATGCCAATCTTCCTCAGTACGCTTCTTTATACTCGTCTTTAGGACTTGTAACAGTTAATCTTGCCAGGAAAAAAGGCACTTTGAATTTGCGACAGGCAAAAAAAATATCTGACATTTTGAAAGGAGTTATAAATCATGAGCACGCAAAATAAGGACAGCCGCAAAACAATATTAGACATAAAAAAAATGAAAACGCTGGGAGAAAAAATTACAGTGCTCACGGCTTATGACTATGAAATATCCTCTATCCTGGATGAGTGCAATATTGATATGATTTTGGTTGGCGATTCATTGGGAATGGTTGTCTTAGGTTATGATACAACTCTGCCGGTTACTATGGAAAATATGCTTCACCATACCAAAGCTGTGGCCCGTGCCGCCAAGAAAGCTTTAATCATTGCCGATATGCCGTTTTTATCCTATCAAATCTCCCCGCAGATCGCACTGGTTAATGCCGGACGTTTTTTGCAGGAAGCTGATGCGCAGGCAGTAAAACTGGAAGGTGGCAGACAGTACGCGGAAACTGTGCAAAAAATTACTACGGCGGGAATTCCTGTTATGGCGCATCTGGGTTTAACGCCTCAATCCATTCATCAAATGGGCGGATATAAAGTTCAGGGGAAAAAAGAAGACTCGGCTCATAAAATTATCGAAGATGCTAAAATTTTAGAAGAAGCAGGCGCTTTTTCCCTGGTCCTGGAGTGTATTCCAGAAATGCTTGCACAAGAAATAAGCAGATCTATTTCTATTCCGACAATTGGTATTGGCGCCGGCGTCCATTGCGACGGACAGGTTCTGGTAGTGAATGATATGCTGGGCATGTTTGAAAAATTCACGCCAAAGCACGTAAAAAAATATGCAAATTTGAATTTAGAGATTAAAACCGCGGTCAAAAAATATATAGCTGAAGTGAAAGAAGGATCTTTTCCTGACACGGAACACAGCTTTAAATAAAAGCTATTGATCAGCCAGATCCTAGTTCGGCAACATGCTTTAACATTTGCCCATAGGTATTAAGAAGTATTTCCGGCGCAATAAAATAATCCGGCCTTAACTGGAAGTGTTTGTCAACCAATGTTTTCGCTGCCCTATCAATGCTGCCTTCTTTTTGCAAGGCTTGTCTCAACATATTCTTCATATTAGTTAACGCAATTTTTGATTCGTTGATATAACTACGTGCCTCTTCATCAATAATGTATCCATAATGATCAGCGCATAAAAATTCAATTTCAAAATTGCCAAGTTTTTCTAAACTTTGCTGATACTTTGTAAGATTAGAGTTTGCGGCAATGATGAATTCATCTTTGAAGGGAATCGCCACCGCATCGGAAGGAAAGATCGCTTTCAATTTTGGAATATAGGCGGAGATTGAGCAGGAAGAATGACCGGGTGTTTCGTAAAATTCAATTTGTATATCACCCAAATCAAGTGTATTTCCTTCCGCTAAAGAATAACCCGCAACATCATCGCGCCATTGCCAATCATACTTTGATAATTCATCTGTTTTACCTAAAACTCTCTGCGTTACTTTTAGGGTGAACTCATTAATCACAGAAATTGCTTTGGGGTTAGAAAGCATTTCCCAACCACGCGAGGATGCATACACGTTTAATTGCGGCCATAATCTTTTCAGAAAGGGAATGATGCCGACATGATCGAAATGAGTATGAAGAATGATGAGGTGGCTTATTTTTTTTTCCGAGATGCCATATTCCTGAAGTTGCCGTAAAAATACCGGCAGAATATAACTCATTCCACCACTGATTATAGCTGATGATTCAGCGCCCTCCACGAGATATACGCAAGATTCTTCTGTGCCCAGGCGCCAAAGATGGTCAGTAACTTTTCCTGCTTTTCTAATTCTCATTAATTTTCGTAAATCAATATTTTTGCATTTTCCCGTAATTTTTTGACAAGAGAGCTAAAAGCTTCCATCTGTTTTTGTTGTTCAAGGTAATTTGATATTTTGCTTTTAGTCTCGGCCATTGTAATTGTCTTTGCCTTGTTGTGATCTATTACTTGAATTATATGATGGCCATATTCCGTGGTTACTACCGGACCAATAACATTCTTTTCCTGTGAAAAAGCTGCGTCTTCAAATTGTTTTACTGTTTCTCCTTTTTTGATGATGCCTAAATCGCCGCCATTTTCTTTACTGGGACAATCGGAATTTGTACGGGCTACTTCAGCAAAGTCTGCACCATCTGAGAGTTGCTTGTGCAAATTTTCAATTTTTTCTTTCTTTTCAGCTTTGATTTTTTCGTCATCACCCTGATCAATGGCTACAAGAATATGACGAACATGCACACTTTCCGGTACAACAAACTTATCTTTATTTTCGTTGTAAAATTTGCTTATTTCTTTTGCTGAAGGCTTGGCCTTATTGCCGAGATCAATTTGCACAAGTTGTTTTACTTTAATGGTGAAGGCGATATCTTCGTTAAATTTTCCCTTGGTTAATCTGCTTTGTTTGAGAAAATCGGCAAATTTCTTGCCTGGTGGCAGACTTGCCTTTATTTGTTCTATTGATTCATTGATTTCCTTCTCACTGGCTTGAATTTTTCTCTTTTCGATTTCATTTTCCAGGACTGTGCGAATTATGAAATTTTCTACCACTTGTTTTTTCATATTAGCCTGAATATCTTTTGTTTTATCTTTGGGAATCTTATCCTTATAGACATTCATGAGCTCTTTAATTTCTTTTTCCAGCTGTGACTTTTTAAAATATTTCCCGTCAACACTTACCAGAATATCCTTAGAATTTGCTTCACTTGGTTCAGTCGCCGGTTTGGCAATGGAATCGGGAGATGTTGGCTGTGCCTGGTTGGCAGCGTCTTTATTCTTTTCTTCTTTATTGCCGCAACCCAATATGACAACGACAACAAATATAACATACACTGCCATCCACTTTTTTCTATTTTTGATTTTCATTAAATTCCTCCCGATAATAATTGGCGATGCCTTTTCCATCACGAAACCCTATATGCAAAATGCATATTTACGTCAAGAAGATAATCCCGANNTCTTTGATTTAGAAATGGCATTTATTGGATATATTTATTATTATGTTATTTTGCGCAGATATTGAAGAAGCTCAATCTGTTCTTCCAGTTTGGGAATTTTTGTCTGTGCATTAATTTCTAATCCCGGCATTCCCAGCAGGGAAAGAATCTCTGCCAGAGCATCAAACATGTCAATTGGAGGATATGCACTCTTTGTAAGATAATTAATCAATTTAAAAGTTTTAAATCCATCAAACCAATCATTAAATTGATGTCTGAGAGTTTTCTCTTCTTTTGCATTGCGACGTATCTTTGACCACGCATCCGCAAAACGACTATTGACCAAAAAAGAATTTAACGCCGGATTTATTCTGTGAGCCTGGGCTAAAATTTCGTCTTCATGTATTAGAAGTGCATTATTCATAAATTCCAGCCACTGCGAGATAACGATGAATATTTTGGGATTGTACAGCAGATACTCTTGCTTCTGGCCCGAAAGAAATCTCTCTATTCTTTTACCAGTTCCAAAAGGAACGCGGGAAGAAGAGCGGGCGGACGGAAAAACGCATGTATCCCTAATATAATCGATGCTGCCTATTTTTGCCAGCTTGTTGAGAAAATAGAAATCTTCACCTGCTTCGCGCTTGTTCATGCCCCTTACTTTCAGGTAAGAATCGGTTGAGGTGACTATAGTTGATCCGATGGAATGAAATGCCCATGGGGATTTCGCGTATTTAAGTCCTAATACCCAATAGCGCAGAAATATTTCATAGCAGCAAATCGCCGCCTGCCCCTCATAATCCACCGGCATTTGATGTTCATAAGCAACGATTGCCGTTTTTATTTTTGGGGTAAAGTAATTCTTAATTGTAGAAAGATAATTTGTTTGAACCAAAGTATCGGCATCGAGACTTATGATTAACTTTTTCTCAGAAGAACTTTTTTTTAGCAGACGCAAAGCCATATCCATACCGATTTTTCGGGCCATCCCCACACCGCCATCTCTCTTTGGTATTTCACAACCTTTTGATGAGGCATCAATGTAACCAAGTTTCAATTTTGTATCCGCGATTTTAAGTAATTGTGGATATATCCTCTGATCTGAATTGAATTTCTTTAGAACCTTTTTTCTTACCAGGGCATCAAGATATTCTATTGTAGTTTGATTATTGCTGACTTGAGCGGGAGGTGTCTCGCTTTTATTATTAATCACACACAATATAAGAGAATATTCCAGCGATGACGAAGGATTCTGCGCTAGAGAAACTAAAGTAGAAAAAAGCATTTCTTTTTCTGCATAAGCGGGTATGATAACTACTTGCGAAACATTTTCAATATTCCCGGCTACTAAATTCCAGTTTTTACCTGCTGAGTATTTCTCCAGATAATCTTCAAGTAAGGAAGGTTTATTCATGGAAACAGTTTAATTACGCTTTCTTTTAGTAGATCATATTCATTGGCCTGTATCCATTTTATTCCTATGCCTTTTCTTTCCATTCTTCGAAACCATGTTTCCTGCCTTTTAGCGAATTGATGGATAGCAGTATTAAGTTTATTTTTCATTTCATCAAATGAAATCAGGTTTTGCAAATATTGTGAAATATAACGATACTCAAGACCAAAACTATCCAATCGTCTCCAGGATAAACCTGCGGCATGGAGTCTCTTTACTTCTTCGATCATTCCATGTTTTAGTCTTTCTTCCAACCGCGACGTAATACGCTGCCGCAATACTGATCTTTCCCAACTGATACCGAATATCGCCGCATCAATTTCCGGGCTTTCTTCTTGCTCTGAGTTTTTTACATTTCGTGCCCGTTCAATTTCTATTGCCCTTATTAGTCTCTGTTTATCTTCTAAGTCAGTTTTATTATGCAAATGAGATTTGAAGGCAAAGAATATTTCTTTCAACTCTTCTATTGATTTTTGATCAAGGTCTTTTCTTAATTCCGGCTCAGGTGGAGCCGGAGGCATTTTATAGCCTGATAATACCGCCTGCAGATAAAGGCCGGTACCGCCCACAAGTACAGGCAAATTACCCTTATTCCGTATCTGACTGAATATTTTATAAAACATTTTCTGGAATTCGAATAAATTAAATTCGCACCGGGGATCTATTATATCTATCATGTGATAAGGTATCTTCTTCGCATTGATAATATACTGAGTTAAATCCTTGCCGGTGCCGATATCCATGCCTCGATAGACTTGCCGGGAGTCCGCAGAGATTATTTCTCCGTGTAAATCCCACGCAAGTCTTGCCGCCACCTCAGTTTTGCCGGATGCTGTCGGACCAAGGATTACAACCAGATTCTTTGCCATATTTTTTATTATACCCTTGAAATTATCTATCTTTGAGTGTAGTCATTTGCGCCTTATAATAACATTTAATAATATTTTGCCAATAATGGCTATAAAAAAATGATTAAAAGTATTGATTTAAGAAAAGAACCCATCTTTCCTCTAATTTTAAAAATGAGCTGGCCGTCGATTGTTGCGATGATAGCCATGTCTGTGTATAATTTGATTGATACTTTCTGGCTGGCCAGATTAAGTTCACAATCCTTAGCAGCGCTCACTATCTGCTTCCCTATTCAACTGATATTTGCCGCGATTGGTGTTGGTACGGGAGTTGGCGCAGGCTCCTTCTCCGCGCGGATGTTTGGCTCAGGTAAAATCCTTCAAGCAAAGCAAACCGCCGGTCAGATATTTTTCCTTTCTATCTTTTTTAGTTTTATCATAATCATATGCGTTTTCTTTTTTCATGATGTCATTCTTATTTCTTTTGGCGCCAGCCACGATATTCTACCTCTGTGCCGGGATTATCTCACTATTATTGTATTTAGTTCACCCTTTCTCTTCTTTTCAATGATGTCTAATAATCTGCTCCGTGTTGAAGGACGGCCTCTTTTATCAATGTATGTTGTTCTGATTTCTTCTATTGGTAGCGCGATTCTCGATCCTCTTTTAATCTTCGGAGTTGGACCCTTCCCGCATCTTGGCATAAAAGGAGCAGCGCTGGCTGCTGTTATCGCCCAATTTTTAGCCTGTTTATTTTCCATATATTTTCTGCAGCTGAAATCATCAAAATATGAACTTAAAAGGCAATATCTTTCCCCCAATATATCCACAATTAATTCAATTTATGCAACTGGCTTTCCCTCTATTGTCATAAATTTAATTGTGAGCTTTCTTTTAATCATTTACAATCACGTGTTGTCGCAATTCGGCTCTTTGGCAATTGCAGCATTAGGTATTTTTTTCCGTGTAAATGCGCTGGTAACTATGGTTTTATTCGGTATTGGCTTCGGTTTAATGCCGATTGTCGGATTTAGCGATGGCGCTAAACTTTATCAACGCCTTCGTGAATCAGTATTGGTTGCATTGAAAGTGGCAAGTTTATTTGCCGTGGTTTCTTCGATTTTCTTATTTATATTTGCCCAAACGATAGTTGCTCATTTTACTAAAGATCCTGAGTTGCTCGCAATTGCCACACCTGCATTGCGTATTAATGCCTTGGCGCTCGTTTTCACCGCGCCAACGATAATTTTTATAAATATGTTTATGGGACTGGGTAAGGGCAATTTAGCCATGTTTTTACTTTTCTTCCGTGATACTGTTTTACTTATGCCTTTATTGATTGTGCTATCTTCATGGAAAGGCTTAACGGGTGCCTGGTTCGCGCTGCCCATAGCCAATTTTATAGCTTTCTTTTTAGTTCTTTTTTGGGCAAATAGAGAATTGCGACGATTTGGAAACAACTAATTCCATTTCTAAATCAAAGATGATATCGAGGCGGCAAGGAGGAGGCGACGATGCGTATTTTACATACGTTGAGGAAGNNTTGATTTAGAATTGGAATAATAAATAAAAAATGCCCCTTTCGAAAGGGGCATTTTTACTTTAAGTTGACTTCAAATTAATTGGAGTTATTACAGCGGTTGAACATTTGTCGCGCTGGGACCTTTGTTACCCTGTTCAATATCGAAACGGATCTTTTGACCCTCATAAAGAGTCTTAAATCCTGTTCCGGCAATAGCGCTATAATGAACAAATACATCACCACCCTCATCGTTTTCAATAAATCCAAACCCCTTCTTCTCGTTGAACCACTTTACTTTTCCTTCTGCCACAGTTAAAATCCCTCCTTTCAAATATTCGTTTCTTTTTAGGGCATTTTCCCCTCAGAAACTAAAAAAACCGCACGAATTCTTTTGCTTAAATGAAGAATTCAAAGCGGTTAATTTTTTCTCTGTAAAACTCAACACTAACTATTTCCTAACAAAAGCCGCCTACGTTTTTCCTAATAAAATTGCGACTTGCTCATATTAATGTAAACTTTAACATTATTTTTTTTAAAATCAAGCTTTTTTTAACAATTATGTTTCATTATATTTGACAATATATTTGAGCAAAATATCAATTAATTCTTTTTCTTTTCCCGAATAAAAATGATCCGCCTCACAAATTGTCTCCATTAGGGAATCAATTATTTTTGCCTGCTTCCTTAATACCTCCGCGTCACAGAACTGGTCATGATCACCGCTCACGAGTAAATCAATTTTATTTTTCAAATTCTCCCAGTTAAAATCAAAATAATTAAGCGGCGGAGAAATAAGTATGCTCGCAACAAAGAGCTGATTAAATTGTTCCAGCACCTTAGATCCAACCCAGGCGCCAAATGAATAACCGGCCAAAAATATTTTCTTTGTCCCATTCTTTTTCAGAAATTCATGAGCTGATAAAATATCTGCCTGTTCTCCCCTGCCCTCATCATAATTGCCTGTACTATTACCGGCTCCCCTGAAGTTAAAACGAAGTGTCGTATAATTTTGCAAAGCAAAGGCGTATCGTATCGCTTCAACAACATTATTATGCATGGAACCACCCATAAGAGGATGCGGATGACAAATAACGACACCATTTTCTTCCGACAGCTTCCCCAGCAAACCTTCTATTTTCAACGAACCATTATTCCAATATACTTTTTCTTCCCGCGGAATAGTCATATAGAACCTCCCCGATGACAGGCACAAAATCTTTGTTGATCATATCTTTTTAATGGAGGTTCTTCTTGCGCGCAAATATCAATCTTGTAGGAGCAACGGTTTTGAAAATTGCAGCCTTTTTCACCTTCGTTTCTGGCTTCTCCTTTTATTGACAATGTTCTGTTTTTATTTTTAGGATCGCCCGATGGAACTGCCGAAAGCAACATTCTAGTATAGGGATGCATTGGAGTTGAGTAAATATCCCTGTTTGCCGCAAGTTCGACAATTTTGCCTAAGTACATAACGGCAATGCGATCGGACATATTGCGAATCACATTTAGATCATGAGAAATAAATAAATAAGTCAAACCAAAATCATGTTTGAGCTCTTTGAGTAAATTCAATATTTGCGCCTGAATGGAAACATCCAATGCCGAAACCGGTTCATCGGCAATAATCAACTCCGGCTTTAAAACAAGCGCCCGTGCGATTCCGATACGCTGCCTCTGCCCACCGCTAAATTCATGCGGATAGCGATTGGCCTGTTCCTTACTTAAGCCAACTTTTGCCATCAATTGCATGACCATTTCATCCCGCTCATTTTTATCGCCTATCTTGCGTATTGTAAGCGGCTCCCTGATGATACTGACTGCGGATTTTCTGGGGTTGAGTGAAGAATAGGGATCCTGAAAGATCATCTGCACATTGCCGCGGTATGATTTCAACTGCGCGGCGGAAAAAGAATTTATATCATCACCTTTATAATATATATTACCCGCGTCAGGTCTCTCCAACCTGATGATCAATCTGGCCAACGTTGATTTTCCACAACCTGACTCACCAACCAGGCCTAAGGTTTCACCTTTATGTATTTGCAGGTCAATATTATCAACAGCATGGACATTTCTTGATTNNTGTTTAATTTATATTTCCGGGATATTTCCAGCAGGAAACAAAATGGCCTTCTTCAATTTCTTTTAAAACCGGCTCCTCTTTGTTACACTCTTTTTGCGCGGAGGTACAACGGTCAAAGAACCGGCATCCCGCGGGAAGATTATATAAGCTGGGAACATTACCGGGAATAGTTTTTAGATAATTTCCCTTATCAGAAGAAGCCGCGCATCTTGCCGGCATGGATTCTATTAATCCCCGGGTATAGGGATGAAGCGGATGATCAAATATATTTTCGACAGTCGAGTTTTCCACAATTTTACCCGCGTACATCACAGCTACGTGCTTGGCGGCTTGGGCGATAATTCCAAGATCATGAGTTATTAAAATCACCGCCATATTATTTTTTTCTTTCAGTGTGGAAATCAAATCGAGAATCTGCGCCTGAATAGTAACATCCAGAGCTGTGGTCGGTTCATCGGCCAGCAACAATTGGGGATGACACGACATGGCCATGGCAATCATTACCCTCTGGCGCATACCGCCGCTTAGCTGGTGCGGATAATCACGTATCAGTTTTTCGGGATCATCAATACCTACTTCACGCAATTGATCAATGCTTAAGGCCAGGGCTTCTTTAGTGTGAAGTTTTTGATGCAGTCTGATCGATTCCGCTATTTGCTCACCAACACGCAGTACCGGATTTAGTGAAGTCATCGGTTCCTGAAAGACCATGGCAATTTCACTGCCGCGTTTCTTACGCATTTCTTCGGAAGATATCTTCAGTAAATCCTGGCCCGAAAATAATATTTCACCGTTAACAATTTTGCCGTTGGCAGGGATGAGCCGCATAATAGAAAGGGCGAGCATTGTTTTTCCGCAACCTGATTCGCCCACAATCCCCAGAGTATCACCGGAATTGAGACCAAGCGTTACCCCATCGACAGCGGAAATCCTGCCTTTAGCGGTATCAAATACAGTTCTTAAATCTTTTATTTCCAGTAAACGCGGCATATTATTTTTTTACACGATTGCGCAAAAATTCCACAAGCAGACGTACAGTGACTCCTGATGCACCCTTGGGAATATAGGTTATATCTTTGGCTCTCCACGCCGGACCGGCGATGTCTAAATGGACCCAGGGAAAATCTCCGACAAATTTGCTCAAAAAAGCCGCAGCTGTGATTGTACCCGCCGCCCTGCCCCCGCTGTTTTTATAATCGGCAATATCGCTTTTGATCAGTTCACTGTAGCTTTCCCACAAAGGCAATTCCCAGACAAGTTCGCCTGTGGCCTTTGCCGCCCTGTTAATTTCGCTTTTGAGTTTATCATCAGTTCCCAGCATACCGATAACATCATCACCCAGAGCGACAATGCAGGCGCCGGTTAGAGTTGCAACATCGATAATCGCGGCGGGTTTATATTTCGAAGCATAGGAAAGCGCATCGGCTAAAATCAGCCTTCCTTCGGCATCTGTATTGATAACTTCAATAGTTTTGCCGGAATATGATTTTAATATATCGCCGGGTCTATAAGCGGTGCCGCCGAGCATATTTTCCGTAGCCGGAATCAGCCCGACAATGTTCAGCGGTAACTGCAAATTCGACGCAGCCATAACCGCACCCATGACTGCCGCGCCTCCGGACATGTCTGTTTTCATTTCATCCATTTTATCAGCCGGTTTAATTGATATGCCGCCGCTATCAAAGGTCAGGCCTTTACCGACCAATACAATTGGCGCTTCACTTTTTTTTGCACCGGAATATTCCAGAATAATAAATTTTGGTTCTTCATTGCTGCCGGAAGCCACACTCAGAAAGGAATTCATCCCCAACTCTTTCATCCTGGCTTTATCTAAAACCTTGCAGGTAATACCTTTTTTTCTCCCTATCCCCTGAGCCTTTTTCGCCAGAATCGACGGGGTCATTTCATTGGACGGAGCGGAAACAAGGTCTCGCACGAAACAAACTGCTCCGGTAATTATTTGCGTCTTTTTGACTTCTTTCTCGATTAGATTAAAATCTTTTCCTTCACAGATTATGTTTAATTGCTCCATCTCCTTAATATCTTCGCGTCCGACAGTTTTATAAGGATTGTATTGATAAAGACCCAATAGCGCTCCTTCCACTACCGCCTGTACAATTTTTTCTTTTGTTTCAGCAATCAGCTTCCAGTCAATGGAAGTCGCTGCTTCTTTGATATTTATGGACCGCAGATGTTGCATGACTTTGGCAAAAGCTCCGCGAATTTTATCCAAGTCAGCTTCAGCGGATTTTCCCAAGCCAAGAAGCGCGATTCTTTTTGCCGGCAGCAGATCTCTGGTATAGATAACAGATACTTGAGATTGCTTGGCCTCAAAATCGCGGTTTTTGATCAATTCACTGATTAATCCACCGCTTTTTTGATCAATTTGCAGCGCGGCTCCCGCTAATTTTTTTTGATCCTCAAAGAAAGTTAAAATAATGGCCTGGCTTTTAGCCTCGGCAAGATTTCCCTTTTTGACAAGTATCTTCACTTCGCCCTCCTAGTCTTGGATAATGTTTTTAGACCTTTGCGAAACCACTCTATTCGTCATACCGGCGAAAGCCGGTATCCAGAGGAAACACCTGATAATACTGGATTCCGGTATGCACCGGAATGACAAAATTATTGGTTTTATACAATTGTGCAAAGCTCTCCTTTTTTAATCACCAAACTTGAATGGAAGATAACACATCAATGTAAAAAGTCAATTGTTTAAGGACTGATAAAATAGAGGACTTATCTGATTATTGTGTTGTAACTGTATTACGGCGCAGGCAATCATGAAGGCTCTTGAAATTACTTTTCAGGATATATTTAAGATAGTTGATATTCTTTTCAATAGCTTCATCATAGATATTTTTTTCGATATTCCATCGATCCCGAAAGTGGTTGACCATATAGCGATTAACATTGCCGAGATCGTTTTCAAACCTTTCCCGGGCAGATTTATAAAAATTAATGGTTTTTCTGAAGAGATCAAGTTCGCTTTCAAATCCGGGAACTTTGCCTTCCTCAAATTCATGGAAAAGGGAAATCAATTTTTCCAGATAAAACCTATCGGCTATTTGTCCTAACAAATCCGCGGTTCCGAGTATCTTAGCCATGATTTCTATATTGGCTGAGGGAAAAGTAATCTTTTTAATATCCAGGTTTAAGCCTGTACAAATCAATATATCTCGGAAGCACTCCAAATCATATCGTGGAATATAGAACTTCCCAATATTCATGCACTTCCGGCTTAGCCTCGTTTAACATGACTGGCCGGTTGATGGCAGAAGAGGCAAGAATGAGAAGGGTTTCTTTCGGTTATTTTATCTGACTTTTTCCTTCAGTTTTGCCGGCGGATAGGACAGCTCCTCATTCGTCCGAAGATTCTTGAAGATGATGAGCTTTTTTTCTTTGGACACGCTCATGGTGATCCTGTCGCCGTTTTTGGCGTCCTTCATGCCCACTGCCGCCAGCTTGGCGGCATTTTTCACTGTCATGGTCTGATAATTTATACCGATATCCGGCAGGGCCATGAGGGCCTGGGCCGAAGGAGGCGACACGATCCACGACAAGAGCAGGATCGCCGCGAAAACCGACATCAAGATGATCATTTTCCCTGTTCGATGTGCATTCATTTTAGTAACCTCCCAGAATCTGGATATAGAAATCATCGAAGGCGACGGTGAGTAAAGGACCGGTGATGTCCCCCATCCCGACAAGGCCTATCTCCTTGCGGCCGCTCGGAAAGGAATCCAAGGTAAAATCGGTGGTGCGGAAGGTGCTTTTGTCGGGCAACAGGCAAGAAGAGGGATAGCCATTGCAGGTGGCACTTATCGGTAAGAAACCGAAGCCCGTTCGAGGAGCGTTGTTTTTCACCCAGGTCACGGTGTTGTGTGGCGCCGTCGGGGCGCTGCTGGTCAGCGAGAAGTAATCGTAGGTCGTCGGGTCGGTGCTATACCACGGCAGATCGTTATACCAGTTGGCGATGGTGCCGATCAGGGGTCTGAACTGGTTGGAGGGCCATTGCGGATTGATGACAGGCAAGTACCCGCCCAGGTTGCCCGTTTCCACCCATTGCGGGTAATAACGGGCCCGCTGTTTGTTGGTGGCGACGCCGTCTTTAATACCGGATAGGGTCCTGCCGTCATTCTGAAAAGAGCCGTTGTAGCGGTAGAGGGGGGGGTCGTCGATGGTGTTACCGGGGTACTCCGGAGAAGCGTCGCCGTAAAACACTTTAATGTCATTGTAGCGCGTCGTTACCCCTGCTGTGGTGACGAACTTGTCCTCCACCCGCACCAAGACCGTGGCATTGTCGTTCAGACGTCCGTCGGGCCAGACCTGATAGCCGGTGACCTTCTGATCGGGATCCGGAGGATCTCTCTCTGTGGCCGGATCGTGATAATTACCGGACGGGTCCCCCAAAAGGGCATAGGCCAGCCAGTCCTTTCTCGGTACGCCGCCGGCGTCGACCTTCTGTTCCCACAGCACCAGGAGCAGCCTTTTGTTCAAAGAGTTGCCCGGCGGTTTGATGTTATTGGGTATCATATCGGGACTGACGCTGTTGTCATCCTGGTAAATCATGTAAGTGATGCCGTATCCCTGGTAGTAACGATACGGATCATTTCCGGGGGGAGTTTGACCTTGGAAGAGCGGGTTTTCATGCCAGCGGACGGCGATACCCGAACCTCCACGGTACTTATTGAGGTCCCAGCCGTTCTTGATCTGGACGTCGTAGCTGAGGGTGTAATACTGCATCCAAAAGTTCCGGAGGTTGTCGCTGATGGCATTGGAAATGGGGGCCACATGAAAACCGATGTCACGGTTCTGTTCTTCGGGATCTGCGAAAAGGTAACCCGCCTCACCCAGATGTTGGAAGGCGGCCCAGTACGCGTGCGTGCCGCCGGTGGCGATGTAGCCCGCGACGACGACCCGGTCCCCGCTTCTGGTAAGGTCCAGGGCGCTCAGGTCGGAAAAGCCGCTCCCGGAGGCCGTCAGCGCCGACGGAGTCTGATTCGGTCCCAAATACGGTAGCGATGAGCCGGAGCTGAAGAGGTTCAGGTAATCCGTCCGAACTCGCTGTATCTGCTGATGTTCTCCGGTGGCCTCGAGACGGGCCGATTGGGAAAAGACCAGATAGCTGCCCGCCGGGAAGGGGGCGGTGGGACAGGCGGTGGGACAGGCGATGGAACAGGTGGTACAGGTGGTGCCCCAATTGATACCTTCCAGTTTAACGGTTGTAGGAACGGTTGAAGTGTCCACCTGGGCGGTCTGATAGGTGTACAATCTGCTGGACTTGTCGTCAGTGAATTGGCCATTTTTCTGCGGTATGGCGCTGACAGAGTTGATGTTGAGAATGAGGAAGGGCTGTGGCGTGGAGCCCTTGGTAATCGTCTTTGCGGCAGTCGTTGGAAAGGCGAGATCGACGCGGTCGCCGATTTGCACCGTCACGTTTGAAGTGGGAGAGGGTGGGGTTCCGAAGCTACCGCAATTGGGATTAGAGAACAGAGAATAGCTGACCGATTTCCGATCTGCGGCAATCACATAGCTGCTTATGCCCACGGGATTGTTCACACCGACCCGGAGACACGCCACGCCGGTCGCTCCCACCCCTGGTATGGCATAATCGGACGGAAACCCGGAATTGGGAACCGTGGCGTTTAAGTTACCACCAGAGGGGATGTTGGCGCCGACAGTCACCTTGCTCCAGTAAGGATAGACACGGACCTGGTATCTTGCCACGCCGGGAAACACGTTGAACCACTTCCCGGCGACGCTGCCGTTATCGACGCTGGTCAGCGCCGCTTCCTTAGCCACCGCCGCGTTTCTAACCTCGCTGATTGCGTATCTCAGGCCGGATTCGGCCAGATAATTCGCCCGGCGGACACTGTTGGACGCGAAAACACTGAGAACGGAGGAACCGAACATGGAAACCATCCCGACGCCGAGGACGGCGAAGATGACCATGAGGACGATGAGAAAGACCAAAATGCTTCCCCGCCGGCTCCTGCCTGCCTTTACGATGGATGAATAACCGGATAACCGGGTGATGTTTTTCATGGCGTTTTCTCCTCTAACTGAGATCATGGATATGGATTCGGAACCCTGGTTCTGGGAAAGATCCGTGTGCTGAATGGATTATACCCGGTGACGGTAAAGCCGATATCGATGTAGGCCACATCGTTTGCGGCGCTGTTATAGACATTGTTTAACGCGGCACTCAATTGGAAGGCCTCGACATGGTCGATCAGGATGTTGTCCGTCGGCGTGGAGAGGTAAATATTGGACCCGACGAATTTGATCGTTCTGTCCGCGCCCAATGGATCCATTCGTGTATTCTTGTAAGTGATGAGCGAGTTGTCCGTTAATGCGGAAAGAGCGCCTACATCCCTCAGCTCAATGCTTATTCTGTCCAGGGCCATCTGGGCCTTCATCGCCGTGTCGGAATTGTTTTTGACCATGAAATAACCGTTCAGGAAAGTGGTCATGAATAAACCTGCAAAGACGCTCAGGATGCCGACCAGCACCAGCGTCACGACAATCTCGATGAGTGTAAATCCGTCCTCTCGTTTCCGCATATCGCCTCTCAATAATAAGTGATCGGATCGCCGCTCGTGACCCGTTCAGCGGTCAAGATGCTGGTCAGACCGTAGCCGCCGGCCTGGACGGTCACCTTCAGATTCGTGCTCGTTCCGCCACAGGTAACGGTGACTTCGTCTCCTGCGACGTCATAGGTGACACAGGTCCGAGTCAGGGTCACGCTGGCGGGCATATTGTAAGGACCGATGGTATAATCCCGGGCGTAGATGGTTGCCAGCGCTGTTGAGTAGCTTACCGGCGTGTTCATTTTCTGGACGTAATCGGATATGATGCGCTCCATCCACATCTCGGCCGCCCCTTCGGCACGGGCGATATTGATCGGATCGCCGCTGTGGATGAGCTGGGTTCCCATATAGGAGAGGAGAATGACCCCCATGATCGCACCCACCACGAGCGAAACGATGACCTCGATAAGGGTGAACCCCGCTTGCGGCGTCCGTAATCTTCGTGAAATCCTCATGGTATGAATCCTGTTTCGGGTGCAATTTCGAAGGTTCCTGGGTTACCTGCCGGGATGGAATCCACCGTTATCGAAAGAGGTGCGGCAACCAGCGTATTAGTGGCTGCATCCGTATAGGCCGTATAGGGCCTCCCGTTGCCGTCGAAGAAGACGGTAAAAGCGGTCAGCGTGATTTCTTTGTTGGCCAATGAGACTTGTACATTGTCTTCACCAGGAAGGATAACCTGATTGGCCGGCGCATCCGGGGCGTTGGTTCTGAACAGCCAGTAAGCGGCGCCGTCGCATTTGATTCCCCAGGGCGTGTTGATTGCTCCCCGCTTCATCACCATACTCTGGGCATAACGGATATGATTCTTGATCACGCTTTCCTGGGAAATCCTGCTTGTCTCCGAGGTACTCATCATAATGCTGATGGCGACAGCCGCGACGATCCCGACAAATATCAGGACGGCAATTATTTCAATCAGGGTGAATCCCCTGTCATTTTTTTTCTTGTCAAGCAAGTTCATTTTAACGTCTTTCCATCTCTGATACCTTGTTTCCCTGTGTTCAAGTAATGACAGATGCCCCCCTGATGATCTTCATATTATCGCTGCTGCTGATAAACGCAAGAAAAATACCCGCAGCAATGGCACTGCCGATCATTGCTGCAATGTACGGAACTAAAAGAAGAGTCCGGCTGAATTCCATAAATAAAAGCGCCCCATTGATCACCACTGCCTCGATGTAAAAGAGGGCGGCAGCTCTCACCGCCTTTACACCTGCTCTTGTATTTTTCTTCAAGATAAATCCCCAGAAAACCAGCCAGCAAGCCAGAAATAAAGAGAACCACGGTTGCCACCACAGGAGCGGTGGAAGGAGTGTTCTTGTATCAATGCTTTTTAATCCCATCAACAAAACAACGGCGAGAGTCAGGTGGGCAAAGGCAACCAGCATAAAATACAAACTTTTTTCTTCAAGGCTCGGCCCTGTTCGCAGGGCACTGACTGGGTCTAACGTAAACTTGCGCGGCCGTAAAAGAAATCGATAAAATCGATAAAAAAGGCCTGTTTCAAGTTTGCCTATGCCTTCCATTACTCCGGCAACCAAATTATCCGGTGGCTCGATTATTTTATGCTTTTGTATTTTCTGAATTAAATTTTTATATTTTTCCATATTATTTATAAATTCATTTTCATGTATGCAATTATACAACAGACTGCATAAAATAGTCACAAGTTATTATTGACGACCTCGTAAAAAGTCGTCACACCGGTGAACCCAGCATTCGCCGGGCAAGGAACCGGCGTCCAGAGTTTTTGTAATTATTTAAAATCACTGAATTCCGTCGTCTGCCCCGGACACCGTGCCGTGGTTCGCTGAAATGACAATTCTGAGGTCTTTTGATTTTTTATGAATTTATTAATTGTTCTAATTTCTCCAGGCCGCGGTACACCCGCATCTTGACGGCGCTGACTGATTTTCCGGTAATTTCGGCAATCTCTTCAAAAGACAATTCCTGCTGATATTTCATTATCAACATAACTCTTAATTCATATTTTAAAGTTAAAAGAGCTAAATTTATTTTATTTGACTCCTGGGTTGCAATTATCCGGGCTTCGGGTGATTGATTTTCATTTTCATTATATTGAATATTTTTTGTGCGGTTTAGCAGGTCATCATTTTTAACTTTTTTTAAATGATTACGGATTAAATTGATAGAAATTGTGTATAGCCATGTAAAAAACTTCCGCTTTGGATCAAAACGCCACAGATTTATATATGCTCTGATAAATGTTTCTTGCGTTAAATCATCGGCATCCTCTGAGTTTCCGGTCATCCGGTAAGCTAAGTTATAAATTGGTGATTTATATTCTTCCACCAGCAAGGCATAAGCCTGCCTGTCTCCTTTTAAAACCTTAGCAACAATTTCGGCCTCGATTTTTTGATCCATTGCCATTCCCGTATGGAAACACTATTTAAGACCAGCAATTATGTCATTCCGGCGCACGCCGGAATCCAGTATTATCAATTTTTTCGATAGTGCCGACTTCATTATAACAGGGAATATAACCGATAACTTCATCCATACCCCTCCTCGTAAATTACTTGCCTTTCAGAACATTCAAAATAAATCCTTTAGCCGCTGTGAAGTACATTCTTAAATCATCCATGGTTTTGATATTGAGGAGACGCGGCAGAATATAGGACAAACGAAAATAAAATTCCCGATAGGCCTTTTTATAATAGTCTTGTACCTTCTGCGGTGATACCGACGGCAGGGAGAGGATCACATGAGAAAGATCATATTCTGCCCAGCGTTTGTGTCTGAGAGTGCCTGTTTGGACAGCCCAGTTGAAAAGTTCCGTACCGGGAAAAGGTGTTGTGATATTGAATATAGCATATTGAATATCGATCTTTTTTGCATATGCAATTGTCGCCCTCATACTGGCTTGCGTCTCTTCAGGGCTTCCCAGCATAAAAGCGCCCCGAATGTCTATTTGGGCATCTCTTGTCCAGGAAATTACATTCTCATATTGATTTAATTTAACCCTCTTATTTACCGCTTTCAAAATATTTTCATCTGTAGTCTCAAACCCGTACATGATCTGATGGCAGCCTGCCTTTTTCATCAGCTGAAGAATCCCGGGATTAACAGTATCAACTCTCGCGAAGCAAGACCATGAAATATCTATGTGGTTAGAAATGATTAACTGACAAAGCTGTTCCACTCTCCTTAAATTCGCGGTAAATGTATCGTCATAAAAAGAAATTTCCCGGATACCATAATTTGTTTGCAGATAGATGATCTGCTGATAAACATTTTCAGCGGAAAGATATCTGATTTTTTCTCCAAACATTCCAGAGTAGCAAAACGTGCATTTTCCCGGGCAGCCACGCGATGTGATCATTCCGACAGAAGGGCTGCGCATGGCGGCGCCTATCGCCGAACGGTATCTGCGCATGGGAAGCTTATTATATGAGGGCATGGGAAGATCGTCGAGATGAACATATTCCTCTTTTTGTGGATTGACAATAACTTTGCCGTCAGCAGATTTCCAGGTGAGGTTCGGAATATTCTGCATAGGCGTCTTTGCGGCAATAAGGAGAATCGCTTGTTCTCCTTCGCCACGGACGACCATGTCACAAATATCTTCTTCTACCAGATTCTGATGAAAAACTGTCGGATGGACGCCGCCCATGATGATTTTTTTGTCAGGAAAGCGCTTACGTATTGATTTCGCGATAATAGCCGCGCTTTCGATTTCAGGCGTCGTCGCTGTAATGCCGATTACATCTATATCGGTACTGACCGCAGACATGATGTCTTCTGTTTGCAGATTTTCGGCGTAGGCATCAATGATTCCTGATTCATGACCGTTTGCGTCAAGAACGGCACAGAGAATTGCCAAACCTAAAGGCGGCGTAACGGAATTAACCAAACTCCAGATGTTGCTTCTCGCAATGCGCCGATTTGGGTTGATAAATAGGAATCGCATGTTTTTCAACTCTTTTCATCAATTGAAATTCTTTGTTTACGCTTTTTTAACAACACAATAATTATTCATGCCCAATTGAAAATACCGATGAGACTCTATAGTAATGCCTGTTTGGGAAAATAATTTTTTCAGTTCGGCGTGATCATAGTATTGCTTATGATCTCTCATTTCAGTCACACTGACGATACCAATACGATAAGCCAGAAATTCAAGAACAGGTTTGGCGATTTTACCGGGCACGGTCAGCACAAGCCTGCCACCATTTTTTAAAATACGCTCCGTTTCTCTCATCATCGAAAGCGGATCGGAAAGGTGTTCCAGAAACGTCAGCATGGTTACAATATCAAACGATTCCGGTTCGAAAGGCAGGTGATCCGTAATCGTCATCGGCATGGTTTTAATTTTATCGTCTTCATATTTCTCGACTTTGAAATCAATACCTATACCGCTTTTGATAAACGGCCTGACCGTTTTGAGCAGACGACAATCCCAGCCGCAACCAACATCAAGCATACGGCAATCCGGATACTGCCTTATTATAGGCAATACTTTCCTTATACGTAGCTCTCTTAAAATTGGCTCCAGAACTGGTTCTTTCATGATCGCAACAGATTGTATTTAAAGATGCAGTAAAGCGCCCTAATACCGTCTTTCCAATTAACTTTCTTGCCCTCTTCGTAAGTCCGGCCATAATAGGAAATACCAACCTCGTAGATCCGGCATTTGGTCTTGGCAATTTTTGCAGTGATTTCCGGTTCAAATCCGAATCTGTTTTCTTCTATTTTTATCGCCTGAATAATTTCTCTTCTAAACACTTTATAACATGTCTCTACATCGGTCAAAGTGAGATTTGTCAACATGTTGGAAATTAAAGTAATCAAACCGTTACCCAATCTGTGCCAGAAGTAAACTACACGATGCGCCTCCGCTCCCATAAACCTGGAGCCGAAAACGACATCGGCCTTATTATCGATAATCGGCTGGAGTATTCTGGGATATTCGGCAGGATCGTACTCCAGATCAGCATCCTGAATAATAATAACATCTCCTGTGGCGATTTGTATTCCCTGTCTCAGAGCGGCACCCTTCCCCTGATTTGCGCTCTGATAGATAATCCGGCTGACTTTCGCTTCCATCCTTTGTTTCAAAATTTCTCTTGTGCCATCAGTTGAGCAGTCATCAATAACAATAATTTCCTTATCCTGAAAGGGAGCGCTCAACACAGCATCGATAATTTTTTCGATAGTGCCGACTTCATTATAACAGGGAATTACAACCGATAACTTCATCCATACCCCTCCTCATAAATAAAAGATATCCTCATCTAATTATTTTTGTCTCATTGTTCATACATTTTTTTATTTTCCGGATCCAGCATCTTGAGATTGTCATTAATTTTTTTTGTGTATTCGATATCATCCGGCGGAAGCTTCATTTGCGCGATCTTTAAAAAATTTATTGCATCTCTCAGTTTTCCTGCTGCGGCGGCGGCCATTCCCAAATCATAAATTTCCTTATAATTTACATTAGAATGAAAAGGATTGATATATTTTGAAAGCACCCGATACGCCTTTTTATACTCTTTGAGTCTGATATAACTGACATGGAGGTTGTGATACACATTTTCTGATTGGGATGTTTGTCCCATCTCCAGCGCTTTTTTATAGAGAGGGATGGCTTCTTCATAGAGTACCCTTCCAAACAGTACATCTGCTTTTAATGCGTAACCATGAGACACATCGGGATAGTGCCTGATGATAAATTCCGCGTACGGCATTGCTTGGGCGTATTGCTTGCGGACAATCAATATGCTGCAAATTATATGATTCGCGATATAATTAGCGGGATCATTATGGTGAATCCTCGATGCTTCCGTAAACATCTGCGATAGCTTTTTCGCGCTTTGATCCTCATATTTTATTTCCATATAAGCAAAGGGATCAATGGCCTTCAATTCGTAATTGCCGGCTAATTTTTTGTAATGCAGTTTGTTAACATACAACATTTCCGTGCTGTCAAAGAAGATGGGCACAAATTGATCATTCATCTCAATAATTTCTTTAAAATAAGGTCTATTCAGAGAAACTGATAAAAAAGAGGGATTATATTTGCGAACAAATAAGCGAAAAGTATTGGAGTCATGCAAAGCGTTGTTGACAAGAGCAAAATCACGATCATTAAAAACAGTCAGTTGCATATCCATGTAAATTTTGTACTTTTTATTAAGCGCCCATTGCATATATCCACCGGTGTTGGGCTCATTCATAACAGATCCATGAGCATCAATGCTATTGAGAAATTTTGCCACTCCTGCAGGCAAATTACTTTGGGTAAATGGATATTCTGGCCTGTATTTAAAATGACTGCCGTATGTCAGACAGGGAACGACGATCAGAACAACAATCATGGCCACAGGAATAATCCGGTAGAATTTTCCTTCTTTATTTTCAGAGGGATTACTTAGCAATCCGATACCATAACGAATAGTGGGAATTGATAGCAGCATAAATTCAAAAATGAATCTATTGTATTTAATCAATAAGACCACCGAACAGGCAAAGAGAATTAGGTGACTGACCCTTAATTTTCTTTTCCACAAGCAAATCAGAAAAAAGATAACAAAAGAGATCACCAGAATATGCTGCATGGTTACAATAAGATTTGAAAAAGGCAAAAAACCAAAAATAAAAATACTCCTGAAGTCAATGGGGATCAATTCCGCAACGTAGAGCTGTTGATACAGAGCGTTGTTGTAAGCAACATTGAAAGGCGTTTTGATTAGTTCGATTACATGCGGTGTGAAAAAGACTGAATAGATAGTCAAAATTAAGATCCATTTCGTCTTTTTATTATTGCCGGACTGCTTTGTATTTTTTCTGAAATCCGAATAATACATTTCCGCCAGATAGGCAATGATGATCAATATCATTACCGGATATTCGATACCGTGGATATTGGACCACAATACACCAAGGAAAGGAAGCATCCATATCTTGTCCCTTTTTAGTTCCAGAATATATAGAAAAACGACTATAAACAGATAAGAAAAGAGATGGGGTCTTACCAGCATTTCCCGAAATGTGATGGCCAGAGGATAACAAATGAAGAAGGTCAGCCCGATTAAGAGTGCTGTCCTATTATCGTAGCGCCTGATAAAAAACAGACAGATAAAGACAGTAGTCAGAAAATACAGAAAGCATCGGAGAGCAACCAGGCCATAATATCCCGTCCATTGAAAAATCTTATAAACAATTACTTGAAACAGCCAGTAGTAATCATACCAAGATTTGGAAGGTGTAATATAAGAGAAAAACGCGTCTCGAGCGATAGTGCTGTTTTCCCAAAAATATCGCCCTCCGGATAGATGGTACCACAAATCTGTATCGTATCCTACAATCGGCCAGGTGATAAAATAATATATGAGGATAAGGAAAAAAATGAAAATCAGGGAAAGAAGATAATATTTATGAGACGTAATTTTTTCATATATACGCCCGTACACGGGGGATATTTCCATCATTAGTTCCTAATAAGTGCTATATTCACTTTATAGATCGCCGACTCCGGCGAAAGTCCCCAAAACACTTGTTCCCAAGGTAACACCACCTACAACTGATACGATAATTGTAATATTCGGCGTTCCAGTTGCGGTTACTACGGTGAAGTCGGAGGGGTACCGCTGTTGTTCATCATGTATTTGGTTTGTACCGCAGAAAGTCTGCCCTTAACTTCCGCAATTGCGCCTTGAGCGGCAACTTTTCTCCCTGCTTCGGTAACGTCTAAGTACTTGCTCGTGGCCACAGCAGCCAATATACCGAGAATTAAAAAAACGGGCAAGAATTTCAACTAAACTGAAACCTTTATCATTTTCTAAAGATAGTTTCATCAAATAGCCACATTCCTTTAAAAAATACAAAGGCTGGTTCAGGCTTTGATACCTGAACCAGCCTTCTTTGATTCTTTAACAAAACATGGCTAGATAAGTTAAGCCTGGTTCGAAACTATACGATCACGGATCGCCTGCTCCTTTGAAGTTCCCCACTACGCTTGGCGTCAAGTTAACATTACCTACAGCTGATACGGTAATGTTAATAGGCGTTCCAGATGCGGTTGTTACGTTGAAGTCTGTCCCTACATTAGCCAGATTTGCCGGGGTAAGATAGCCATTGGGACCAGTCGCGTAAGTGTACAATACCGTTGATGTCGGAGCTGTACCGCTATTGACCATCATGTATTTGGCCTGTGACGAAGAAAGTCTGCCTTTTACTTCAGCAATTGCGCCCTGTGCTGCCTTTATTCGAGCTTCATTCATCATGTCTAGATACTTCGGAACTGCGACGGCAGCCAATATACCCAAGATTACCAGAACCGCGATGATTTCGATCAAAGTAAAACCTTTTTCATTTCTAATCATTTTTTTCTCCTTTTAGATAAACTTGTTAGTAAATTGATTTGACCCTTTTTTACTCCATCCTCTTCATTTAACGGCACATACTAGACCATTTTAGGGACAATAAAATATAATCTCCTCTTAATTATTAATCTTATTTTGAGACCTTTTCAGAATTTTTCCTACTATGACGAGTGGCAACGGAATATTATACATTATGTCGCCTAGCCTGTCACTCTGTCAAGAAAAATAATATTTAGAAAATATTTTAACTAAATTCTAGAATAAAGAGTTCATATATATATTATCGGAATCAAAATGTATAGATTTATATAATATTTTTTTAGTTTTCAATGTTTTGTTGCCATCTGAGTAAGATCCCACATCGGCATAAATATGGCAAGAGCAAAGAAGCCGACAATCGCGGCTAAACCTACAATTAGAATCGGGCCAATGGCTTCCGAAAGACCTTTAACTGAGTATTCAACTTCATCGTCATAATGTTTGCTAATTTCACGCAACATTTCATCTATGTTTCCGGTTTCTTCTCCGATGGCAATCATATCAACAACCATCGGAGTAAAATATTTTGCCGATTTTAAAGGCGTGGAAATTCCGGCTCCTTCTTCAACGCGATCGCGAACGTAATCAAAATCTCTGGATATCGCGGCATTACCAATTGTTTCGGAAAGAATGGTAAGTGCCTGCATAACCGGAACACCGCTTGTTTGCAAAATAGCAAAGATACTGGCAAAGCGCGACAGGGCCGCCTTCTTGAATAAGGGTCCTAATATCGGAAGTTCCAGCAAAAAAGCGTCTCTCATAAATCTGCCATTGTCGGTTTTAAAATACGCGGACAAACCAAATATAATGATAGCCATAAATGTTAAAATTACATACCAGTAGTTTTTTAAATAACCGCTGAGAAGCATGGCAACTTTTGTCGGCATGGGTAAAACAAGGCCGGACTTACTAAACATGGAAGCAAATGACGGCACAACGAAAGTTAAAAGTATGACAAAAGCAATTGCCAAAGCGATAAGAATGATCATAGGATATCTTAATGCTGATTTAATATCTGATTTAATTTTTGCTTCATGTTCGATAATGTAGATCAAACGATCTAAAACACCGGGCACATTTCCACTTATCTCACCGGCTTTGAGCATACTGCAATATAAAGGTGAGAATATTTTAGGATATTTTTCAAATGCTTCCGAAATGGAAGAACCTTGTCTGATGTCCTGAACGATTTTTGCTATTGCTTCCTTTAATCCCTGGTTTTCTGTTTGCAATTCCAATATTTGCAAAAGCCTCAATATTGGCACTCCGGCGCCGAGCATCGAACGGAACTGCTTGGTAAAGATTATCAGATCCATTACTTTTACGGTACCGGTAAGCGATTTTATTCTTGACCACCAATCATCACCGTTGGTGATCTTTACCGGACTAAGTTTTGACGGTATCAGGCCGCGGGCAAGGATAATGGAATTGGCCACGTCCACAGATTCAGCTTCCAGCGTTCCGGTTACATTCTTACCAATTTCATTAATTGCTTGATAACTATAGTTGGGCATTTTTCTACCTTATTTTTAGTTTACGTCATAACTGCTGATGCCGCTTCTTCCAGTGTTGTAATTCCTTTGATTACTTTTCCGGCAGCGTCTTCTCTTAAAGTCCTCAGCTTTCCGGCATCTACTGCCGCGCGGGTAATTTCCTGGCTGGACATCTTTTTAAGAATCATATCCTGAACCATTTCATCATTGACCAAAACTTCAAAAAGTCCGGTTCTTCCCTTGTAACCTGTATTCTTGCACTGATAACAGCCTTTACCTCGCTGAAAAGTGGCGCTCTTTGTATCTTGTGCCGTTATTCCCATCGCCTCCAGGGATTTTTGCGGCGGCTTGTATGATTCTTTGCAATAGGGACAAACAGTTCGCACTAATCTCTGGGCAAAAGAAACCAGCAGTACCGAAGAAATTAAAAAAGGCTCAATTCCCATATCGACAAAGCGGGTTATCGCACCGGCGGCATCATTTGTATGGACAGTACTCAGAACCCTGTGCCCGGTTTGCGCGGCTTGCACAGCGATGGCGGCAGTTTCCGCATCACGAATCTCACCAACCATTATAATATCCGGGTCCTGCCGAAGAATCGAACGCAGACCGCTGGCAAAAGTCATTCCTGCTTTCCTATTCAGCTGCACCTGCCGGACATTATTGATTCTGTACTCAACTGGATCTTCCAGCGTTATGATATTGATGTCCGGCTTATTTATTGAATTCAAAATAGCGTATAAGCTTGTACTTTTTCCACTGCCTGTAGGTCCTGTGCTTAAAATCATTCCGTATGGTTTACCGCCCATGCTTTCAATCTTTTCCATATCCGCAGCAACCATTCCTAAACGATCCAGTGTGTAAATCCCTCCGCCCATATCCAGCAGCCGCAAGACAAGATTTTCTCCGTATATTGTGGGAATTGAGGATGCTCTGACGTTTATTTCCTTATTATTTATCTTGAGAGTGAATCTTCCATCTTGAGGGATTCTGGAAACAGTAATATCCATATTGGCCAGAATCTTCATCCGGGCAATGATGGGCAGAAAAAGAGATTTGGGAGGTGAAGGAACTTCCAGAAGCTTGCCATCAATTCGAAAACGCAACGAGACAGTGTTTTGCTGTGGGCTGATATGAATATCGCTGGCCCCATCACGTATGGCTTGAGTAAAAATTGAATTAGCCAGGCGGACAACCGGGGCTTCTCCCGCCATATCCTGCAGCGACGCGACTTGCACTTCTTCTTTATCCGGGGCTTCGTCACTTTGGGCATCGGACTGCGATTCTATCTCCATGTTTTCCATAATGCCGCCCATGCCGGATTGCGATCCATAAAGGCTATCGATGAGCTGATTGACTTCTCTTTCCGAACAAACCACCGGCTCAACTTCAGCATTAGCCATGACTTCAATAAAATCCAAAGCGTTAATATCCAAAGGATCAACCATTGCTATGGTCAGCAAACGTCCCTTCCTTTTTAAAGGAGCTACCTGGTATTTTTGGGCGACATCAATCGGTATGGTACGCACCAAATCCATGTCTAGGGGGAAATTATCCGGATGATATCTTTGAATCTTTAGTTGTTTACTCAGTAGATCAATTATTGATTGCTCATTGACAATTCCCTGACGCGTCAGATACTGACCAAGTTTCAAACCAGCTTTCTTTTGGTCAGCTAACGATTTTGTAAGCTGCTCTTGTGTCAAAAGACCCTTTTCCACAAGCATTTCACCCAAACGTTTTTTTATATTCATTTAGCCTCCGAATAATTCTACTCATTAAGCTTGAAAACGTGACTGTTGAAAATAATTGTATTAGCACCCCACCTGGATATTATTTTCGTGTTTGTCCTGATTGCAGCAGATAATTTATTTATTTTGTCTTGAGCTGACTGTGGATTATCAAAGTATTCATCAACAAGTACAGCGAATGTCATTCCTTCTTTTTCATTCCAGTACGGAAAAAATACAGATTTGGGAATTTTTCGTTTATTGGAATTTTCCAAAAAAAAGCGATAAATATTTCCCATATCTTTCCCATTTTCTATCTGGACAAAATATCTTCCTTCTTTTATTGTCTTTACACCTGTCGGACTTGATGGAAAATTAAGAATAGTTCCGGCTTTAATTTTACCAGATTCATGAATTTGCTGATTCGCCAACATTACCGCCTGGGTGATTTTTATGCCTGATTTTCCGTATATATTTTGTAATATATTGTAAAGAGTTTCTCCCTGTTCTATTCTCAATCTACCCATATATTCAGGCATCTTTATATCATCAACATTATTATCTACCTGAAGAATTGCCAAATCAGGAGCTGAAAGTGTAATTGCATTTTTCGGTGATATAGATGCTTGCGGAATAGAATTTGTCTGAATAGGATTCGTCTCTATATATTCAGAATTATGCTTAATTTCAATCGCCTGTTTATAGGCATTGTCATTTTTATATTGTAGCATGGCCGCTGTTATTAAAATACCAACCGTAATTAAGATTAAAAGACTGACTGTCGCCCATTTTGCCTTCATAAATAATGGCTTGGCCATTTCACTTATGCTGTTTTTTACTAATAAAAATCCGGCTTTTTTCTTGCCGCGTATAATGAGCATTAAAATCACTTGATGGCAAAGAGAAACAACCTTCCGCGGATAACCTCGAGTTGCCATATAAATCAGCGCCAGCCCCCCAAAGCTGAATAGTGATTGAGCAATCTCAGATTCTCTCGCTATGCTGATACGATAGTTAATCATTGCCCGCATTTGCCAGAAGTTGAGAGGCTTGAGATAATAAAGAAAGTTCACACGATCAGAAAGATTGTTATGCTTTTTAAGTGTTGCCTTAAATTCTTTCTGCGCGAATATTATTATTTGCAGTAGCTTTGAATTATTTGTTTCATAATTAAGAAATTCACGCAGGACTTCCAGACATGCCTCTGGTATTTTTTGGCCTTCGTCAATAATTAAAACAATAATTTTTTCTTCATCTACGCCTTTGCTAAAAAGATAATTCTTGATACTTTCTTTTAAATGCCATTCACCTTGCTGAGAGTCAAAATCCTTAATTCCCAGCAGTAAGGCAACTGTTTGCAGAAATTCTTGAGTACTGGCGAACGCCGGATCAAGTAAAAGGTGTGTTTCGATTTCAGGAGAATCCGCCGCAGTAAAAGAAAAGTTCTGAATAAGTTTACGGCATAAAGTGGTTTTTCCAGTACCGACATCGCCTATGACCACATTGAGCCCGCGCCTTAAGCGCACAGCCAATTCCAGCATTTGCAGACAGGTTGTATGTTGGGGGGATTGAAAAAGAAATTCCGGCTCCGGCGAGTTGGAGAACGGTTCTTTCTTAAAATTAAGAATATGATAATATTCCATTAATCTCCATCTCGCAGGCTATTTAAAACCTGGCTATTTAGTAGAATCCACTGATGTCTTTTTTTCCGGTATATTACTGGATTTATTTTGATCAGGTTCAATCTCGGTTTTTTGCTTCCCGCCATTATCAGTTCCGGCAATTTTATCTTGATCCTTTTCTACCGATAAAATGTGCGGCGTGATAAAAATTAGCACTTCTTCCATTTTATCACTTTTGCTATCCGCTTTAAAAAGCCAGCCCAAAACAGGGACATCCTTTAACCCCGGCCATCCGGTATTCCCATCCGCTCTGGTTTGTTTGGTTAAACCGGAAATAACGATTGTTTCGCCATCTTTAACAATCAAGTTAGTTTCTGTTTTCTTTTTGATAATATAAGGATCTCCCAAACTGTCTTTCCTTAACATATCCACTTCATCCTTTTTCACAGAAATTTTCATTTTTAAATTTTTACCGTCAATTACATGCGGCGTGATTTCCAAACGCAAACTGACATCTTCAAAGTTGGTAGTATAAGTTGGGGTGGTACTACCGCTTGTTGTTTGAACTGTTACATAGGGAACTTTTTCGCCATTTTCCGTATACGCTAACTGGTTGTCGAGCGTTGTAATGGAAGGACTGGAGAGAATATTTAATTTACTATCTTTTTGCAGGGCCTGCAATTGTACTTCTAATAAATTTCCGCCAATCGTTCCGAACAGCAGAGCTAAAGAACCCAGAGGAGTAGTAGATGCTACAGCAGCCGGAAAATTCACCCCTAATCCGCTGCCTCCTATACCCGTAGGAGCGCTGCTACCACCCGTCGCTGTATAATCGCCAGTATTATACTTTCCACCCCACATAATTCCTAAATCGCGGGCAACTTCCTTTGTTGTTTCCACTATATTGGCTTTGATTAAAATCTGCGGAGTCGGTTTATCTATCTTCACAATAATCGGCAGTATCTTCTCTAGATCATTACGCATAGCGGAAATAACAAGAGAGTTACTGTGCTCGTCAACTTTTATCGAACCGCGCGGTTTTCCATCCTTGTCTTTCGTCAGAAAATCCTGCAGCATCTCCATTAATTTCTTGGGATCGGCATAATCAATATTTATTATTACCGGTTGTAAAAGCGGTTCCACCCATTGAATATCGCGCAATTGCACTTTCTGCTTTAGATCCAGCTCAATATCTTCAGCAGTCTTCACCAAAATGATATTACCCTCCCAAACATAATTTAAACCATGAGTGCGCAATAATCCGACAAATGCCTGATCCCAGGGAACACCCCGGAAATCAACACTGATTTCACCCTTCAGATCATTCTTTAACATAAGATTTAAATCAACAGACTTGGCCATTGCCCTCAAAACTGCTTTGAGCTCAGCCTGGCGCATGGTCAGATTAATTTTCTTGGAAGGCAGTTTTTTTGTGCCTGCCGCAGCTAAAGCGGAGGCAGAAGCCTGCTTTGCCGTTAAATCTGAGACGCTAATCTTTTTTGGTTCGGCGGCCGGAGAGTGACCTTGGGAATTATCGGCTGTAGTAGCCCATTTTTCAAAAACAGGATCTTTTTTATTATTTTTGAGGTCACCGGAACAACTAATTAAGAATATTAGTGTGAACAGGCCAGAAACCAACTTCATAATTTTATTTTCCCTTGCAAAGCATTTCAAGGCAATAACCTCCAATGCTGAATTTTATTCTTGTATGGGAATTTCAACTTCACTTCCCGTGTTTTTATTTACAATCAAAACTTGCGAAGGTGTAACTCGTTTTAATACATACCCTTCCATTTCCAATTGTTCCCCTACCCGATATTCCAAACCATTAATAATGGCTATTTTCATTATTCCGGCATCAACATACCCGGAATAAATTATTTTTGCCGCGGAACCGCTGCCACCTGCGGCTCCTTGTGTTGCCGCCCATTCCTTATATGAGCTTGAGCTTCTATCCCAGAATGGATTTCTTTTCCAATTAGCTTCAGCTCTGGTTATTATGTACTCATCCACTCCGGCTTCAGCATCTTTCATTAAATCATTTGTTAAACCGCCCACTAAAGTGCTGATTTCTTGATTATTATCACTAGTTTTAATTTTCTTACTTGCCGGAGAGGCAATTAAGATTTCATATAATGCATAGACAAGAAATAAAGCCGCGATAGATAAAATAATTATTTTTCTTTTGTTTAACTTATCCATAAATACCTTCTGTTGATCATGCGCCCAGAGCCAGCCAAATTTTTATTCTAAATTCCATGGAATCGGAATGTTGCAAGATACTAATTTCCTCAATTCTATCCAGATACGGGATTGCTGTAAGCGCGATCAACATTTTCCTGAAATTGACAAATTCTCCTTTTACCACGGCATTGTTCAAAAGGAATTTTGAAGAACCAGCCATAGTGCTTAAATCCGGTGTGAGAGATATTGCCATTAACCCTGATTCCCCCGCTATAGTCCGGAAAACATTTTGAAACTTTTCCGCTTCTTCACGGGAAATAGTTGTTTTCTTTGGATTCGGCAAAACTGGTAAATCTTTACTCTCCTTTGCTTTTTGCAAATTTAAATAGACCGGTCCATTTACCTTTCGCTCTTCAATCTGATACTTTATTTTTTTTATTTCACCGGCCTGATTGCTGGTGTATCGATACAGGGGGAATATTACAACAAGAACAAAAATCACTACTATCCCGCCGCAAATTATGAGGTACGAAATACTTCTTTCAGGAATATTCAGGTTAATTTTTTTCATCATCGCTAACCTATTTTAGCACTCAATGTAAAATAAAGTACTTCAACTTTTTTTATAGTTATAACACTGCTTTTCTGCACCGAGACCTGACGTAACATTGGAGAGTTCTCCAGCTTCATCACATACTGCGCCAGCAATGAATCCATCGTATTGTGATCACCACTTACAACTCCTTCCAGGAATACATCTTCGCTGATTTCTTTTACTGTTTTATCAGGATTTTCTTTTGGCGGATTACTACTTCCCGTATTTATTTTCAGGCTTGTCAAACGTATGTTATCCGGCGTAAGCGCGCTAATTTCACCTATTGTTGCCGCACCAAGATGTCTTTGCACGTATTGTCGCGAAAGCTGCTTTTTGGCTTTTACTTCTTCCATCAAAGCGGATATATTTTCCGTTGATAAATGCGGGTCGAATAGAGATAATTCTTTGTTCAATGTCTTTAAATGCGTGCTTTGATTGTTTGCTTCCAGAATTTGATAGATCATTACTGCAAAGAAAATAATCAGAGCGGCTGCAAACAAAACAAATATTCTTCTGTTTATTCGTTTTACACTCATTTCCCGGTTTTTTTCCCGGTAATTAAAAATAGCATTGGGTGTGCGGTTGTTATCGGAAAAAGAAAGGCCCAAAACGGGAACCAGCGACACTTTTTCGGAAAGTTTCAGAGATTCCGCTGCCACGTAAGCAGACTGCTGCCCAAAAGGATCAAAATATTCTGCTTTTGTCCCTAGCTGATCGCTAATATAATTTAAAATAGGATTATAAACATTCATCGCTAATGAAACAAAGAGTTTTTCAACTCTTTGGGCTCCGGCTCTAGATACATAGTATTCTAATGTTCGCTCTGTCTGCCTGGCTAATCTTTGCAATGCCGGACTGATCATCGCAAATTTGTCTTCATCTTTTAAATCGAAGCCGATATCGGTTTGTTTTAATTTAACCGTATCCGGATCAACCAGGCTAAATAGTATTTTTTTCGCTTCTTCACTCTCCACATTTGCTTTGCCTGTTTTTTCTCCAATTGCTTCGGCAATTTCTTGCGTCATGCTGCTGATGCCGGTCTTGATGCCTCTGGTCATCACAAGATTTTCTTTATTGTAAATGTCGATACGGGAAAATTCATTGCCGATAAATAAACTGGCAAAGGTATCTTCACTTACCTTCATCCATTTCGTGCGAAATATATTTTGAATAGCAAAGGGAGCAATTGTAATTCCGGCAAGGGTTATTCCGATTTCCGTAAAAAATGTTTTGACTTTATCGACTTCTACTTTTGGAACCGTGTAAACCATGACCGAATATTTTGGAATACCCTGATCAATAATTTCACCTTGCATTTCGAAATCAAAAACGAATTCTTTCTCATCAACCGGATTTTCTTTTTTAGCCGTCCAGTAAATCACATTTTCCAGTTGTTTTCTGGGCACACGTGGAATTTTGAAATGATTGACGTTAACATCACTGGCTGATATCATCGTCCAGATATTACAATCATCTATGGAACCACAAAAGGCCATCAGATGCGATTTTAAGAGTGACTTGAATTCTATCGAACCTTTAGATGTCAGATGACTATACTTGATAATCTTTTGATCTACTAAAACCGGTCTACCATCAGAAGCGTTTATTGTCTTAGCCAGACCGATAAATTCTTCGCTGATATCTATTCCCACGGTATAACGTTTTTTATTAATAAATAACTTAGGCAAGGTAAGATTTGTTTTTTTTGCCGGTTTCTTTTTGGGCAAAAGAACTGCTGACTTCCCTGTTGAAGCGAAAGACTCTTTATCTTTTCCTCTTATGACGTTGAGAAGTTTTTCTGTGGAGTTGATATCGTTTATGCCAGCCAAAAAATGCCCCTTATTTTTTCTTCTTTTGCATTACTTTTTATCAATATTCTTAACTTATTGCAAGATATTATATCATAAGCTCCAAGTTTTGTTGCTTGTTTTTTTATTACAAAATTGTACATAAATTTTATTGATTTTCATTTTATTACTTCTGCTACTTGATTTAAAATTCACAACCAGACAGGTTTTCATCACTATTAATTAAAGGCCTTGAATGACAACAAAGTTTTTGTTATGAAGGCTCATATTTTTTGACCAAAATTGATAAGGTTGATTTAATTGCCATGATTATTAAAGTCCTGCTACGATTTTATATCTTAATTTTAATTTTTTTATTGATCTTACCTGCTGCAGTATTAGCCAATTTATCACCCCGTTCAGAAAATATACCGGACTCGATACTTTCTCTGGCTTCCGGTTATGTGATTGTTGTTGATAAGCAATACCAGAAAATGTACGTATTTCACAAAAATGAATACTTTTCTAAAGTCTTTGAAGCTCCTTGCTCCACAGGCAAAAACCCAGGCGCAAAAAAAGTTTCCGGCGACGCAAAAACCCCTAATGGAATTTTCTTCGCGACAAAAATTTTGCGCAATTCCGGACCACGCGAAACTTATGGTTCGCATGCCTTTCCGCTGGATTACCCTACTCTTTCCGATAAAAAAGCCGGCCGTAACGGGAATAATATCTGGATTCACGGCACTACCAAACAGCTATTACCTTCACAATCCAACGGTTGTGTTGTTTTAAGCGATAGTGATCTGCATCGTCTTACCGATATTATCTTTTTTAATAAAACGCCTGTAGTCATTGCTGAGTCGATAAACTGGGTCTCTCCAAATAAAGTTTCGACGGCAAAAGATGAATTGGAAAGTATTTTAATGTCGTGGAATAAAGCGTTAACCGAAGGTGACATAAAAAATATTGATTCTTTGTATTTGCAGGGTTCAGAAATAAAAGGTAAAAGACGCGAAGCGCTGATCAACAAGATTAAATCTATAAAACATTTAAACAAACATTTTGTTTTACAACCCAGGGATGTCTCCATCTTAAAGCAGGACAATAATGCCGTTATCATGTTTGATCAAATTGTTGCAGTCAACAGTGATAACTCATTCCATGGTTCATATAACAAACTGGTCTTAGAAAATATTAATAATAAGTGGTATATTATCGATGACGTAACTACACCGGCTACCCCTGATAAGAAGTTGGCTCAGATTGACTCTCAGCAAGATCCATCAAAATCATCAGCCGGTGAACCCTTGCGAAATTTAATAACTAAATGGGTAAACAGCTGGAAGTCAGGCGATATGAAAAATTACCGCAGTTGTTATGCCACCAACTTTCAATCTAAGGGAATGAACTTAAATGATTGGGTTTCTCATAAAGCCGATGTGCGTAAGAATAGTAAAATTATAAATATTCGCATCGATAATTTGCGCATATCTGCCAGTGCCAATAGCGCTACGGCAGTATTTATCCAACGCTACAATTCTTCAAGGCTCAAAAGTAAGGGTAAAAAGAAATTGGAGCTAAAAAAGATAAATGGAGAATGGAAAATATACGGGGAAATTATGTAGTGANNATTCGTGAAGCGTGGCTCGTTGAACTTAATCCCCCGCAAACACAGTAAACTCCTCGGGCACCCGGACTTGAACAAATAGATTAAAATGCTTTAATCATTACGTTTCTTTATAGCGTGATTTTTCGCATATACCCAAATATACCCCCAAATATCGAAACCTGGATGTCTTAGATAAACAGATCCGCTTTGCAAGATACGTTTTGTCTCCCCCTTCCATACCTTCTTATGGTTTCTCATTTAATATCCATCCCAGACGAACGAAATTTATTATAAACCGCTTCGGCTATTTCAGCAGCATTTGTTGAAACTGACCTTTGAGATGTTGCCAGATTGCGGATGATTTCTCCCTGACGCTGGCAAGCAACTTCACCATAGCTCAGGAATGTTGTCAAAACTTTCTCATGTCCAAGGTTCTGGCTCCACGCTTTGAACTGTTCCGGTGTTTTGCAGACCTCTTCACCAAGTTGGGCAAGGGTATTTCTGAAGCTATGAGGATTGAAATACGGCAGCCCGGCACTTATAAAAGCTTTGCGAAAGATAGATCGAATAGGCGAGGCGGTACTCCAGTGCTCCCGTGCAATCCCTGCCGCTATAAACTGCTTGTCAGGGCCTGTCACAACCAGCGTCATTGGAAATAGCGGATCATCATTACTCCACAGCTTCTCATCCCGAAGGTACGACACCCACTCCGATACAATTGTACAAATTTCCTCCCCCACCGGGAAGAAGAATGTATTGAAGGTCTTGCTGAATTTCGTTTTTACATCGCGAGCATCTTGGTTGACAAATCCGGCAATCAGATCGACATGCTTCAGCTTCAGCGAGGCAATGGCGCTGTCCCTCGCTCCGGTTAACAGCGTGAATGCTACCAGAGCACGATTGCGGAGCTCTATCTCGGTTTTTGTTGGCATTACATTGATGACGTGCTTGATCTGTTCAATTGTTGGAAACCTTTGTTGTCGTTTTGCAGTGGCGACACGGGTGTCCTTATCAGATAAATTAAAATACTCTGCATCGGCATATTGAACACGAGATTTATAACCGGGTTGCCATGCCAGCCATTGAAAAAAGCGTTTAAGTTGGGTTAGAGTTGCATGCAGAGTCGCCTTGCTCAGCTTTTCCCCGGACTGCTGCCCCTTTTGCTCGGAAAGATAATTCTTAAAGGCAACAGCCTGCTCAAAGTGAAATGCCTTGAAATCTCGATAATTAGTATATGACTCGAAGCGGCTCAGGGCCTTAGCGGTCGCATCAACAGTCGGCTCGCTGTGACGCTTGGCTTCCTTTAGAAATACGAAGTACTTTCTCTTGATCCGTTCATTTACTGGATTGTGCTTTTTCATAACCTTATATCCCCTATCCCAAGTCACTATTTACGGAAGGTTTGGTACTCTCAATTAATCGTAATGCTCTGGCTCATACCAAAATGTGCTACTTGCCTTATTTCCACTTTTATCATGAAGTGTATGCAATGCGCCAAGCGTTACTTGATTGATTGGTTTTTTTCTTCCGCCAAAACTAAACACCATTGTTTTATTGATGTGTAAATTCCAGATGCCCCGCAGTAAATCAATGGCATCTAACATTCTTGTTGCTGCGTCATACACGCTTTTTTCGCAAACGTGTGCCGTTATGTAGTAAGAGAAACTTTCATCCTTATCAATTAGCCAAGATGACACCTCTGAAATAACACTTTCGCGGGCTTTCCTATATTTCTTTGGCAGGAACTTATAAAAATGTAACGAGCACCCATTGATGTTGTACATTGGCAAATCGTTACTCAAGTTGATGTTTATGGTTGTAAGCAACCAATATAACTGACTTGGCTTTGCTAAGTGCTCGCGGAGAGCATTCTTAATACCTGACAGAACGGCTACAGATGTTAGCTCTTTTTTCTTTGCAGCTTCATGAAAACCTTTAACAATAAGTCCATGCCCAACCTCAGTGGAAACTTCCTCGTTTATTTCAACCATTGATTTGAGTACAGCGATATACTCATTGTACTCAAAACCTTTAAATGAGACCTTATCGCCATCCAGCATTCGGATGCCGGAAAGCTTTTCTAATATCACATTAGGATTAAAACCATTTTTCCACTTTGCGCTCAAATTTGCCTCTTTCTTTTTTAGCCTAACGCCGCGGTTAAGCGGGCGGCAAAGGAGCGAAGCGGATTTGCCGATCCATCTTCAACCGCTTGTTACACAACCATTACTTTATCAGGTCTTTCGGTACATACAATTGTGAAGTCTCCCAGGCAATACCCTGAGTCCTATAGTAAGCACTCTCGATTTCGAATAATTTCGGTTTATTTTGAGGATCTAAGGAAATATAAGAAGACTGATAACCATAGAAATAAACGAGAAGTACCATGAGTCCAGACATGGAAAATAAAACATTTCCAAGGGTTGCATTCTTGAAATTAATATTCCTTTCGTGTTTCACGCCGTTGTATTCGCTCCACCATGTTGGGCTGCTGTCTGCTTTGAAATTATCCCACGGAACAAATGACAGGTTATACAACGGAATTTTCACATGGGCCTCGTGAAAGCCTGGGAATTTGGAATTGATAACAAAGCGATAAGTACCCATATTGGGATCATGGGAGCCTTTCGTCTTATCAAATATTACGGAATCAGCTTCTTTGCAGAGGAGCTTGGCAACTACATCAACTTCCGAGCAAATGGACAAAAATAGCCTCACAAACTCAATGGAATAGGCTTTGTAGTTGTCTTCACTCAACTCTACAAAGCGAGATATTCCAACGAGCTCATCTTCAAGTAACAGAAAATAGTTCCAATGTGGTTGGTTCATTTTTCGATGTCCTGTGTAACGACGAAATCAGCCGGAGCGTAGCGATCGGCTGGATTGCTTTTGTTAGGTATCATTATCACGTGGAATGTATGCCACATATATATTTGATGCTTCAAAAAATTGCATTCTAGCACCAATAAGACCTTTAGCGTCAGGCGGTAACATTGAGTAAGTAAAAACAGTTGGATTACTGCCATATTGATGCTCTTGGTCAAAATGAGGTTTTACGATTTGAGCTACTGTGGACTGGGTATAATTAGACTTAACAGAATCTTCTTTTTCATACTGAAGCATGAAGTCTGCAAATATCGAGCATTTGCCTTCAAACTTTCTTCCAAAATGGTGAAAATACAATCCATGAGCTATGTGGGTTGATACTCGCAGAAATCGTTGGTAGTCTATCTTGGCTAGCGATGCTGAAATCGTATTACCTTCAAATTCAACAGCCATAACAGGGCTGCTTTTTCTAAAAAAATGTTTTGGCAGATTCGGATTACGCAAGACTGACCGTAATATCTTTGTAAAACCCTGACGCTTCGCAAGAATGTTGTTTGCAATATTTAGAGTTAATACAAATAACATTAACTCATCATCTTTTGACTTCTTTGAGTTATGAATATCACATGAAGGGACCGTTATTAAATCTCTTCTCAGGTCCTCGCCACTTTCGAGATCCTTTGATTCTGGAAATATGCATAGAGGAGGGACGTGTTCTCTGGAGGTAGATGGTGCATCACACATATAGCAAGTATCCTCATTCATATTTTTCCTAACAATTAATATCCGATAGTTCGTTTTTTTCGATTATTTAGTTATCTTCCTATCATATGTTATTTCTTTAAAAAAGAGAAATCTCCTATAAATACAAATAAATGCCATTTTTAACATTTCGCTTTTCATGGCAATAAGGACTAAAAGCGAACTTAGTAATTTATGGGATATTTGTCCACTGTAAAGAAATCCTACGGTCTTCTATGTATTATGACATAATGAATACCGTTTGAAATAGAGTATTATTTTGAAAGCTATCGAATACTTTCTTTCAGGAAGAAATCTGCTCATCGGTATTTTTAAGAAAATATGCATTATAGAAACAATTTTTTATTTTTAAGAATATATTTGCATCTTTCACCTACTACAGTTCAGTGGCTGGCAGTTGTCAGAGATGAGGATTACTATGTGAAAGGTGTAACGATAAGTTAACGGCCGGCTGTCAAGACGGTCCGGTTGAACGGTTGGTTCGGCGATTTTTGCAATTTGATACTTAAAGAAAATAAATTAATAAATCTTCTTTTTCTATTTTAATTCATTTTTAGTTTCTGTCGAACGTCTCTTTGGTCGCTTCCTGAGATAAAGCAATTTTCGGAATTGTGGTTCTATAGCATGTCAAGGATCCGGTATGCCCTATCTCGAATCTGTTGCTCGTTGTCTCCTGTCATGGCGTGCGCGTGAGCGCGAATACGGATTGGATCGAGATTGTCCTTGTGCAATAGAGACATCGCACCGAAGCGTATCTTGGGATTCTTGCTAACCAACAGATTCTCCCATAACGTCAGTTCCTTTGAGTTTAATGGAGCCATTGATTCAAGCGCTTTGCTAAGTAGATTAGATGGCAATGCCTCTGAAGAGATATCGTTTAGGAATTGCACACGAGGGCCGTCGGATAGTCGAAGCCACTCTATGAGCTTGCCCGTAGCAATATCTTTTACATCCGATCGTGGATCGGTTGCGTATAACCTTAGCTCGGCGTAACTCGGCGACTTAATTCTAATAAGTGCATCTAGAAGTTCAGCACGTGGACTGTGCGGGATAATACCTCCTTTCTTTGGGTACGGTTCTTCATGTTCAACCCAATAGACGAACGCATCCTCAAGGATGGCTGCAAGATCGGCCTGTCCAGGCTTCGCGATATTAAGAGCAAGTTTCGCTGCCTCTTTAGCGATCTCGACGTCACCTGTTAGCCCACCGCGCAATATGTCGGACAATTCGGATCCCCATTGAAGGTCAAATTGCTGTAGAAGTTTAAATAGATACTCACAACCACGAATGAGGGGGGTAGATAAACGCTCGAACAAAAGTTCGACAGCGTGGTCTTGCTTAAGTTCGGCAGCAAGTCCGCTCGCGGCCCAAAGTGTGTGGCCCTTACCTCTTTCGAAAAGCCGCCGGACGGTCAGTTTCAGCTCCGGCTGTGGCAACAGGTTTTCAATTAAGTTTGCAGCGAGCCATACAATCCATTCAGAGGGGTGATAAAGTGCGGCTTCGATCTTTGTGTTATCTAAGTCTAGGGTGGGCGCAATGGTCCAATCAATCACTGGTGGATCAACATGTGTCGTGATTTCAAAAATATTATTTGCCCCAGAAGCACACAGATAGCTTCTTGCCTGGTGGGCATCACTTCGTAGCAGTTCAAGATCTAATCCACTGACACCAATGAAACCCTTCAGTGTTTCCCGCGTCGCCGCTTTATCGAAGGGGCGTGTCCAAGCCCAAATATCCGAGGCCGGGACATCCCCAAATTTGCTTGCTTTGAGAAAAGCGCTGAGATGAAGCAAGACGCCAGGGTTTCTATCATTTTCGACGATTGTCGAGGTTAAATCGAGAGCATCGAATATCGATTCATAAGCGATAAACTGAGCCTTATTATAACCTTCTATGTCGGGCATTAAAGGCGGCCAGTTGTATTTATTATCTAACTTTCCGGCAGCTTCGATCCTGCCTTTAGAGCATAACAGCTTCCGGGCCTTTTTTAAAAAGCCCCATGTGTTCAAATTGGGGTTATTGAGGGCATCAAAGACGATTGAGTCAGTCAGGTCAGACGGGCTTTGTTCAAGGAGCACGGAAGCCGCGTCTAACGTGAAAGTTTGAAGCAGGTCCTGCTCACCATTCCCCCCTAAGATAATCCCACCACCTAACGACGACCTTATGTTTGGCCCTACTGAGTCGATGCAAATGCGCATGGAGTCAGCCAAATTATCCAGTCGATAATAATCAGGCCCGGCAGCTACTGCCGTAGCCCACCCAATGAGGTATGTCCAAGATTGCTCATGATTGAGAAGTTCAGTTGCTGAGGGGCCAACTTCTTCTGGATAGCGGCGCGCAGCTGCTACGAGCGGTTCACCAACCTCAACCGCCTGCAATCGCCGCATAGAAGAAACGATCTTAATTGACTCACCGATAATCCTTTCACGTAGCGTGTGTTCTGGAGGCGGGGTGGCTGCTGCTACTAGCTCAATTGCCAGGGCAACCCGCTTTGTACCCTTTGGTCCGGCGTCTTCGCTCGAAATCAATATATCGCCTATAATATTAGATAGCCCCAGTAGAGCTGCAAACCGGATAACCTCCACCCATTCTTGGTCATCAACAATGTTTATTATAGCAGCGTGTTGTTCATTGGCAGTCATGGATTGTAAGTGGCGCGCAGCTGCGAATTCGCCAAAGCTCTTGTGAATGAAAACCAGGGTTTCTTCGCAGCCGTGACCTATCTTTTCAATCATGCCTACATCCTGCCAGTAGCGAAGACAGGCTTCCGCATCTACTCGGGCTCTGAGCCGCTTACTTCCAGTTTCGCGCGCCAGTTCCTCAGCACAGCGGTCGAGCGTATCGTTAATCCGACTTAACGGGTGTGCTGTTATATGCCAACCAAGAATATCTAAAAAACGCCGGAGCAACGCAGAGGGTGCGGGTGGTTCCGGTATTCGGGAATTTGGAACCTCATCAATCAGTTCAAATATCTGGTCGAAGAGGCGTTCCTTGGTAGCACCTAAATGTCCGCCGCTTACAATGATTGATGCGGCAAGGCCCAATAGTAGTGGGCTTCGGGCTACGACTTTACTCGTTTCTTCTCTTTCGAGTTCAGCCGAGCACAAAGCATAGGTGTTGTCCTGAAATGGTGAGCCTTCTAGTGCACTCTCGGATACGAGGGTCGTCAGATAAGTAGGGGCCGACGAAGGTTCCAGTGGCGCCAAATAATAGTGTCGCCAATCGCTAAAATGGGCTGTATCATATCCAACGGGTCTAGTTGTAACGAGTACTCGGCAGTCAGGATGTCCAGCTGCGAAACGGGCTACACCGGCAGCAACCTCCTCTTGCAGTTTTCCGCATTCATCGAGTCCGTCACAAAGTAAAAGCCAGTTTGGAAATGCTGCCTGCCTTGCTGC
Organism: Syntrophaceae bacterium; assembly: GCA_003142835.1. Lineage (GTDB taxonomy): Bacteria > Desulfobacterota > Syntrophia > Syntrophales > Smithellaceae > FEN-1160. The sequence continues at coordinate 47,112 of PLNU01000122.1, forward strand.
TGGCGAGGCTATACCACTTCCGTCTAAGCCCAAGTCAAAAACAGCTTCTTCAAAGCTACTTCCGGCTCGCATGCGTGACACGACGGCAATTAGCCGCACATGGAGAATGGGAATGTGGTCCTCACTATAGCGGCGCGCAATTCGCTTCAGCAGGGTAGTCTTCCCCATGCCAGGGCCACCTATCAGAATGGTGCGCGTGATAAAGCGCGCGAGCGTTTCCGGATTGACGATTACCGCATCCCGATGAACAGAGCGCCCCTCCCAAGATTGATAATTTTTAAGTGCGTCCGATAGATTATCGATTTTAGTCTGGGTTTCTTGTACCACGGCGCGAAGGGGAATCCACGCTTCGTCTGTCCGCAGTGCTTTGTTGACACCGAAGATGGAAAAATTTGCGTGGGTAGCAAATGTCCAATTGGTCAGTTTATCCAGTAAAAGCATGGGAGCGGTGGAGTTCTTTTCGGCAAGCCTTACACCTTCGGAACTCAACAGACGCAGTACTGATGATACATCGCGGCGTCCACGATGTTCGATTAAGTCCAAGGCATCCTTATGCAAGACGTTCCACGCTGCAAGAACTTGCTTGTCATCAGCACAGAGATGAACGAGTTCGCTACGAGCGGCAAGAATGTTAGCTTGATTCCCAGCAACAGCATTTATTGTCTGAATACGGATGCGCTTACAGCTCTCTATGATCGGCAGGTCCAGCGCATTTAGCTTTGCCATCAACTGAGTGGCGATTTGTGAGAGATTATCGGAACGGCCATCCCCGAGGCGCACTATGTCTTTTGCCAATTCCTCGGTAATTGTGTTGCTGGAGGTTGGTGAAACGATCAAAACACCATAGTTGATCGTACATGCTTTGATATCGCTCGCCAGTCCAGCCAATGAGTCCCACAACTTGCTCCCCGATCTAAGTCCCTTCTTTACCTGAGCCTCAACGATTTCACCTGATTTAAGCAGAAGCCGGATATCGTCACCAGCACCTCCTGTTTCAGCGTAGACAGCTACAGGTACGTCTTCAGCCACTTTTTCAAGCCAGGAAAGTTGTTGGCCTCTCGCCATATAGACACAGGCGATGGCCGATACTGCAGCCTGAAAATTTATTCCGCCGCCGGTTGCGGCACCACCAGCAACTCTTCTTATCTTTTTGGAAGGCTCAGTCACACTTGTCACATCTATATTTCTCGTCTCTGCTATATTTATTGCCGAACAATTAATATACTTGGTTGGTTTTTCAAACAATTTCACGAAGTTTACTTTATTTCATAAAAAATAAAAAGAGAAATAATATTATAAAATCAACACTGTTTAATTCTTGTCACTTGGCATTTCACGATAATAATGACTAAATGCCAAGTTAGTATATCAAGGATAATTTGTCCAACAGCCATCAGAATTCCTATAGCGGTGAATTATCACCGTCATAATTATTGTGAAAACATGGTCAATGATTATCGCTTGTAATGGTGTATTTTAATCGCTGTTGATGATCTGTGAATTGCAGGAAGAAAGAAATATCTTACAAGTACGTATCAGTCGGATAAACCCTTTTTATTTTTTCATATGCTTCCGGATTGTTTCAGCATCGCGGCCTTGAGCAACGTCACTTTTAGCAATCTGCTGAGAATACCAAACGCCCGACTTGCCTGGACGTTTTTTCTGCAATTCGCGATAAGCTTTCCGCCAGCTCTCATACATGGCTTTTGTATCCAGTTTGCGGGCTTCGCGTCTGGCGTTGCTTGGTGTATAGCGATCATCTGCTGTGGTGGCGGAATCCGCCAGGCGTCGGATCTGAACAGCATCAAGTGAATACGCGCCTTCATGAAATTTTATGCACTCGCTCAACGGGACTCTGCTACTTCCGGCAACCAACATCAATGTATCGCAAGCTTCGAGGCATAGCATCTGGCTGCGCTTGTCGCCGCAGACTATACCGATTTCCCATCGGCCCGCAATATCTGCTTTCCTGGCGGGAGAGCGCAGACCAAGGCTGGAGGCAACAAACCTGCACACCAGATCGGTGCTGCACTGCCACTGTATTAACTTTGCCGCAGGAACCGGCACCCGATTGATATCGTCCCGCTTGTCACAAACGATAAACGATGCCTGGGCGCTTGCTGTGGCGGGCAGGTTATGCACGGGCATAACACAATTACATTCGCACCCCGGGCATAGAGCGCTTGTCGCCGGACGAGCCTTTACAATCAGCTTTTGGGCTTTCATGGCCTTGACTGCGGCCTTTGGCCATTGGAGCAAATCTTCATCGTTGACCAGAACCGCTGTATCACGGCAGGCATTTACACGTTCCAAAAGTCCAAGTAATGCATCAATCGCCTTCATACGTTACAACCAGTTTTTTCTCTTTGTTGCTTTTCACCGGTTCTTTGGGCTCGATCCCGGATAATGCCAGCATGTTGCGCAGTTTTAGCCCAAGCTCGTCGTATTTGAGTGAACAGGAATTGGGATACGTAACACGGAAGGTAATCTGTTTCGCCGGCTTATTGGGATCGACAATAACCGACGCCGACAGCTCAACCTGGGTGAGGTTATACATATTCAGAGGTATGGCCTTACCGATCTGTTCGAGCAAATCATAGACGGCATCAGAGTCTTGCGATGGATCGGCTTCCAGAGTAATCCGTTCACCTTTCTTAACCTGTGAAGAAAGTCGCAGTTTCTTCACGTTTATTTCTTCGATGCCGCTGCCAACGTCGTAGGTGAAGTCAAAATCTTTCTGGAGCAGCAAAGACAGATCGTAAATACGTTCATCCTTGGGATCAGGTGGCAGCTCGTCGAGTTTGAGAATAGCAGTTGCAAACATACCCTGGAGTGGCTCAACGGCCTTTTTTGACCCGCGAAAATTCAGGTCAAGAGAACCTTCTTTCTGAGAATAAACATAAATAACCTCAAACGCAGGAGTGTGAGGCCGACGATCAAACTCGCCATCCACCCACTCGATATTTTGCTGCGAATAATCTTCAGGATAAGCAAAAAAATAATCCAGACCCCCCCGACGGAAAGGTTCTACCACGCAATTGTTTCCCCGACCTTCAGTGTGATGAAAGTAATACCGGATCGACTCTGCCAGTTGCTTGAGGCTGACCTCATCCACCGCTGCTTTTCGCTGCGGCAGATTCTTTCGTTTGCGCCAATAGGGCAGTGTATCCGCATGATAGAAGCACGTCGCTCCCCTCCAGAAATTATTAAAATCCAAAAAGGTGATCATCGCCCGCTCATAGTGATTGGATAATGCCGACAACTTTTCGACAAATGCCTTGAGATCATCCGGGGCTTCCTGCATTTGCCATTCTGCCTCATCAATTATCGCCCGAAATCCCTTTTCGCAACTAATCTCATAGATATCCCGAAACTCTGCATCCATCTTATTGCGCTGATTATCCGGCAGAGCCAGCCACGCTTTAAATAGCTCGTCAGGCTTGCCTTCTTTCATCGCAGAGAAATTTATGTCGCCAAGCACCCCCCGTTCATTAAAGTAGCGTGCCAGCAGAGCGTTCGGCATTTGCCTGAAAAAGCTTTTTGTTGAGTATTGTCCGGTCATCTGATCTCCTCTCTAAGGCATTTGTTATGTAGAGATTGCTTTTCCTTTTTTTCACATCACCCCAAGTATCCAGCCCTCTACTTGGGCAAGTGTGCGTTCCGCGGGGTTCAGCGACGGTGACAAGAATGTAGATATGCTGCCATCAATATCGGCTTGTCTAAGCCACCTCGCCACTGAATAGGCGTCATGTTGATCTTGATTGCGGTCTTCGCGGGGAAAACCACGGCTCCATAGAGACGGATAAACCTCCACGATTACCGAACGACTTGGTGAAAGTTCCCAACCATCGAAAGGCCAGAAGTGGATTTTATCCGTCAACTTCTGGCGAAGGTATCGCAGCCAGGGTATTCCGGAATGAGTTGATTTAGCCACCGACCCTTGCACGTCAAAATGAAAGACGGATTTGGCAGACCCAGCCCTTTCCTCTGTCAAGCGGCGCCACCGAGCATTACCCATGCGATTGGCGCCATCTCCGCGAAGACCATCCCTTATGAAATCAACATAGGTATTATCATTATCTGTCGGCCAGTGACGCTGGAAATCGTCGAGAAACGTTGGCCAGTCAGGCAGCAGATGGTGAACCTCAAAGTAACGTAAGGGAAAAGAAAAACCATGATCAATACCGACAATGGTGGCGTGATCCTTTTGGAGTTGTTCAACCAGCCACTCAGCAATTCCCTTTCTTGTCCAATATTTTCGGGGGCTCGGCGGCGGTTGCACCTCTACCGGCAGCGTTTCTAAATCAGCCATAAAAACCCGTAAGCCCTGAAGGCTCGAAGTCGGTGTTTGGGCTCCGGAATAATCAATGCCGATATAGCTTTGGAAAAATGACATACCCGCGTCCCGATCATTTATCGAATAGTTACCACTGAACTTCCCTGGCTGCCGCATCTGCCTTATAAATTTTGAGGAGGCCCCTTCCTGCCCGCTACAACAACAAACATGATCTGTTGATGTAGCACAGCCCCTCAAGGCGCCCATAACTTGCTGGGTTTTTTATACCGCCGCCGTTTTCTTTCTATAAACGTTCAATCCAATTTTTACGTCGTCCTTGTCCGGAATAGAAATATTCCCTTCCGTTGAAGCAATGATAATGGTCTTTCCTGATGATGACGGGCCAAACTCTTTGGTCACATCAACCTTAATCGTCAGGATATCGCCTTCGAGTTTCATTTCCACGTTTTTCATCTGTTGCCCTCCTTTTTCACTATGTGTTGTCAACAAACTTATTGCTAATTCCCGCAAATTTGTATTGATATTTTTCCATATCCTTCGGGGTCGTGGATTAATTCTTTTCCTTCTTTGCAGGATTTTCGGAGGTTGAATGGGGCTTAAGCATCTTTTGG
>PLNU01000066.1 GCA_003142835.1 Syntrophaceae bacterium
TTACTACTCCCACAATAAGGATGAGAAGACTCAGATGAACTACATAAACGCCGAAATAAGAAATGCGTCCTTTATCGCCATAAAGATATAATCCATCTGTTGTCTTGTGGCACTGATAACCGCGGAATCTGCTCTTCATTGCTATGTCAGCTATTCCGGCGATAACCTTTTGATCTTGCTTTGTGTTGATGATCGCATCTTCAGAGAGGTCTTTGAAAACATCGAAGTTTTCCGGGGAAGGTTTGGCGCGAAAATGTCGCCACGCTTGTGGAAAGCGGTTTATCGAACAAATAATAAGATTGATGGACAAAAGCCCCAGAAGCAGAAAAAACAAGATAGAATGATAGAGATCAAATATCTGCATCGTCTGCAGGAAAGAGAAAAGACCGGGTGGAATCTGCCCGGCTAATTCCGCGGCGCTTTCCCTCTGGGGAACAACAGTTCCAATAATAGAAACGAGGACAATAATAGTCAACAGGGCAATAGTCAACCCAACCGAAGAAAAAAACGACCAAACGCGGGATTTATTTCTAATCAAATGAGAACCTCATTCAAGAGTCATTCGTGAATCGTATCTCGTATCTCGTGAAGCGCACCTCGCGAAGCGCTACGCTTCACGACTTTTTAAGAACCAGAGTGTAGCCTTTCTCCCGAAATAATTTCAGACATGCATCCACGGCATCTGCATCATNNTCATGATGCTGAAGGACGACATCGGCCACAGGCCAGGGGAATTCGATGTCTTTTAGAATATCATACCCTGTCCGGACATGTGTTTTAATCAAACTGAATTCCAGATCAGTCAGTTTCGTCGGCTTGCTGAGAATCTCGGAAGGAACGGATATTTTGCCGATATCATGAATAGCGGAGGCAGTGCGGAGGAAGTCCTGCCGGTCTGCCGATAAACCCATCTCTGTGGCAATCGACCGGGCCAGATCAGATACCCGCTGCTGATGACCAGAAGTATAGGGATCTTTCATTTCCACGATCATGGAGATGGCGTTAATCGTTACCCCCAGAGATTTCCTCAAGCGCTCGATATTTTCCTGGCGTTCAGCTTCTATTTTCTTTTTCTCTGTAATGTCCTGATCAATTCCCTGGTAATAGAGCAGACGGCCTTCCTCATCCCGGACAGCATGCATATTGATAGATACCCAGGTCTTGCTGCCGTCTTTTTTATAGAACTCTGCCTCATAACCTTTTACCGAACCTTCTTTTTCAATAATCTGAAGTATTTTTGTGCGGTCATCGGGATGTACATAAACTTGATGAGGAATGTCGGCAATGGTTGCCATGACTTCTTCCGGTGATTCATATCCAAGCATATTCGCAAATGCCTGGTTTATGGTAATATGGTGACCTTCAGCAGTTGACTGGAAGATTCCTTCTTGAGCATTTTCTACAAGGCTTCGATATTTTTCTTCGCTTCTTCGCAGTTTCTCCTCCGCCCGCTTGCGCTCGGTGATGTCGATAAGAGAAGCGATGCTTTTCCTCGTGCCCGGCAGCACATCAACCGTGAGCAACGTATCACGGAGATCGCCGGATTTTGTTCTGTAGCGGAATTCGTAACCCGGTAGCGCGCCCCTCTGACTCTCGCGTCTCAACCGGTGCTGCTCGACCATTCGCCCGAGGTCATCCGGATGAACTATTTCAGTCCATTTCATCCGGCCGATTATTTCATCCGGTGAATAGCCGGTGCTGCGCACGAATTCCCCGTTTGCCATACTTATCGTCATGTCCTCTTCAACGAGAATCATCGAAGTGCCGGTATTCTCAAACATGGTATGGTAGCGCTCCTCGCTCTCCCGCAGCGCCTCCTCCTCCTGCTTGCGCTCAGTGATGTCGCGAGAAATACCCCGAAATCCGATCGGTTTACCTTCTGCATCCCTGATAAGAGATGCAGAAACTTCGTCAAAACCTTTCGTCCCGTTTTTTCTGATAATTTCAACATCTACTGCCTTAACTGGTTCACCTGTTCTGACGAGCCTTCTGAAGAATTGATACATTTTTTGAGCGTTTGTTTCATCTTGATACTGCCTGAAGTTCATTCCGATCAATTCCTCTTTGGGATATCCTATATTTCTGCACTCGGCGTTATTAGCAAAGGTATAATTACCAACAAGGTCAAGTTCAAAATAGCCATCCTGCATGTTTTCAAGAATGTTTCGATATTTTTCTTCACTCTGACGCAGCGCATCCTCCGTCTGCTTGCGCTCGGTAATATCTCTGACCAAGGCAAGATCGGCAGGTTTCCCTTCGTAGGTAATGACACCTGCGTTAATCTCAATATCTACCCTGCTGCCATCGTTATGCTTTAGCGCCGTTTCATATATAGGTGCGACATCTTTACCTGCCATGCGCCGCTTGTAGCGATCAAGAACTTTTGGAACTTCCTCGGGAGTAAAGAAATCGGTGAAGGATTTCCCTGTTAATTCTTCAACAGAGTAACCTCCTATTTGTGCCAATCTTGCATTTGTATAGCGGAGGATTCCCTCCTGCACAATACAAATGCCGTCATTGGCTCGTTCAACAAGATTGCGATATTTCTCCTCACTCTGACGCAGCGCTTCTTCCGCCTGTTTCCGCTTGCTTCTTGAAGCTGCTTCTTCTAATTCTCTAGTTATGGCGGGGCACAGGCGCGATAAGTTGTTCTTCATGATATAATCATGGGCGCCTAAACGCATACACTCTACAGCCGTCTCTTCGCCTATAGCGCCGGATACAATGATGAGAGGGATGTCGATATTTGTTTCCTTTAATACGGCAATGGCTTTGGTGCCGCTGAATTTCGGCATTTTGTAATCGGACAGGATGATGTCCCATTGCTTCTCTTTAAGGGTTTTTTTCATCGCCGCGGCGGTTTCCACCCGTTCATATACCGGATTGTAGCCGCCTTTTTTCAGCTCACGGATTATCAGCAGCGCATCGTCTTCCGAATCCTCCACCATTAATACCCGGAGGGATTGAAGATTGCTGATTTTAGATTTCAGATTACTCATTTCAAATTCAGTATTTTTTGCCATTATAAAACCTCTTTTTTTGAAAACAAGATTACGGCGATAAGGAAATCGCTGCAATCGTCTATTTATCTCTGTAATCATTTTTCTATATCGTTGTAATCTTTTCTTACTTTCCCAGCGCTGGTGGTTCATTCCAGATCAACCAGTACAGACCTAGCAATTTGATAGCTTCCACAAACTCTTTAAAGTCAACCGGTTTGCGGACATAGCTATTGGCGCCTAGTTTATACCCCTTGACCACGTCCTGTTCCTGTACTGAAGACGTGAGGATGACCACCGGCAGTAGTTTGGTGGACTCATTTTGGCGGACGGTCTTCAGCACTTCCAGGCCGTCAATTTTGGGGAGTTTCAAATCCAGCAGGGTAACTACGGGCAGATCATTCACATCCCGTCCTGCATACATCCCCCTTCTAAACAGGTAATCTAAGGCTTCCACACCGTCTTTAGCTACGATCACCGTATTGAAGATATTGTTTTTCTTGAATGCCCGTAATGTCAAAAACACATCATCAGGATTGTCCTCCACCAGCAAAATAATTTTGTTATCCATTGTACGCTCCTCTCATGATTACAGCGATTTAAAGACATGATTACAACGATTAATAAATCACCGTAATCGTCTTTTTATCGTTGTAATCTGTTTTTATTTTATCATTAACCGTCTAACTTCACAGCTTCTATTACCAAAATTAACAAGCAGTCCCACTTTTATATCAGACGCTTTTAAATAAGAAATTATCTGACTTTCAAATATCTTGGGCATCTTACCTTCCACTGCTTTCAATTCAACTATTACTTTATTTTCTACTAAAAGATCGGCCCTGAATTTTCCTATGGGCTGTTCAGCGTATCTGACAACAAATTCCGTCTCAGCAGTAAATTTTAATTTTCGCTTCTCTAATGCAATTTTTAAAGCATTCATATAAATACGTTCAACAAACCCGGGCCCCAGTTCATTATGAACATGATAGCATGCCTCAATAATCTTTCCCGCTAAAGGGTCCCGCTCACCGTTTTTATCGCTCGAATCTCGTTTCTCCATCGCCATCATCATACTCTCATCGCCGTAATCGGATGTTTATCTCTGTAATCGTTTCTCTATATCGTTGTAATCATCCCTCTGGTAGCGTGAAATAAAACGTAGCTCCCTTCCCGACCTCGCCTTCCGCCCAGATTTTTCCTCCATGACGGTGGATGACGCGCTGCACATTGGCGAGCCCGATTCCCGTTCCGGGAAATTCCGCTGNNCGTCTTGCCCGTAAACTTCCAGGCATTGTCAATCAGGTTCGTCAGGGCAATCTCCAGCAGGTGCCTATCGCCATCAATGATAATGTCTTTCTGAATACTCACCTTAACATCTCTTGCCGGATTATTCTGCCTGACCATAAGGAGGACGGCCTGAACCATTTTGCTTAAATCAACGGATTCGCGTTTAAATTCAACCCGGGTTACCCGCGAAAGTTTCAGTATATCGTCGATCAGTGATCCCATGCGCTGTGTACCCGCGCGGATGCGCTCCAGGTAATTTTTCCCTGTGGCATCAAGTTTGTCGCCATAATCCTCCAGGAGCGCCTCACAGAATCCGTCTATCCCCCGCAGCGGTGTCCGTAAATCATGGGAAACAGAATAGCTGAATGCCTCCAGTTCCTTGTTGGACGCTTCAGCAACATCCCTTGCCTTCACCACATCTCTTTCCAGCTTCTTTTTCTCGGTGATGTCGTGAGCAATTGTGGAAGTACCTATAATTTTCCCTGATGTGTCCTTAAACGGAGAAATTGTCAGCGAAACATCGATTATTTGGCCGTCTTTTCTTCTGCGTTGAGTTTCATAATTCTTAATAAACTCTCCGCTCGATCTCTTTGTTAATAATTTTTTGTCCTCATCAGGGTGACCGGGCGGCATTAATAAAAATATCGACTTGCCTATAACCTCCTTGGCATTATACCCACATACAACTTCTGCCGCGCTATTCCAGCTTACAATGGTACCCTCTAAGTCCGTACCTGGTGAGTGCCACGACATCGTG
>PLNU01000107.1 GCA_003142835.1 Syntrophaceae bacterium
TAGCGCTTTGATTTAAAATTGGTATTACGGTAGCTTTATTTCTTGTCCGTATAATAAACTATCCGAACTTCGCATATTATTAATTTTTCGTAATTCTTCAACTGTTGTGGAATTATTCTTTGCTATAGAAAAGAGCGTGTCTCCTTTTTTCACGATGTAAATTCTTGATGTCTTCATCACACCATTTTGCTTGCCCTGGGAACTGTGGATACGGAGATGATGCTCTGGAGGCTTTTCAGCCAAATTTGCCGGCACCAATATTTTCCTGCCAGCAATAAGCGTCTCATTTTTCTTCATTTTATTTAGCTTGAGAAGTGTAGCAGTTTTAGTATTAAAACACCGCGCCACAGAAAAAAGTGTATCACCACGTCTTATTTTATAGGATGTTGTCCTTATTTCACGGACATCCGCTATCCGCTCATCCTCTTTATCACTGGCGCTATCGATATTATCATCGTATTTTGATGCATCATTAGCCGGAGATATAGATGCTGTTCCCGATAAATACTCGGTCACGGAAGAGGCTACAGCCAGAGCCAGCTTCTTCTGGAAACCATCGGTTTTCAGCAAGCGCTCTTCCTGCATATTGGATATGTAAGCTGTTTCAATCAGCACCGCCGGAATATCCGGTAACTTTAATACCCGAAACGGAGCTTCCTGAACTTCTTTATGTTTTAAGCTATTGACCCCATTAAGATGGTTGATTAAAGTGCTGGCATATGTTTTAGAAATATTTATCGTATTGGTCTGAAACATATTTAGAATAATCTGATCGGACTCATTCTTGCCTTCACCGTTTGGCACACCACCGATGATGTCGGATAAGTTTTCATTATTGGCCATCAATTTTGCGGCTTCACTACTGGCGGCACCGGTAGAAAGGCAGTATACTGAACTTCCCCTGGCATTGCGGTTTCTGGCCGCATCGGCATGCACGCTGATGAAGAGGCTCGCTCCTAAATCCTTAGCTACTTGCAAGCGTTTGTTGAATGAAACATAATAGTCTCCGTCACGAGTCAGAACTGCCCGGTATCCAGGAATTTTGTTAACTGCTTTTTTTATTTCACGGCCAATAACCAGCACAATATTTTTTTCATACGTACCTCTTTTCCCCACAGCACCAGGATCTTCACCACCATGACCCGGGTCGATAACTATGATTTTTCTCTGTATCAATTTGGGAAGCTGTTCTTTAATAATACTCACTCCCTGTGAGGGTAGCTCAAGGATAATATCAATCACAACACGTTGTGGTTTATCTTGAAACTTTTTTAACTTAAATACATCAGCTTTCAGATGTTTATCCAGAATAAATTCTATTTTAACTGTATCGTCCTCAGTATCATAGAAGAAGATCTTTTTAATTCCGGGTTTGTCTAAAATAAGCTCCGCGGGGATGGATTTATTGAAAGAAGCGTCAGTGAATTTTAAAATGAGGATATTTTCATTTTCTTCGACTTCATAAATTGGCTCGCCATCAAGATCAAAGACAATTCGCGTGTGATCCGGTGCCGCCCAATACCGGACATTCGATATCTCGGTTGAACCAAAGCAATTACCGGAATTCAAAAGCACAAGAAAAGTACTAAGAACAAACCATATTTTATGCAGCCATTTATTCTTAAACATAGTTTCCTTTTACTAATAATAGTTTAAAAATAGCAAATTTATCTTTCTTACGCAACTATTAGATAGAAAAGATATTGACAAGCACTTTCGATAATGCCATTTTCTCTGCAGAAAAAGTTCAGGGTAGAAAAATGAAAATTAAAGATATTTTATCACGGAAAATATTTACATTATCATTTGAAGTGTTTCCACCCAAACGCGACGGCAACCTGGAAGAATTATTCACTACGATCTTAAAGTAAGAAAGGGATCTGTCGCCCGAAAGACTAAATAACTGAGGATATCTATGCAGGAAAATCGTTTTAAAGAGGCTTTATTGAATCCCTGCGTGTTCCCGGTCACTTGGGAACTGGTGCCGGGAAGGGGTGCAAGAGAAGCGGCCCAGGAAAAGGCCCTGGCCCTGGCCAAACAGGCCGCTCAAGGGGGGAAGATATCTGCCCTGACCGTTACAGACAATCCGGGGGGAAGCCCGGCCATGTCTGCCGATTTCATGGGCAGCGAAATTCTGAAGCTGGACATTGAGCCCCTCGTCCATTTTACCTGCAAAGACAAGAACCGCAGTCAAATCGAAAGCCAACTTTACGCCCTGGATCGGGCAGGGGTCAGAAACCTCCTAGTTATGAGCGGCGATTACCCTGTATCCGGTTACCAGGGGAGACCTGCCCCAGTCTTTGACTTGGATCCGATCCATACCCTGCAACTGATATCGGACATGAACCGGGGGTTTACGTATCCGGGGGTCAAAGGTAACATCCGTCACCAACCCAGCGATTTTTTCCCCGGAGCTGTCGTTTCTCCCTTCAAGGCGACCGAAGCAGAGCAGATGGTCCAGTATTACAAACTGAAAAAGAAGATCGATGCCGGTGCCCAATTCATCGTTACGCAACTGGGATACGATGCCCGAAAATTTCATGAAGTGTTCCTCTTTATGAAACTCAGCGGTTTCGACATTCCGCTGGTGGGAAACATTTATATCCTTCCGTACGGTGCGGCCAAAATGATGAACCGCAACGAACTGCCCGGCAGCGTCGTCACGGATAAACTCTTGGCAGAGCTGGATAGGGAGCGAAACGATCCCGATAAGGGAGAAGGTGCCAGAATTCTCCGCGCCGCCCGGATGTACGCGATCCTGAAGGGGATGGGCTTCAGCGGAGTCCATATCGGCGGGCACAATATCAAATATGAACAGGTGGAAGAGATTATCCGGCAGGGGGAAACTCTCACCTCCCAATGGGCCGACTTGGTCCGGCACTTCGATTATCCCATTGCCGACGGCTTTTATTACTTTGAGTATGACCCGAACACCGGCCTTAACCGGGAGAAACCTACTCAACGACAGTCACGGCTGCTCGATGCTAAAGGCGAATGTTGCTATGGATTTTCGCGGTTTATGCATAAAATGATGTTAGATCCGGGGAAAAATTTTTATGGAATCATGAAGCGGTTCAGCTCCAAAATAAGCGGCACAAGGATGGAAAAAATATTTCACGGATTGGAACATTTGACCAAGGTAATTATTTATGACTGCAAGGACTGCGGGGACTGCGCCCTCATCGATGTGGCCTATCTCTGCCCGATGTCGCAATGCCCGAAGAACCAGCGCAACGGGGCCTGCGGCGGGAGCTTCGAGGG
>PLNU01000078.1 GCA_003142835.1 Syntrophaceae bacterium
ACCATTTTTTCTAGCAAATTTTTATTAAAATAGCCAGAAGCTGAAATACTTATCTTAAGGCAAGTCAATTTAGTACCGAGAATTTCCCTTTTTGTTTCACTAAAAGCGTTTCCCTTAATATTGGTTCTCTCCACAGCTATTATAGCCGCCAGTTTAGTCTCTTTTTTAATTTTGCCGGCATCTAATATTTTTTTAACTGGAATAATTCCTTCTTTTCCATAATGTAAATATTTTTTTATTTTAGCGTGACCGTGAGCGATTAATTCTCCTTTAATGTTTTTCCTAACAACCACCAGATCGTCAGCAATCCAGTAACTCCCTTTCTGAACATACTCTAAAGCTGAAGTTGTTTTTCCAATACCACTTGCTCCGACAATTATTATTCCCATGCCGCAACTCTCAATCACTACACCATGGATGGCCGTTTTTTCTTCAACTCTTTCCCGAATCAACCCTTTTATTGAGCTCTCCAAGTAGTATTCATCAAAAGCGGAGGCAGCTATTGGAATGTGTTTAGTCTCCGCAATGGTCTTCAATAAGTCTGGAACGTGTTGAGATTTGGCAATGACCATAAAAACAATATTTGTAAATAAAGATTTGTATGAATTGATTCCCTTCGAACAAAGTTGATTCACGGCTTGCGGAGTTATAATGGCAATTGTAGGAAGTAAATTTTTTTTTAGTGAAAAAGACAATCGGCGATAACACCTGACATTCAGGGCAGATACTTCCTTTATTAATCCGGTAGCCACACATATCTCATTTAAACCCAGCTTTTCTGAACTTCCCTGAAGAATATTTTTCAGTGATAATTTCTTGTTCATAGATGCCGGTTCTTCTTCAGTGCCATATATGGCATCAATTCTCTGTTTTACTATTTGTGTTTGTTTCTATAGAGTACAGGTCTCATTTTGTTCGATAATTAGTTTATACAAGTCATTTTTTGATTCCGTTTCGATGAGCTTTTGACGGAAATTAGCTTTTTTTAACATTTTGGAAATCCTGGCCAATGCTTTCAAATGCTGACCCACTGAATTTTCCGGAGCCAGAAGCAAGAAAAAAATATGCACGGGCTTGCCATCTAAAGAATCAAAATCAACGCCCTTCTTACTCCGACCAAAAGCAACAACTATTTCGTCGAGAGAAGATATTTTACCGTGGGGTATGGCCAAGCCATCACCAATTCCTGTTGAGCCAAGTTTTTCTCTTTGTTGTAATACTTCAATAACCTTTGCAGAATCAAGCTTCAGCCCGCCTTTAATCAGAGCATTAACTAACTCCTCCAGCGCTTCAGTTTTTGTTTTAGCAAGCATGTTTTCATTGAGAAATCCAATTTTAAAAATCTGATCCATTTGCATTTAGCGCACCCCGTCTTTGTGTCTTTCGCCATATTGACAACTTATTTTAAGAAATAAATTGTTTTGATTCCGCTTCTCATTTTTTCGCATAGGCCAAAAGATGAGGTACGCGTTTACGAAGCTAACTATTTGTTTCGATGAGAGCATAGTTACCATCATCGAGACGATAAACAAGACTTACATTTTCGGAGGATGAATCACGGTAAATTATAAAACGGGCCTTGTTGCCCTCCATTTCCATCACTGCCTCATCATGAGACATCGGTTTTAATACAATTTTCCGTGTTTCCACAATTTTATTTGATGTTGATTCATCTTCTTCGCCTTCAACAACTTTCACTTCACTATGTCTGATACTTTTTGGTTTATGTTCTCTGGTTTTTTCTTTCTGCTTTTTGAGCTGTTTTTCTATTTTATCGATACAGCCGTCCACAGCAAGATGCATGTCTTTGGCTTCTTCTTTAGCATTTACATTCCAGCCATTAGCACTGAGATTTATTTCCGCAAAGTTTCTAAATTTTTCAGTAGAAAGGATAATATGGGTCTCGGCAGGCATATCCAAATATTTCTTAAGTTTTTGAATTCTTTCTTCCGCATATAGTTTTTGCCAGTTTTCACCTTCACCGTTTCTGAATGTTACAGAAATTTTCATTATCTTGCCTCCCTCGTTAGATTAATCTGCCTTATTTTCTGAAACTCTATCTTTTTTCAATAACCTATAGAAATTAAGCTCCGTCATATATTTATGACAAAATTTAAAGTCAATACAATTATATATATAATCGCCATTTAAAATTAAGACTTTAAAAATATTTTTTCCTTTTGGAAGATGGTAAAATACCAATCATTTCTCTGTATTTAGCAACTGTACGCCTCGCAATATCGATTCCCCTGCCCTTGAGCAAATCAACTATTTCGCAATCACTATATGGTTTTTTGGGATCTTCTTTAACTATTAGTTGCTTTATTTCTTCTTTCACACTTTTTGAGGCAATAGTTTCTCCGGACGTTCTTTGTACGGAACTGCCGAAAAAGTACTTCATTTCAAAAATTCCCCTGTGACTGTGCATATACTTATTTGTTACCACGCGGCTTATCGTGGATTCGTGCATTTCTACATCATCGGCTATATTTCGTAATACTAATGGTTTAAGATAGTTAATCCCTTTATCAAAAAATTCTCTCTGGTGTTTAACAATACTTTCTGCAACTTTATAGATTGTTTTTTGTCTCTGCTGGATGCTTTTAATCAGCCATGTTGCCGATTGTACTTTATCACGAATGTATTTCTTTCCGTTTTTTTCTTCACTTGGATCATGACTACTGAGTCCGGCCATTATTTCCCGGTAAAAATTGCTGATGCGCAGACGAGGCAAGCCATCATCATTAAGAATTATTTTATATTCATCGCCAGCCTTAACTACATACACATCGGGAATTATTGATTGAACTTTTTCTTCTGAATACATACTGCCTGGTTTTGGATCCATGTTACTGATTAACAAAACTGCTATTTCCACTTCGCGAATGGGAACTTTTAATTTGCGGGCGATGTGAACATAATTTTTCAGTTCTAAATCTTTAAGATGATCTCTGATAATGATTTCAACAATCAGATCTTTTACGCCCAGCATTCGCGCTTGAATTAAAAGACATTCCTGTAAATTACGAGCAGCGATACCAGGCGGATCAAATTCTTGAACTTTTTTTATAACAGCTTCAACATATTCTTCACTTACATTTTCCAACTGCGCAATTTCCGCTAAAGACGCGCATAGATAGCCATTATTATCAAGATTGCCAACAATCTGACTACCGACGCGTACTTCTTCACCACTAAAGGGCGAGAGTTTCATTTGCCACATAAGATGCTCTGTGAGTGACGGGCTTTCAGTAAAGATATTATCCAGGGTCAGCGTATCAGAGTCTTTACGATCATAGGAAACTCCTACCGGACCGTAATCTTCCAGATAGTTGTTCCAGTCAAACTCTTCGCGGCCGTCGCCTTCGCCGGTGAGTTCTTCCGTGCGTTCAACAGCTTTCGTATCTTCGTGTTCAATCGATTGAATATCTTCTTCGACTTGTGCGTGAACTTCTTCTTCATTACCTTCGTCTGGCGAGGCTTCTTCCAGTAGAGGATTCTCTTCCATTTCTTGATTGATTGTATCGACAAGTTCCAAACGTGACAACTGCAACAGTTTTATCGCCTGCTGCAATTGCGGTGTCATAATCAACTGCTGAGAAAGTTTTAAATTTTGTTTTAACTCAAAAGCCATATTTATAATCTCAAATTACAAGATACTTATAAATTAAAATCTGCACCAAAATAAAATTTTCTAGCCAATTCACTTTGGGCTATTATTTCCGGTTTTCCCTCTACCAGTATGGCACCTTCATTGAGTATATAAGCCCGATCGCAACAGGAAAGAGTTTCACGCACATTGTGATCCGAAATAATGATGCCTATCCCCTTATTTTTTAGTTTTTCAATTATCTTTTGAATATCGGCAACGGCGAGAGGATCTATTCCGGCGAAAGGTTCATCTAAAAGTATGTATTTTGGAGAAGTAACCAACGCTCTTGTTATTTCCACTCGTCTTCTTTCTCCTCCGGAGAGTGAGTAGGCTTGATTTTTTGCCAATCCCGTAAGATCAAGTTCAGCCAAAAGTTCTTTGAGCCTTTCTTGTCTTTCTTCTTTATGCAGATCAAGAGTTTCCAGAATAGCCAATATATTTTCCTCTACGGTAAGCTTCCGAAATATTGACGGCTCTTGGGGCAGATAATTCAATCCTTTTCTCGCTCTTTTGTACATTGGATCTT
This sequence comes from Syntrophaceae bacterium, assembly GCA_003142835.1. GTDB lineage: Bacteria > Desulfobacterota > Syntrophia > Syntrophales > Smithellaceae > FEN-1160. The sequence continues at coordinate 4,179 of PLNU01000078.1, forward strand.
TACTGATATCTTCATCATCCAAAAATATTTCTCCACCATCAGGTTTGATCAATCCGACAATCATATAAAAAGTAGTCGTTTTGCCGGCGCCATTGGGACCGAGCAAACCTACTACTTCTCCCGGTGAAATCGCTAAATCAATCCGATTAACGACTTTTCTTTTATTATAAATTTTAGTTAAACCTTTTGCCAGCAAATTGCTCATATTTTTTACATAGCGCCAGATGATCGCGTTTATTTCTTTCCTTCTTTATTTTGTTGCGGATAGATTATCGCTTTTACTCTTTCACCTTTCCCTGGTGTACAGGGCACGACTGATCCACGATCCTCATTTGTATATACTATTACCTTACATCCGGTTATTGTGTTTTTACCTTCGCGTAAGATCGGATTTCCTGTCATTACAATCTGATCGCTTTCTCTATTATAAGAAGCTTCTTCACTCGTTGCCCGTCTTTCCTTTTGGGTTACAACGACATTTCCCTTAGCTTCAATTTTATCCAGCTCTCCTGACGTCTCAATTTCTTTTGTTCCGATTTTATCTTTTTTACCTGGTTTATTTTTATAATACAAAAACAATTGGTCTGAGTTTAATACGATATCGCCTTGTTTGGCTGAGGCATTACCAGAGAATACTACCATCTTTTTTTCATTGAACGCCTCCATACGGTCAGAGGTAATCTCTATCGGTTCGTTTTTCTTAATTATATTTTTCTTATCAGAACTATCCTGGGCATATAAAAAATGATTTGCCATTAACAAATAAAACAAAACTAATAGATATATTTTTTTCCCGATCATCATATTTTCCCGATTAATTTATTTTTGCTTTCACCAGGGAAGAAAGGTTTAATTCCCCTGTATTGATATATAGCGTGAGCCCTGTGCCTTTTATTTTCATTCTCTTGTTTTCCATGGTCACAGGTGCATCTGTATAAGCTTTTTTTTCGGCATTATTGAAATTCAAATAATCCGTAGAAAACCTATCTCCCGTGTCTGAAACAATAACCACATTACCTTTAATTTGAATATCCTTTTTATCTGTGAGCATTTGTCCTTTATCACCAGTCATTATGAATATTTTTCCTTCGGATGTGGTTAATTTTATTTTTACACGGTCAAATAAAGCAAGATTTTGTTTTTTGATGTATTTGGCATTTTTAGCTTTTACTTCCCATTTGGAATTAGCTTCACCAACTTCCGTATAGATGAAATCCTTAATTTGCAGATCAACATGATCAGACAATATCTTTATTATATTCTTTGGCTTATCATATATATTAAACATAATCACCAAAACAGCTATAGTGATCACAACAAAGACAATTAGTATTATCGATATAATTTTTGTTTTCTTGGATGATTTCATCTTTCTCAATCCCAGCAAGAGTATATTTGATATATCATTTGTTTATTTATATCACTCAGCATCTCCCATGTAAAGATATAAGGATGAACTCTTCAGATAAGTCCATTAATGACTCAGGATAAAGTTTTGAAAGGATTATTTTCCCTGGATTGATCTTTACTTAGCATTTTTCATTGAATAATTTTACAATACTTGTTTGAGAAAAAACCATGAGATTGACATATATTTCACTCTTTAAATATGATCTAAGAATTCATATCTTTCCGCTATTTCATGCCATTTTTCCTGAGCCTGCAGGATCATTTCACATATCTCTCTTACAGCACCTCTGCCACCTTGATGACTTGTTACATAATCGACACTTTTTTTCACCACATCCACAGCGTCAGCCACAGCGGCAGAAAAACCTACCTGTCTTAAAACTGGTATATCGATGATGTCATCACCTAAAAAAGCCACAGCGCTTGCCGCTAAATTATTTTTGAGCAATATTTTTTGGAACACTTCTTTTTTATTTAATGCGCCTTGATAAACATCTTCAATTTCCAAATCATGCGCTCGATGATTGACAACTTCGGATTTCCGTCCGGTCAATATCACTATTTCTATTCCGTAACGCTGAATAATCTTCAAGCCATGCCCGTCACGAACATCAAAATTTTTCAACTGGTGTCCCTCATCATCCATAATGATCCTGCCGTCAGTCATGACTCCGTCAACATCCAGAATCAGCATTTTTATTTTTTTTAATTTTTCTTTTAGTTTTTTATTCATTGACAAATTATCCTTTATTGATTTTACATTTTATTTACTCTTTACCAAACGGTCAATTTGCTTTAACATTGTAAGCAACTCTTCCAGTGAATCGAGATACAAAGAATTGGCGCCATCACAAAGCGCTTTCTCCGGATTACGGTGCACTTCCAAAAATATTCCATCAACCCCCGCGGCTACGGCTGCCCTGGCCAGATATGGAACCATATTGCGTTCACCACCTGATGCTGTGCCTGTTCCTCCGGGTAATTGTACTGCATGAGTCGCATCAAAGATCACCGGATAGCCGATCTCTCTCATGATCGGTAAGGAGCGGATATCAAAAACAAGGTTATTATAACCGAATGAAGTACCCCGCTCAGTGAGAAGAATTTTTTCGTTACCAGCCACCCTTACTTTAGTTATGATATTTGTAACATCCCACGGCGCCAGAAATTGTCCTTTTTTTATATTAATAATTTTTGCTTTTTTGGCGACTTCCATCACAAAATCAGTCTGGCGGCATAGAAAAGCCGGTACTTGCAAAACATCTAATATTTGAGCCGCCTCATCAATTTCTTCAAAACGATGTACGTCGGAGAGTAATGGCACATCCAGTTTTTCCTTGATACGTTTTAGTATGGCCAAACCTTCTTTCAATCCCGGACCACGATAAGAACTGATCGAAGTGCGGTTGGCTTTATCGTAAGAGGCCTTAAAGATAAAAGGGATTTTCAACTTTGTCGTTAGCTTCTGCAGATACTGAGCGACATCCATAGCCGCCGCTTCATCTTCCAGTACGCACGGACCGGCAATCAAAACAAATCCCGTATTATTTCCTATGAAAAAATCGTTCAGTTCAATCTGGTTCATTCTTTACTCCTTATTTTATTTCTGAGATTTCTTCTGCAATAATTTAATTTTTAACTTGGGTATTCTCCTGGCCGCTTTTGCTGATTCCGGATTAAGCTCGTAAGCACTTGTATAAGCTTTCAGAGCTTCCGGATAAAGCTCTTTGTTTTCATAGGCCTCACCTAAGTTCGCGTAAAGCTCATCATCTTCACGGTCGTATTTCAACGCGATTCGATAATTTTCAATGGCCTTATCCCACTTTTTACCGGCGGCATAGGCATATCCTAAACTGGCGTAGGAAGCCGCTTTTTTAGGTTCAAGGACAATTATTTTTTTATAATACCTGATTGCTGTTTCATGTTTTTTTTCTTTCAAATAATATTGCGCGATAATACTTAATACTTCTTTAGTCGGTGGTGATGTTTTTTCGTACTCGGCAATTGCATCTTTTCCCCGCCCCAATTTGCTATAAGTGTAGGCCAAATTATAATGCAAGGTGGAGCTTTTTGATCCTAGTTTAATCGCCTTTTCATAATTTTCTGCTGACGCTTTATATTTTTTCAGCTCGCCATAGGCAAATCCTAAATTAGGATAGATCGATGAATTTTTCGGATATCTTTCAGTCAATTTTTCATAATACGTTACTGCCTGATCAAATTTCTTGTTTTTGAAATTAAGATCAGCCAGGCGCTCAATGGCATCGGCATCGTTAGGATTAATTTTTAATACATGCCGATATTCCTGTATCGCTTCAGCGTTGAGTTTTCTTTTTTCATAAGCGACAGCAAGATTGAAGCGGATCGCCGGTTCATCCGGGCTCAGGGAGACCGCCTTTTTTAAATTATCAATTTCTTCCTGCCACTTGCCCCGGCCGGCATAAGCCGATGCCAGATTAGCGTAAGCGGCAGCCAGCCGCGGTTGCTTTTTTATCAATTCTTTGTAATATTTAATGGCATCTTCATATTTATTAATTTTGAGATAAACATCTCCCAAAGCGCGCAATGCTAGATCCGTATCCTTGGAATGCTCGACGATATATTTATACTCTTCAATCGCCAGATTCATCTTTTTTCTTTTCTCGTATGCATCTCCCAGTTTGAATCTGACCGGATAATTTTCCGGCTCAAGCTTAACTGATTGCCGGTAACTTTCTATTGCCTGATCCCATAATCCTTTTTGGGAAAGAGCAAAACCGAGGCTGACATATGCCTGGGCATCCTGCGAATTTATCTTGATGAGCTTCCGGCATATTGCGATTGCATCGTCATAATCTTTCTTCTTGATATAACATTTGGCCAATTCCACCATGGCTGTTGTATCATCGGATTTAAGCAACAAAATATCTTTATATTGTTTGACGGCATCATCTAACCTATCAAGCCTACAATATGTACTGGCGAGGATTTTGCGGACGCTGATATCTTCTTTGTTCGCGGCTATTGCTTTTTTTAAATATTCAATTTGCACATTGACGTTTGTAGAATCTTTTGCAAACCTGAGCCAATCCTGAGGTGTAATTATTACTTTCATTGGAACGACTGCTATTGGTTCATTTTTATAATTTATATGAATCTTGTAACTGGAAATACTACCCGTGCTCTGACTAAATTCGTCATTTTGCATTAACTTATTGACCAGATCAATTCCCCGCAGCAAGAGGCCGATATCATTTTTACCCTTTCCCAAAAATTCAACGTTGACTGTTATATATTTACCCGTCAGATCGTCGCTGGCGACTGATTTTACTACAAATTCGTCACGATAAGTGACTTCAAAACTTTCATTGGCATTGATTCGAATATCCTTACCGTTTTTTTCCATTGCTATGTAATAAAAATGTGGTTTATCCTGCAATGCATAATAGCTTAAAATATTTTTAATTCTTGTAAGCTGGAAAGTAAATGCGCTGATAGCCTGAGGCCGGAAAAGCAATATTGAAAAGAAGACAATTACAATGACAGCAAGAGCAATCAATACTCTTGTAATCTTCTTCCTGGCCTGCCCATCATTTTTTATTAGATCTTTAAACATTAATTCCTCTATGCCTCCTATATCTCCGGCTCCAACATTTTATCCGGAGAAAAACTGATTATTAACCCCGGGGATGGTATTTCTTGTGAATTTCTCTCAATCTCTCCTTTGTAATATGGGTATAAATTTGAGTTGTGGAAATATCAGTATGTCCAAGCATAACCTGCACCGTTCGTAAATCAGCTCCGCCTTCCAGCAAGTGGGTAGCAAAAGAATGGCGGAAAGTGTGGGGGTGAACCTTCTTTTGTAATCCCGCCTTTTTCGCATACCGGATAACTATTTTCCAGAGACCCTGTCTTGTAAATTTTGTGCCGAACCTGTTTAAAAATAAAACATCCGTATTTTTTTTTTGCATTAACTGCGGTCTGGCCTTATCCACATAAAGCCTGGTGCAATCGTAGGCAGTCTTACCAATCGGAACAATTCTTTCCTTGCTGCCCTTTCCCATTACAACTAAAAAACCAACTTGCCAATTAATACTATTCATCGTCAAGTTAATTAATTCCGAAACACGAATACCTGTCGCGTATAAAAGCTCAAGCATGGCAGTATCACGCAGTGCCGCTGCTGTTTGATTACCGGGTTGAATTAAAATAACATTCATTTCTTCTTTGCTGATCGTATCGGGCAGACGCATCCACACTTTAGCCAGCTCAATATTAACCAGTGGTGATTGCCCGATTATTTTTTCCTGTATCAAATACTTATATAATCCCCGAAGCGCTGCCAGAGCACGGTTCATCGAATTTGCCGATAACCCATCGGCCTTGATCTGCACCAAATACTCAATGATTACTTCAGGTTTAACTTCTTGCAGCTCAGTTATATCTTTTTGCAGTAGAAATTGAAAATACCGGCGTAGATCACGCCCGTAAGCTTCCAGCGTATTTTGAGCCACGCCACGTTCAATTAAAAGATGGTTGAGGTATCTTGTCAATAGTTCCTGCATATAAGTTTTTATCGCAAATATGATTACTAATCAAAGTTTTTTTATTGACTTATTTCGCAATCTCGTAAAAAAGATATCAAAGAATCTCATAAAAATATCCAAAGGGGGGATGTCTGATGAAAAAAATTATAATTGCCTCAGATCATGGCGCTGTATCTCTGAAACAAGATATCATATCTTTTTTAAAATCAAATAACTGCGAAGTAAAAGATATGGGCGTGAATACCGAAGATTCAGTTGATTATCCCGATATTGCCCTAGCGGCCTGTAACGAATTTACAAAAGGCGGCTACGATTTTGGCATCTTACTTTGCGGCACAGGTATTGGAATGTCGATAGCCGCTAATAAAATAAGATCAATCCGCTGCGCGCAGGTTTATGACTTATTTACCGCCGAAATGGCCAAAGCCCATAATAATGCCAATTTCATTGCTTTCGGCGGAAGAGTAAAATATTCAGTGCCGGTTAATGCAATGATTGATAAATTTATGAAAACAAATTTTTCGGGCGACCGCCACGAAAGAAGAATCGCTAAAATGATGGACATCGAAGACCTGTGCTGAAGTAAAATTGAATGACGTGTCCTGACCAATATTAGACTTTACGAACACTGCCAAATTAAGTCTCATTACTTTTAACGAGTTCACGTACAACTGTATAATATCATAGATCATTTGCTCCTGGTTGCATGATTTTGGGAGGGCATTGCTTCATTATTATTTTTTTTGTCGATTTATTTCTTATTCCCATATGTTTAATGAATTGGACGAGATCTTCAAAAAGCGTATAGAAGATGGGAACATAAAGCAGCGTAAGAAAGGTCGAGACCAACAGCCCCCCGATAGCAACGAATGCAAGCGGAGACAAACGTTCCAGGCCAATCGCCCTTTCCATGGCGATGGGGATCATACCGACGGCAGTGGCAAAGACAGTCATTATGATGGGTCGCGTTCTTACCCGGACGCTGTCCTTTAACGCCTCAAATGTAGTAGCACCTGCTTCTTTTGCCATTTCAATGAAATCAATGAGGAGAATGGAGTTTTTCACAACAATCCCGGCAAGAAGGATAATCCCCATGAATGCCGCGAGGGATTGTTGTTTCCCAGCAATGAGCAGTGACCAGATAGCGCCTATCAATGCCAGGGGAATAGCTACCATGATTGTCAGCGGATGAACAAATGAACGGAATGCTGGAACCAAGGAAAAATAAAGGAGGACTAAACCGATGCCCATGGCCACCAGGAGGGCGTTAAATGATTCTTCTGCTTGTTTGGCATCGCCTTCCTGCGAAAGGGTATAGCCATCCGGGAGTTTAAGCCCTGCAAGAGCTTTGTTCACGTTGTCCATAATATGGGAAACGGGCGCCTTCTCACGATAACCCAGGATGTCGATGCTGTTTTGCATGGCCTGGCGGGTAAGGAGCATCGGCACATATACAGTGTTGATAGCGCCCAGGGTGGATAAGGGGATCTCGCCTGCCGGTGTGTGAACGTGCAGATTGGCGATACTGGAAATGTCGTTCCGATATGCCTCCTTGTAGCGAACCCGAATATAAAAACCATCTTCACCGGCGACACGGAATACGGAAGCGATGCCTCCCTGCACGGCCGCCTGCACCTGTGCCGCAATTTCCCGGGGTGAGATACCGTATAAAGCACACTTCTCCCTGTCCGCAACAAAATTAACTTCCTTTTTATCAGCGGTCCAGCTCAGAGAAACCGATTTTACACCCCCCGCCGTTGCCATCCTCCGCTCGATATCCCGGCCGATTTCATAAAGGACTTTGGGCTCCGGGCCGGTTACCATTACATCGACAGTAGCCCTGATGCTGGAAAGGGGTGTTGCGCCATAGTCGAATACATCCACATATTTCAGGCCGGGTATTTTATAAAACTCTGTGCGCATGTTGTTTTCAATCTGCCAGATGGTTTCCTTGCGATGATACCTGTCCACCATCATGACAGTAATATTCCCCTGCTGCGGATTCTTGCCGCTGCCGAAAGAAATGACCGAAGGCTCTGAACCCAGTGTGGAGCTGCTGAAGATAAGCCCTTTCTGCCTTTTGATGATGGCCTCCATCTGCTGCAAAATAGTATTCGTCTGGTATAAAGAAGAATTGCTGTCCGCCTCAAAGTTTATCTTGATGATGCCCGTATCCATGGGAGGCATGATGTTTTGGCCGACCAGCGGTCTTGCCACCCGGCTAGTGATGATGAGTAAGACAAAGGCCGCCAGTACGAAAGCCATGCGATGCTTAATGGCAAAATCCAGGGCGTTGACAAAAAAATCGCGTATGGCATTATTAAAAAGATCACTCCATTTTTTAACAAAAACCTCCACTCTGTTTTCCTTGCGAGTCTTTTTAAGTATATATGGGGCAAGGATTGGGATAATCGTCACGGAGACGATATAAGAAGCAATCAGGGCGATGGTTAAAGCCAGGGCAAGGGGTCTTAAGACGGTCTGGACATAGCCGCCGATAAAGATAATGGGAACAAGGACAACAACCGTGGCATACGTCCCGGAAAATATGGCCAGCATTACTTCTTCAGTGCTGCCGACAACAATATCTTCTATATCCTTGCCACTTTCATGATAATGCCGCTCGATGTTTTCAATGACAACAATAGCATCGTCCAGCAGCATGCCCACGGCCAAGATAACCCCGGTGAGTGTAACCATATGAAATTCAAAGCCAAACAGCCACATAAAGGCAAAGGTAATCAGGTAGGTAAAAGGGATGGAAATGGCGCAAAGCGACATGGTGCGTATGTTGCCCAGAAACAGAAATATTACCAGAACGGTAATGATAATGGCATCGCGAAGCGCTACCAGCATGTTATCCACACTGAGTTTGATTAAATCTTTCTGCGTATAGCTGATTTCAAAATCAATGAAGGGGTATTTGGTTTTCAGGTGCGGCAAGGCCTTTTCCGCAGCGGTGATCGTATCGAGGGTATGTCCTGTCTGCGCCCGCATTATGTTGATGCCGATGGCCTCTTTGCCATTGCCGTGATAGGCGGATTGAGGTTCCTGAACACCGGCTGCAACAGAACCCACATCCCGTAAATGGATGATGCCGCCGTCCTTTTTCCCGATGACCAGGTTGTTTAATTCATCAGGGGTATTGACCTGCCCCTCTGTCTTGAAGATATACTGCCCTTCTTTACGAATGATGAGTCCCTGGGGGATATTCTGATTCTGGGCGACAAGGGCGGACATAATGTCGTTAAGACTTAGCCCGAAACGCTTAAGTTGATCCGGATCGATTGTCACTTTTATCTCCGGTTGCCACCCTCCGAATACCTCCACATTGGCGATTCCCGGAACTCTTAACAGGTCTTCCTTGATCTGGTTGTCAGCCATTTCCCGGATTTTTCTCAGGTCGGCCGGATAACCGGTTTTTGGCGAAAGGGCAATCGTCATGTTAGGCTGAGATGCCTGGCTGATCTTGAAAATCTGGGGCGGACGGATATTTGCAGGAAGCCGGGAACTGATTTTGCTGAGCGCATTGGCCACATCCGTTGCCGCTGCATCAAGCCCTTTTTCATATTCAAATTCTGCCTGGACAACGGAGGCCTCGTCCTTGGATATGGATGTTACACGCCGCACAAGATCAATTGTGGACAGCTCCTTTTCTATGGCGCGGGTTATATCGGCCTCAACATCCGCGGCTGCAGCTCCCGGCATGATGGTAATGACACTGACCTGGGGACGATCAACATCAGGAAACAGATTAAACGGCATTTTCCAGTAACCCATAATGCCGACAACGGATAACAATAACACGATCGAAAGGATAAGGTGCGGTTTGCGGATATATTGTGCGACAAAGTTCATGGCTTGTTCACCACAGGATTGACTGCGCTTCCCTCGGCAAGACCGAGGAGTTTGTTTTCCTGCCCGACAGCGACCATATTACCGGCGTTTATTTGCCCGCTGACAGCCGCTCGTCCCCTGCCAGTTCCCAATAAATCCACATGGCGAATCCGGACAACATCCTTGTCAATAAGATAGACAAATGTACCCTTGCCGGTTTGAACAAGGGCATTATCAGGTACGATTAAACCTGTTACCTCATTTGTTACAAAATCAACGCCTACTGACGATCCGGATGGGAGCGAAAAAGGTGATGAGGAAAAGATAATCTCCACAGAACCAAGGAGGTTTTTACTTAGAGAGGGATAAACCCGGTTAACCGCTGTCGTCATGCTTTGCTGACCTGTGCGCAGATAGGCTTTAGTCCCTTTGCGGATACGGCTTATTTCTTCCTGGGGAACCTGGATTACCACTTTACAGGGTGATAGCTTCTCGATAGTCAGGATCGGTTTTCCGGGAACAGCCAAATCTCCCGGTTCACTCCAGCGCTTGACAACAATGCCGCCGAACGGGGCAGATATGCGCGCATATCCGGTCTGCGTCCGGGCTGCGGCCGCGCTTCTTTGCAAGCCTTGCAGTGTTTCCCCGGCGGCAGACATAGTGGCCTGCGCTCCGTCATAGGCTGCCCTGGAGCGCTCCAGGGCTTCTTTGGATATCGCACCTTCTTTATAAAGCATTACATCCCTTTCATAGATAGATTTCTGCGTGTCATAGGCGCTTTTTGCCCCGGCCAGTCTCTGCTTTGTGGCAAGGGCTTCCGCATTGATGGCTAGCGCCCTGTCGGAAAGCTCGCGGTCGTCTATCACTGCCACCAGTTCACCCTGGTGGACGGAATCCCCTTCTCTTTTGTTCACGCTTAAAATATTTCCGGAAATGCGCGCGGAAAGGTCAGCCCGTGCGTAAGATTCAATTATCCCCAGATAATGGGTGGTCGTCTCCAGTTTGCCCTGGCTTATCAAGGCCGTCTGAATAGTCTGAATATATGATTGAGGCGTGGGCAGGGAGGCGATTTCGTGCTTTTTCATGATTACCAGGAAAACCGCTGCGACAATGATAATAATCGGTATTATTAGTAAATATTTTTTTTTCATTGCAGATATTCCTCCAGTGCACCGGTCACCTTTCTATAGGAAACCAGGGCTGCATTATAATCAAATAAGGCCTGATAATGATTCGCCACTGCCGTTATATAAGCGCTCTGGGCAAATAGCAGATCAACGGTTGTCCCGGCGCCGCTTTCGTATTTCTTTTGTTCAATGCGAAAGCTTTCTTCGGCTTGTTCTATTGCCTGCCCGGCTGTCAAAACCCGGTTCTTACTCTCCCGGAGGGAGGAAATGGCCGTCTGGATGTCAAGCCTTATCTGATTTTCTACAACATCAAGACGCTTTTCGGCCTTGCTTTTCAGGATTCTCTCTTTGGCTATCTCATCATAAGCAGACTTTTCAAACAGCGGCATACTCAGGTTGAACCCGGCAAAATAGTTGGCCTCTTTATAATACGGGGCATAGCCATACTGATCCATGTATACGGCAAATGCGCTAAGCGACGGGAAGAGTTTCCCCAAAGCAATTTTTTTGTTTAATTCCGCTTCTTGAATATTTGTTGATGCAATAAGGTACTCCGGTCTTTTTTCCTGCGCTGTTTTCCAGGCCAGATCAAAATCAGGCGTAAATTCCGGCATGGTCAGTTTGTCGGACAGGACTGGAACTTCTCCCGCCACGGCTATTTTTTCACCCATCAGGTAGCGCAGCATCCCCGCCATGTTGACAATGCCTTCATCCAGGGAAAGCAGACGCTGTTTCTCATTGGCGAGCTGCACCTCAACTTTTAACAGGTCAACTTTTGCAATCCTGCCCACCTCGTAAAGAAGCCGGGAATTATTCCGCTGATTTTCCATAGCCGATACTGACGAGCGTGAAGCCTCTCTCAGTTTTTTCAACTGGAGTATTTTGTTATAGGTATTGATGGTGTTGGCAATAAGTTCGTTTTTAGTTAAAGAGAGATTATTTTCCTGGTTTACCTTGCGTATCTTTGCCAGCTCAACTCCGGTAATAATCTGTCCCCCCTGATAAATGGGAAGCGTCATGACCAATGACCACGAGGCGAATTCATCACTGAAATGCGGTGCCAGACTTGCCGATTCGGCGGGAATATATGGCCAGGAATCCTGCTTTTTTGTATAATTAGCTTCCAAGGATAATTTGGGAAGGTGTTTTCCCCATGCGCTGTCAATGACCTTTTCTCCTGCCTTCACTCCCAATTGGGCCTCGGAAAGAAGAGGATTATCCTGGAGCGCTTTATTAAGACATGTCTTGAGAGATAGTGGTTCTTCCTGGGCTTGAGACTGGATACTGGTCAAACCCTGCTGCCTACCCATTTGTGATTTTTCTGATGCTACCTCTTGGGCACATACAGCCTGGATTAGGAAAATCAAGTTACCCGTCAATATAACCAGAATTATTGTGATAAGTTGTTGTGCCGTTCTATTCATCTTTAGTATTCCCAATCTCCCTTTCTGAAGGGTAACAAAGGCCCACAACCAAATGACTTATATAAATCGCACACCTTTAAATCATTTGAAAAGCCCGGCAACTCTTTTCCCATATTCAATGCATATTTCTATAGCCTTCGTATCAGGGTTCCACATGGCCCTCAAGCCCTCATCAACCACAGTGAACCCGGCAGATGATAAATGCTGCGTCATGATCTTGACCGCTTCCCCGCTCCAACCATAACAGCCGAATGCCGCCGCCTTCTTATTCATAAATTTCAATCCCTTCATTTCTTCCAGGATAGCGGCAACAGCGGAAAGAATGCCTTTATTTATAGTGGGAGACCCGACCAGAACCGCTTTGGACTTGAAGATTTCCGTGATCAGATCGTTTTTGTCTGATCTGGCGATGTTGAATAACTTTACGGCAACAGTTGGATCTGCTTCCACGATTCCTTTGGCGATGGCTTCTGCCATGCGCCGCGTACCGTCCCACATGCTGTCATACGCAATCGTAATCTGATTTTCGGCGTAGGCATTGGCCCATTCCAGGTATTGATTGGCAATCTGCAAGGGATCTTTTCGCCAGATGACGCCATGACTCGGACAAATCATGTCCACCGGAACATTCAAGGCCAGAACTTCCTTTATTTTCTTGTCCACCAAGGCACTGAACGGCGTCAGGATGTTAGCATAGTATTTAATGGCTTCCTGAAACAACTCTGCCTGATCAACCAAATCGTTGTACATCCGTTCCGAAGCGATATGCTGACCGAAGGCGTCATTACTAAATAGGATGCTGTCATGGGTCAGGTAAGACATCATGCTATCCGGCCAGTGTAGCATCTGAGCTTCAATAAAGATCAGTTCTTTTGATCCGAGGCTGAGTTTATCCCCTGTCTTCACAATATGAAAGTTCCAATCCTGATGATAATGACCTGTCAGGGACTTCACCCCGTTGGAAGTGCAGTATATCGGTGTGTCGGGAATATGGCGCATTAGTTCTGGCAGTGCTCCACTGTGGTCCGATTCCGCATGATTGGCGATGACAAAATCAATCTTTTCCAGGGGGATCTCCTTTTTCAGGTTTTCCACGAATTCACCCGAAAACTTTCCCCACACCGTATCAATCAAGGCTGTTTTACCCTCTTTGATCAGATAGGAATTATAACTTGAGCCGCGATGTGTTGAATATTCTTCGCCATGAAATTTACGCAGTTCCCAGTCAATCTTGCCGACCCAGGAAACATTTTCTTTTATTTTAAAACTCATCGCAATATCTCCTTTAACCCCCAAATAAAACCAGGTTTTGTTTAATTCCCATGCTTGTGAATATCAGATGTACGATGCTTGGCAGGAGGCTGTTTAGAACCTTGAGCGTGTTCGTCATGCGCGCCTTTACCGGTTGCGTCCAGATGAAGCCGTTCCACGTAATGCGTGTATTCAACATACGCTTCAACAAACTCACGGCCCTGCTCGACACTCTCGTCCTTGTGTTTGTAAGTCGCTGCTGCTCGCTCGTAACGCTTCTGAATGCCGGCCACAACATCGTCAGTGACCAGTTTTACCAGAGCAGCAGAGGAACCGCTATCCAGGGCTTTATCTGCTTCGGTAATGGCGGGCTCAACTTCACCTGCCGGTTTCAGTCCGGCAAAAGGTGCTCCTTCCCCGGCGCGATGAATCTTGACCAGTGTCGCAAAGAACTGCTTTTCTGCTGCATCAGCATTTTTCTTGCCCTTGGCGCTTTGCGCCTTGGCAAAGGCCGTACGAACAGCTTTTTCATCCTTTTGTTTTACCCACTTGAGGACGGGGGTGACATCTTTGGTCTCCAAGGCCTTTTGGGCATCCTGAATGACGGGTCCATCCAAAGTGTCGCAGTGAGCAGCGGCAAAGCTATAAATTCCGAGAGTCAGTGCTGTCGCGATGGTGACTAACAAAAGCATTCGAGCTAAAACTGATTTCTTTTTCATTGTGATGTTCCTCCTTAAGGTTTAATTGCACTCCGGTGTTTTCGAAAAGTCAGGTTCATGGCGCTGACCTTCCTTGTTAAAGGGTTGCTTTTTCAGAAGGGTCTAAACGCCGCTGAATCAATACATTACTTCTTTACCGCCATGCATTTCTCGAAACTATCCCAGAGCCCCATGCCATCAAGAACCAGCGAAGATGAAAAATCATTTAACGACCACATCATGGTCGATATTTGGATCATGCCGATCATTGAAAAGGCAAAGGCATGAGTATCGATTCCCTTATTAATTGTTCCGCCTTCTTGCCCCTGCTTTATCAATAATTCTATCTCCCGGGCATAGGTGTTAATCGCATCCAGCAGTTTGTTCCTCAAATCAGGATTGCCTTTATGTAACTCTTCTGAAAAGACAAAACGTGGGATTCCCTCGTTTGCTTCAATATATTCGAGATGGAGCCTGAAGAGCCTTTTTAACTTTTTCACAGGATCCGCCACCTTCGTATTTTTGACACTTCTGAGGTTTTGCAGGAGACCCTCACCAATACTTTCAACGGCATGAGCAAGGATTTCTTTCTTGTTCTTAAAATGCCGATAAAGGTTGGCTTCCGATACTCCCACTTTTTCCGCAATGGCAGAAATGGTAAGGCCTTTTACGCCTTGATTGGCGATAATATTGAATGTGGCCTGCCTTATCTGCTCCCGCCTCACTTCTGTACTCACCTTGGCAATACCTTTTCTCATATCCACACCATTATGTAAGTTAACGTTCACTTACATTTACATCCAAAAAAATGCAATGTCAAGCTTTCATTTCCATCTAAAGACCGTCATGGTCTTCCGTTTTGAACTGATTTTGAGTCGAGTAGACCGGGTTCTCCCGATATGTAGATTGAGGTTTGTTTTCTTTGTTTGCCGCCTGGTTTCCCAGCGGCACTATAGCATATCAAACATGCATCCGCTGGCCTCACACATAGCTGTCCATATCATAATCATATTTGCGGAGGAAATAACATCAATGAATACTCATTGAAATCTAGCATACTTGTTGAGGTTGACGATTTGTGAAGTACAAGGAAGTATGATTTACTGTCTATTTTTACATCTGCTGTCAAGATAACTTTGGCCCCGTACAGAAGATGCAAAAAGGCTGCTCTTCCTTTCGTTATGGAAAAGCAGCCTTTATTTTTTTATCCCAATATGGCTTTTAAATCCTCATCCGGTGTCGTAATCGGTTTGATCGCAAAATTCTTCACCAGCACATCCAGAACATTGGGCGTTATAAATGCCGGTAAACTTGGCCCCAGGCGAATGTCTTTGATTCCCAGGTGAAGCAATGTCAGCAAGATGGCAACGGCCTTTTGTTCATACCAGGAAAGAATCATCGAAAGCGGCAAATCATTGACTCCAACATTGGAAGCCTTGGATAAAGCCACAGCGATCTGGATTGCCGAATAAGCGTCATTACACTGCCCGATATCCAACAGGCGGGGAATTCCTCCAATATCTCCCAGTTCTTTATTAAAGAAGCGAAACTTGCCGCAGCCCAGAGTCATTACGATTGTGTCTTTCGGCGCTTTTTCCACAAACTCGGTATCCAATGCAGGCTAAAACTCTTTGAGAAGCTCTGACTTCTTTTTATTCTAATCCTCCTGGGTAATCAAACCATTATTCAGAAAACCTTTCAATGTTGTATGTTTTCTGTCGAGTTCGTTAAAAGAAACCCCGGGAGGTTTAATGCCCGTCCTCCCGGGGTTCATAAGTTTCTTCTAAATAACTATAAAATTTTAGAAGGTAAGAGTTAATTTGTTAATGACGGTAAAATCGTCTTGGACATTTACGTTCGTCGCGCCTTTGTAATAATCACCGGTAAAGAGGTAACCCGCGCCTAACATGTAAGTCAGGTTGTTGGTGATCTTGTAAGTGGCGGTAAGATCAACTTCCGTGCCATAGGTACCGTTGGCAGTCGGTTCAGTCAGCGGGCCCATATATTGAATGGCTTTTTTATCAGCCTGCGCGTAAGACAAGGACAGCAGGATATCCCACTGCGGTGTGGGTTTCACGCCGACCCGGCCCTGGAAGAACCAGGCATTGGACAT